>CAYNYQ010000716.1:0-2140 GCA_964401305.1 uncultured Acetobacteraceae bacterium | reverse complement strand
CTCTCGGTGCTGTTCGAGCGCAAGCTCGAGTTCTTCTTCGCCGAGCGGCGCATGTACGACATGGTCGCCGCCGCCATGGACGAGCACTGGGGCGTGGTCGAGCGCTTCATCGGCGCCGTGCACGCCGCCATCCGCCAGGTGATCGAGGACGGCATCGCCAGCGGCGCCTTCGCCCCGCTCGACCCGGAGGCGACGTCGCATCTCGTCATGCACAGCATGGTCGCCTGGAACCACCCGACCATGGTCGAGACCTGCATCGCCCGCCGCGGCCAGACGCCCGAGCTGCTGCGCGCCCAGGTGGCCGCCATGACCGAGTTCGTGCTGCGCGCGCTCCGCCCATGACGGGTTTGGACTGACGATTATTGACTTTCGTCAGTTCACTCCCATACTGACTCCCGACCACCCGGGAGCCCCCGATGCAGCGCCTCCTCCTTCTCGCCACCGTCCGGGCCGGTGCCGCGCCCTCCCCCCAGCTCGCCTTCACCGCCGGCGTGCTGCCGCGCATGGCGGTCGCCTCCGGCCCGTGCCCGACCGCGCTGGTCGGGCTCGGGCTCGGCCTCGTCGCCCTCGCGCCGCCGCTGCTGCGGGAGATCCGCCCGGCGGCAACCCGCCTGCGCACGCGGCTGCGCCGCCACCGGCGCCCGCCCGCCGCCGCCGCCCTGCCCGCCCTGCTGCTCGCCGGCCTCGCCCTCGCCGGCTGCCGGGCCGAGGCGACCCGGGCCGATGCCGCGCCCGAGCCCCCCGCCCCACGCCCGGTGCAGGTCGCCGAGGTGCGCCTCGCCCCGCATGGAGAGACCCGCGCCTGGACCGGCGTGGTCCGCGCCCGGCGGGAGGCCGATGTCGCCTTCCGCGCCGGCGGCCGCATCGTCGAGCGCCTGGTCGATGTCGGCGCCATCGTCGCCGCCGGCCAGCCCCTCGCCCGGCTCGACCCTGCCGACCTCGCGCTCGGCCTGCGCGCCGCCGAGGCGGAGTTCGCCGGGGCCGAGGCGCAGGCGCGCCAGGCCGCGGCCGATGCGCAGCGCGCCCGTTCGCTGCTCGCCGCCGGCCATGTCGCCCAGGCCTTCGACGACCAGCGCCAGGCGACCGCCCGCGCCGCCGCCGAGAAGGCCGCGGCCGCCCGCGCCCAGCTCGCCCTCGCCCGCAACCGGCTGGACTACGCCACCCTGCGCGCCCCCGCCGACGGCGTCGTCACCGCCCTGCTGGCCGAGGCCGGCCAGGTCGTGGCCGAGGGCCAGCCCGTGCTCCGCCTCGCCAACCCGGCCGAGCGCGAGCTGGTGGTGCAGGTGCCGGAGGCCGCGGTGGCCGGCCTCGCCCCAGGTGCCGTTGCCGCGGCCGGCTTCTGGTCGCGCCCCGATGCGCCGCCCGTGCCCCTTCGCCTGCGCGAGCTCGCGCCGCAGGCCGAGACGGCGCTGCGTACCTATGCCGCGCGCTTCTCCCTGCCCGCCGAGGCGCCGGACTGGGTCGCGCTCGGCATGACCGGGACGGTGCGGCTCGCCAGCACGGCCGAGGGCGCGCCGGTGGCGACCCTGCCGCTCTCGGCGCTGCACGACCGCGGCCAGGGGCCGATGGTGTGGAAGGTCGAGGGCGCGCGGCTGCAGGCCGTCCCCGTCGAGGTGGTGAGCCTCGGCGAGGTCACGGCGACGCTGCGCGCGCCGGCGCTGGCGCCGGGCGACAAGGTGGTCTCGCTGGGGCCGCAGCTACTCGACCCCGCGCTGCCGGTGCGGGTGGTGGGCACGCGCATGGCGGCGACGCTCAGATAGGCGAGGCATCGCCAGAGGGGCTTTGCCCCTCTGGACACCCCAGCAAAGGCCGGTCGGACGTGTACGTCCGACCCTTTGCAAGCCGCCTTTCCGTGGCAGCACCGCCACGCCGGCCGGGCACCGACGGAGAGGCAGCAAGAGAGTGGTTTCCAAAGGCCCTTCGGCCTTTGGCGGGTGGGATCCAAGGGAGGTCAGAGCCCTCCCTTGGCCCGCGGAGCGAACGGGAACCGACGCGCGATGCGCTTCAATCTTTCCGAATGGGCCGTGCGCAATGGCGCGCTGACGCTCTTCCTGATCCTGCTGCTCGGCGCGGCGGGCGGCTTTGCCTATCTCAAGCTCGGCCGGGCCGAGGATCCCTCCTTCACCATCAAGACCATGGT
>CAYNYQ010000715.1:0-2140 GCA_964401305.1 uncultured Acetobacteraceae bacterium | reverse complement strand
GCACGTCGAGCGTGGTGCGGCTGCCGACGATCGCCTCGCGCTGCACGCCGTCGAGGGCGATCTCGGCGGCGCGGATCTGCGCCCGCACGCTCTCGACCTGGGCGCGGCGGGACTGCAGCTCCTCCCAGGCGGCGGTGGCCTGCTGGGTGACGAGGCGGCGCTGCTCCCCCACCACCTGGCGCAGCTGCACGGCCTGCTGGCGCGCCTGGCGCACCGCCGCGTATTCCGCGCCGCCCTGGTAGATCGGCAGGGTGAGGTTGATCGTCGCCTGCAGGCCCTCGGTGACCGTGCCGGTCTGGATCGAGTTGCCGTTGCGGAAGGCTTGGCCCTGCAGGCTGAGCTGCGGCAGCAGGGTGGTGATCTGGATGTCGACGTTGTCGCGCGCCCCGGCCTCGTCGAACAGGGCGGCGACGACGTTGGGGTTGTTGGCGGCGGCCAGCTGCGCCGCCTCCTGCGCCGAGCGTACCGGCGCGCGCAGCGGCTGCGGCGCGAGCAGGCGCTGCGGCGGGGCGCCGACCAGGCGCTGGAAGATGGCGCGGCTGACCTGCAGGTTGCCCTCGGCCTGCGCGCGGTTGGCGCGGGCGCCGGCGAGGCGGGATTCCGCCTGGGCGACGTCGGTGCGGGTGATCTCGCCGACCCGGAAGCGCTCGTTGGTGGCGCGAAGCTGCTCGGCCAGCACCTGCTCCTGGTTGATGTTGAGCTGCAGCAGCTCCCCGTCGCGGATGACGTTCACATAGGCGGTGACGGAGTCGCTGAGCACCTGCTGCTCGGTGGCGAAGAGCCGGGCGCGCTGGGCAAGCACCTGGTTCTCGGCGCGGCGGGTGGAGGCGACGGTGCGGCCGCTGCGGAACAGCGGCTGGGTGACCGTGAGGGAGTTCGAGTTCAGCGTGCGGTCGGTCGCGGTCGGGCCGAACTGGGTGCGGGTGCGGCTGTCGGTCCAGCCGACGTTGCTGGCGATCTGCACCGTGGGCCGCCAGCCGGCCAGGGCCTGCGGAACGTTTTCGTCGACCGCGCGAAGATTGGCACGGGCGGCGAGCAGGGTCGGGTTGTTGGCGTAGGCCATGGCCAGCGCCTCCTGCAGCGTCTGGCCGGATGCCGGGCGTGCGCCGGCGGCCAGCAGCGCAGGCGGCACCAGCAGCGCCGTGCTCAGCGCCAGGGCGGTGCGGGTCAACCTCATCGTCGCAAGGTCCTTCCGTCGCGGCGCGGCCGCGGCTGCATGCTCAGGGCAGGCGGACGGGCGGCCCCGCGCCTGGCGAGCCCGCATCCGTCCCTCCGCTCCTCTTCGGGGGTAGAATATAGCATCGCCCCGCCGCGCCAATGCAGCGTCCCGCCGTCTGTCGCACGGCGTTGCCGTTCCGCCGCACATGGCGCCGCCGGTGCGGGCCGGGCCGCGACCCGGCGGCGACCGCGCCTGCCGCTGCCCGGCGGCCGCGCGGTCGGCGGCAGGACGGGGCCGGGCAGGGGCGGCGGCGGCTCAGAAGACGAAGCCTGGCGCCGGGGCGAAGGCGGGCAGGGCGGGGGTGGCGCAGTCGAAGGCCGGGGTCACCGTGAAGGCGCCGCCGATCCGGCGCCCGAGCACCGCATGGCCGGCACGCCCGCCGCCGCCCTCGACGGTGACGAGCCGCCCGCCCTCGGCGAGCTGGCCGGCGATGGCCGGCGGCACGGCCGGCACCTCCCCCTCGATGAGCACCACGTCATAGGGCGCGCCGGCGGGGAAGCCCTGTTGCGGCGGCCCGGCCTCGAGCCGCACCGCGCCCGCCGCCAGCCCCGCCGCGGCGAGACCCGCCCCGGCCAGGGCGCGCAGCCCCGCATCCTCCTCCAAGGCGACGACGCGGGCGCCGGTGCGCGCCAGCACGGCCGCGCCGTAGCCGGTGCCGGCGCAGACGACGAGCGCGCGGTCGCCCGGCCGCGGCGCGGCGAGCTGGAGGAGGCGGGCCAGCACCATGGGCTCCATCAGCACGCGGCCGGGGGTGCCGGGCAGGCCCACATCCTCGTCGAGATAGGCGCGGCTGCGCAGGGCGGGGGGCAGGAAGGCCTCGCGCGGCAGGCTGCCCAGCGCGTCCAGCAGCGCGGGGTCGGTGACGCGGTTCGGACGGATCTGCCCATCGACCATGCGACGCCGCGACTCGGCATAGTCCAT
>CAYNYQ010000714.1:0-2141 GCA_964401305.1 uncultured Acetobacteraceae bacterium | reverse complement strand
CCCCGCATCCCCCCCGACCTCCTCCCGCCCGACTTCCTCGCCCGCCACCACCTCGTCTGGCGCCTCCACACCGGCCCCACCGTCGCCCTCACCCCGCCCCACCCCTGGGCGCCGATGACAGACGCCGAGTGGGAATTCCTCCGCCGCCTCCTGCCCCCCGGCATGGCCGGCCTGCCCGGCCGCCCGGGCCGCCCCCTCGCCGATATCTGGGCCACGCCCGAGGGGCCGCGCGCCGACCCCGCCCGCGCCCGCCTCGATGCCATCTTCCGCGCCGTCATGGCCAAGCGGCCGGAGGCCCGCGGCGGCGGCCGCGCCGCCTGGGCCGATGCACCGCCCGGATGCGGCCGCCCAGACACGCTGCGCATCACCTTCCGCCGCCTGGCCGAGGCCGGCTTCTTCCACCGCCTGCTCCGCGCGGTCGCCGACCTCACGCGCCGCGGCGGGCGCGGCCGCAGCCCGCATGCCCGCCCCGGCTCCTTCCTGCTCGGCCTGCGCTACCGCGCCTGCTGCGCCTTCCGCCGCATCGGCGTCCGCCGCCTCGGCCTCTCCGGCCTGGCGCTGGCGCGGCGGCTCTGTCTCTTCTCCGCCCTGCCCGGCCCCTCGGCCGCGCTGCCGGATCGGGATTTGTTCGCGCTCTACGCGCCGGTGCTGCTGCGCACCGTGCGGCGCATCGCGCCCGCGCCGGGCGAGGTCTGGAAGCCGCCGCGGGCGGTGCTGCGGGGGCTGCGCGCCATGCACCGGCTCTGCGCCGGCCTGGCCCGCCTGCCCCGGCGGATGGAGCCGGCATGACCGCCCCGCCGGCCGCCACCGGCATCGCCATGCCGCCGGCCGGCGCCGGCATGAGTAAGTCGCCGGCAGGCGCCGACATGGGTACTTCGCCGGCCGGCGCCGGCGGGGGCCCCCGGCCCCGCGCGCCGCTACCCGTTGATCACCGTGCCGCCGTTCGGGTGCAGGGTCTGGCCGGTCATGTAGCCACTGTCGGCCTGGCTCGCGAGGAAGATGAAGCAGGGCGCGACCTCGTCCGGCTGCCCCGCCCGCCCCATGGTGGCGGAGGCGCCGTGCTCGGCCGTGCGCTCCTCCCCGAAGCTCGAGGGGATCAGCGGCGTCCAGATCGGCCCCGGCGCCACCGCGTTCACCCGCACCTTCTTCTGCTGCCACAGCGCCTGCGAGAGGCTGCGCGTGAAGGCGAGGATCGCCCCCTTGGTCGCGGCATAGTCCATCAGCTGCGAGCTGCCCCGATAGGCGGTGATGGAGGTGGTGTTGATCACCGCGCCACCCTCGGGGATATGCGGCGCGGCCGCCTTGGTCACCCAGATCATGCCGAGGATGTTGGTGCGGAAGGTCCGCTCCACCTGGTCTTCCGGGATCTGGGCGATGTCCTCGCAGACATGCTGCTCGGCCGCGTTGTTCACCAGGATGTCGAGCCGGCCGTGGCCGAGCGCCTGCACCGCCTGCTCCACCGCACCGCGCACCCAGGCGGCGTCGCCGATGTCGCCGGCCAGCATGAAGGCGCGCCGCCCCTCCGCCTCGATCGCGCGCCGGGTCTCCTCGGCGTCCTCGTGCTCGTCCTTGTAGAGGATGGCGACATCGGCTCCCTCCTTGGCGAAGCCGATGGCCACCGCGCGGCCGATGCCGGAATCGCCCCCGGTGATCAGCGCCGCCTTGCCGGCGAGCTTGCCGCTGGCGGTCCAGCCCTGCATGTGGTCCTGCGGGCGGGGGGTCATCTCGGCCGTGGTGCCGGGATGGTGGTCCTGGTGCTGCGGCGGCTGGAGGGTCTTGTCGTCGGGCATGGCGGCGGGTCCTGGCTGGGGCGGCGGGCGGGCGCCCAGGGGCGGGCGGCTCCGGCGGCGGGAACGGGCGGCGGGCGGGGGCGGTTGCCGCGCCGCCGGCGGAACGCCCGGTTAACCTGGCCCGGCGATGCTGCGGCGATGGAGCGCGCGATCGGCAGGCCCGGGCCGGGCACCCCTGTTGCGGCGACGCCCGGCCGGCTGCCGCAAAAGCCGGGGGTCGCCTTCAAGCACGCCATGGCTCGCGCCATGGAGGGCTGGGGGCCGGATGCGCCCGCCACCGCCCTGCGGCCGCGCCCCGGCGCCGCCGTCGCGGCCGCGCGGCCCGCCGCGGCGGTCCAGCAGGCCCGCGCC
>CAYNYQ010000713.1:0-2174 GCA_964401305.1 uncultured Acetobacteraceae bacterium | reverse complement strand
CGGGAGGAGGCGTACCTCGCGGCGCGGTTCGGGGCGGCGTACGAGGGGTATCGGGGAAGGGTAAGGCGGTGGGTGTGAGTGGGGCGAAGGTGATGGTCACGGGTCGGTCGTCGCCCAAGCGGTATCCCGTCGATCGCACCTGCGGTCAGCGAACCGGCTCCTGATCCCACCCCGTTCCCGAGCCCGCGGCACCAAGGGCCATGAAGATGGCCGATTCCGCTGGAGGGCGAAGCCGTCGTAATCTGCGCCAGGAGGGCAGTTGCAGATCGTCGTGGGACAGGGCGTGCAGATCAATCCGAGGCTTCTGGCCTGGGCACGAGAAACCGCCGGGCTGTCCCCCGAGGAGGCCGCGGGGAAGCTCGGCCTCAAGACCACCGCGAGGCTCACCGCCGCCGAGAAGCTGCTCGAGGCCGAGAGCGGCGTTCGGCCGGTCAGCCAGGGCCTGCTTGAGAAGGCGGTCGAAGCCTACCGCCGACCGCTGATCACCTTCTACCTGCCGCACCCACCGGCGCGCGCCGACCGCGGCGAGGACTTCCGCACTACGGCAGGTGCGTCGTCCCCGCGCGATGACGCCATGCTCGATGCCCTCATCCGCGATGTCCGTGCCCGCCAGCAGTTGCTGCGCGAGGCGCTCCTCGACGATGAGGACATCCGTCCACTCGCCTTCGTGGCGTCCAGCCGCATCAACGAGGGCGCCACGGCTGTGGCCTCCAGGATCCGCGCGACTCTAGGCATCAGCGTGGCGGCGCAGCGGAAGGCGCGGGACGCCGATGCACTGTTCGCCCTGCTTCGCACGGCCGCGGAGCAGGCGGGAATCTATGTACTGCTCCTCGGCGACCTCGGCTCCCACCATTCCGATGTGAGCGAGGAGGTTTTCCGCGGTTTCGCGCTCGCCGACGACATCGCGCCCTTCGTCGTCATCAACGACAACGACGCCAGGGCAGCGCGCTCCTTCACCCTGATGCACGAGCTGGCGCACATCTGGATCGGCGCCACCGGCGTGTCCGGGCCGCTGCGGGGCAAGCCCTCCCACGCAGTCGAACGCTACTGCAATGCGGCAGCAGGTGAGTTCCTCCTGCCTCCCGAGGCGCTCGCGGAGGTTTCCGCGGCCAAGGCTGGCGATTTCGACCTCGAACGCGCACTGTCCCTAGCCGCCGATATTGCCGGGATCTGGAACGTCTCCCAGGGCGTGGTGACCTACCGCTTTCTGCTGAACGGATGGATCACTGATCGGCTGGCGACAGAGATGTTCCGGTCCTTCGCCGAGCGCTGGCGTGCCGAGCGGCAACGGGCGCGGGAGATTCGCGGGCCGGACGACCGCGGCCCATCGCCCAACGTCCTGAGGCGGTCCCGGCTTGGCGCCGGACTGCTCGACACGGTGCGGCGCGCATTACAGGACGACGTGCTGACGCATACCAAGGCCGCGCGTATCCTCGGCGTCCCCCCCGGTGCGGTCGACCAGCTCCTCCGGGAACGCCAGCGGGCCGCATGACGCTGTACCTGATGGATGCGAACGTCCCCATCCGGGCGCATGGGGACTACTTACTACCCGATCGACCGCATCGGTCCGTTCTGGGAATGGCTTCTGACCCAGGCACAGGCGGGTCGCGTCAAAATGCCGCGCCAGATCTATGACGAGGTCGCCAAGTCGACCGACCTGCTCGGCCAATGGCTCCGACGCTCCGAGGTGCGCAAGGCGATCATCCTGGCCGAGGCCGTCGATATGGCGACGGTACAGAGGGTGATTGCCGAGGGATACGCAGCCGACCTCAACGACGTCGAGTTGCTGACGCTGACGCGCGACCCTTTCCTGATCGCCGCCGCCATGGGGGGTTCCGAGCGCGTCGTCGTCACACGCGAGGTATCGAAGCGCACGGCAACACGCGCGAAGCGCAAGGTGCCCGACGTCTGCGCGACGATGGGAGTGACGTGCATCAACGATTACGAGCTGTGGCGACGGCTCGACTTCCGGATCGCCTGATCCGAAATGGGCGTCGCTTCATCGGGCGCGGTTCCACGCTGAACACCGATGAATGGGAAATAATTCCTTTACTTGCACCTTCCGGCGCGGGCATGATCCGCCCTCCCCGGACCACCTCCCCATGCCCCGCCGCCGCCCCCAACCCCGCATCCCCCCCGACCTCCTCCCGCCCGACTTCCTCGCCCGCCACCAC
>CAYNYQ010000712.1:0-2182 GCA_964401305.1 uncultured Acetobacteraceae bacterium | reverse complement strand
TCGCCCTGCTGTCGCTTCTCGCCGCGCTGCCGGCGGCGGCGCAGCCGCGGGTCGCGCTGATCGTCGGCGTCGCCGCCTACCAGGCGGTGCCGCCGCTGGCCAACCCGGCCAACGACGCCGCCGATATCGGCGCGGCGCTTGGCCGCCTCGGCTTCCAGACCGAGGTCGTGATCGACCCCGACCGGGCCACCTTGGAACAGGCGGTGCGCCGCTTCGGGGCGCGGGCGCGCGGCGCCGATGCGGCGCTGTTCTTCTATGCCGGCCACGCGGTGGAGGCGGGCGGGCGCAACTGGCTGCTGCCGCGCACCGCCGACATCGCCTCCGACCGCGACCTCCGCTTCGAGGCGCTGGACGCCGATGGCGTGCTGGAGCAGGTGGAAGGCGCGGCGCGGGTCACGATCGTGCTGCTCGACGCCTGCCGGGACAACCCGTTCCGCGGCCGCATGGCCTCCGGCACGCGCTCGGCCGGGGCGCCGGGCCTGGCGCCGGTGCGGGCGGCGGTGGGCACGCTGATCGCCTTCGCCACCGCCCCCGGCACCGTCGCCGAGGACGGGCGCGGGCGGAACGGCCCCTTCACGGCGGCGCTGCTGCAGCGGCTGGAGCAGCCCGGGGTCGAGCTGCGCCAGCTGATGGCCGAGGTCCGCCGCGACGTGCGCGAGGCGACGGGCGGGCGCCAGGTGCCCTGGGAGCATTCCTCGCTGGAGGGTGCATTCTACTTCAAGCCGCCGGCCCCCGCCTCGGCGCCCGCGGCGGCGCCGCGCACGGCCGCCGCCGACCCCGAGCTGCTGTTCTGGGACAGCATCCGCGGCAGCACCGATGCGGCCGATTTCCGCGCCTATCTCGAGCGGTTCCCGCAGGGCACCTTCGCGCCGCTCGCGCGCAACCGCCTGGCGCAGCTGGCGGCCCCCGCCACGGCCCCCGCCGCCGCCCAGGCCGCGCCGGGCACCGCGCCACCCGGCACGCCCGGCGCCGTGCTGGACGAGCCGACGTTCGCGGCGGCCATCCCGCACCTGACGCCGGCTGGCGCCGCCGCCATCGCACGGCTCTACCTGGCGGCACGGCCGGTGCGTGCCCTGGCGGTGAACCCGGAGCGGCGCGCGAGCTGGCGCTTCGATGGGCTCACCGCCGCCAATGCGCCCCGCGCGGCCGAGCTCGTGCTGGAACGCTGCCAGGTGGCCTATGGCTCGCCCTGCGTGCTGGTGGCGGTGGACGACCGGCTGCAGGGCCCCGGGCCAGGCGGCGCCTGGACCCCGCGCGACATGCCGCAGCTGGCCTATGCCGGCCCCTTCGATCCCGCCCTGCTGCCCGGGGCCAGCGCCGAGCGCCGCGCCCAGCCGGGCCTGCGCGACTACGGCGCCGCGCCGGAGCCGAAGGCGATCGCCCACCACCCCTCCGGCGGCACCTATGTGTGGTCCACCGGCGCGGCGAGCCAGCACGCGGCCGAGGCCGATGCGCTCGGGCGCTGCAATGCGGACCCGGTGCGCGCCGGCCGCGACGGGCCCTGCCTGCTCTATGCCGTGGGCAACCGGGTGGTGCTGCCGGCGCGGCGGACCGAGCCGATGACGCCGGTGGCGGAGGCCGCCGTGCCACCTGCCCCCGCGCCGCCCGCCGCCGCGCCACCCGCCTCCGGCGCGGAGGCGCTGCCGACGCAGCTCCGCACGCTGCTCGCGCGCGGCGGCGTCGCCATGAGCCCGGAGCGCATCGACAGCCTCGCCGCCTACGCCGCCGCGGTCGGCAGCAAGGCGCTGGCGGTGGAGCCGGCAGCGGGCGGCCTCTACCGGCGCACGCGGCGCGCCGGCCCGGCGGAGGCGGAGCAGCTCGCCCTCGAGGGCTGCCAGATCCATTACGGGCGGCCCTGCGTCCTGCTGGCGGTGGACGAGGCGGTGCAGGCGAGCGACCTGCGCCGCGCGCCGCGGCGGGACATGCCGCGGGTCCGGCATCTCGGCCGCTTCGCGCCGGAGCAGGTGCCCATGGTCCCGCCCGCCGCCACGCCCGCCGCCCTGGGCGGCTATGCCGCGCGGCCGACGCCCAAGGCCATCGCCCTCTCCGCCTCGCCGCCGGGCTTCTTCATCGGCGCCGGCGCGAGCCCGGCGGCGGCCGAGGCGGCGGCGATGGCCGAATGCGCGGCGCAACCGCCGCTCGGTGGCCCGCCGCGCTGCCGCCTCTACGCGCTCGGCGACCG
>CAYNYQ010000711.1:0-2183 GCA_964401305.1 uncultured Acetobacteraceae bacterium | reverse complement strand
CCGGGGGGCTGCCGCCGCGCCGAGGGCCGCGGCCGGGGGGGCCGCCGCCGCCCGGCGTCAGCGGCGCGGCGTCACCGGCTCGAGGCTCCGGTGCGGGGTGGCGCCGCTGCGCCGCGGGATGCCGGCATCTTCCAGCAGGCGCGGCTCGACCAGGGCGAGCTCCGCCTCCATGCGCCAGGCGCGCAGGCGCTGGAGCAACCACTGCAGGAGCGTCCGGCGCGCCGCGGTGCGCGGCCGCGCGCGGATGGCATCGAGCGCGGAATGCGGGATGGCGTTGGTATGCATGCTCAGTCTTTCCTTGCACGGTCGGCGTGTTCGCCCTGCGGCCGCGTGGGCGGGCAGGGCAGCGGGGTGAGCCCGGCGGACCAGAGCGGCCGCGGGTCGATGCGGAAGGCCGCCAGCCCGGGCGAAGCGGCGGCAGGCGGGGCCGCGCCGGCATCGGCGAGGATCCGCGGATCCGCCTCGGCCATCTCCGCCAGGGTGCGGCGCGCGCGCAGCCAGAGCAGCACGCGGCGGCGGAGCATGGCGACCGGCCGCGACAGCGCCGGCAGCACGCCGGTCGGGAACCGGCCGATGGTGATCGTGTGCATGGTGCACTCCTCGTCCCGCCGCGGCATCGGATCGCGGGCGGCGAAGCGCAGGATCGCGCGGCGGGCGTCGTTGCCGCTGTGCTGCGCGTCACAACCCGCGACGCGCGTCGCGGCGAAGGGGCCCGGCCGCGGCGGCGGCGACCCGGTTCCGGTGCCGGGCGTTCTGGTCTAGCCTCGGGCGTTCAGGGTCACGGAACGGAAAGGCACGGCTCCATGCACGCCAGGCACCGCGGTTTGCGCTTCGGCATCTTCCTCGCCCCCTTCCACCGGGTGGGCGACAACCCGACGCTCGCGCTCGGCCGCGACATGGAGCTGATCGAGTGGCTCGACACGCTGGGCTACGACGAGGCCTGGATCGGCGAGCACCACTCGGCGGGGTGGGAGATCATCGCCTCGCCCGAGATCTTCATGGGCGCCGCCTTCGAGCGGACGAAGCACATCAGGCTGGGCTCGGGCGTGACCAGCCTGCCCTACCACCATCCCTTCATGGTGGCGCAGCGCTTCGTGCAGCTCGACCACATGTCGCGCGGCCGCGCCATGCTGGGCTGCGGCCCCGGCGCGCTGGTCTCGGACGCCTACATGCTCGGCATCGACCCGATCAACCAGCGGCGCATGATGGACGAGAGCCTGGGCGCCATCCTCAAGCTGCTGGCCTGCGAGGAACCGGTCACGATGAAGACCGACTGGTTCGAGATGAAGGAGGCGCGGCTGCACCTCGCGCCCTACAGCTATCCGCGCTTCGACATCGCCGTGGCCAGCGCGACGACGCCCTCGGGCGTGCTGACCGCGGGCAAGTATGGCGTCGGGCTGCTCAGCCTCGGCGCCGGGCTGCCGGGCGGCAATGCCAAGCTCGCCGAGCACTGGCGCCTCGGCGAGGCGGAGGCGGCGAAGCACGGCACCAGCATGCCGCGCGAGGGCTGGCGCCTGGTGGTGAACATGCATGTCGCCGAGGAGGACGAGCGCGCCTTCCGCGACGTGAAGCTCGGCGAGCGCGTCGAGACGCTGTCCTATTTCAGCGAGACGCTAGGCCGCCCGCCGATGCGCAGCGAGGACCCGCTGGGCGACGGCCTGCGCGCCGGCTCCACGCTGGTGGGCAGCCCGGAGACGGTGGCCAAGGGCATCGAGCGGCTGCTGGACTACACCGAGGGTGGCTGCGGCGGCGTGCTGTTCCGCGCGCATGAATGGGCCAACCGCGAGGACACGCTGCGCAGCTACGAGCTGTTCGCGCGCTGGGTGATGCCGCGCTTCCAGGGCAGCCTGCGGATGCCGCACGAGTCCCGCGAATGGTGCAGCGAGAACCGCGAGGGCATCTTCGGCCCGCACATCCCGGCGCTGCGCAAGGCCTTCACCGATGCGGGCATGGAGGTGCCGGACCACATGCGCATGAAGCTGCACACGGGCAAGGCGACGCCCTGAGGCGCGGGCGGCGCCGCGGCTGAGGGCGCCGGATCAGGCGGCGGCGCCCAAGGCCCGGGATGGCGGCGCGCTTGCCGTGCCTGGCCGCTCCCGCGGCGCCGCGTCGCGCAGCACCGCACCCTCCGGCCCGCGCTCCAGCACCAGCACGCGGTCGTGCCAGGCCTCGAGCCCGGGGCG
>CAYNYQ010000710.1:0-2184 GCA_964401305.1 uncultured Acetobacteraceae bacterium | reverse complement strand
AACAAGTACGCCGAGGGCTATTCCGGCCGCCGCTACTATGGCGGCTGCGAGGCGGTGGACATCGCCGAGGACCTCGCCATCGCCCGCGCGACGAAGCTCTTCGGCTGCGGCTTCGCCAACGTGCAGCCGCATTCCGGCGCGCAGGCGAACCAGGCGGTGTTCCTCGCGCTGCTGCAGCCGGGCGACGCCTTCATGGGCCTCGACCTCGCCGCCGGCGGGCACCTGACGCATGGCTCGCCGGCCAACCTCTCCGGCAAGTGGTTCAAGCCGGTGCCCTACACGGTGCGCCGCGAGGACCAGCGCATCGACATGGAGGAGGTCGCCCGCATCGCGCGCGAGGCGAGGCCGAAGCTGATCATCGCCGGCGGATCGGCCTATGCCCGGCACTGGGACTTTGCCCGCTTCCGCGAGATCGCGGACGAGGTCGGCGCGCTCTTCATGGTGGACATGGCGCATTTCGCCGGGCTCGTCGCCGGCGGCGCGCATCCCTCGCCCTTCCCGCATGCGCATGTCGTGACCACGACCACGCACAAGACGCTGCGCGGCCCGCGCGGCGGCATGATCCTCACCAACGAGGAGGCGCTGGCGAAGAAGTTCAACAGCGCCGTCTTCCCCGGCCTGCAGGGCGGGCCGCTGATGCACGTGATCGCCGCCAAGGCCGTGGCTTTCGGCGAGGCGCTGCGCCCCGAATTCCGCGCCTATTCCCGCCAGGTCGTGGCCAATGCCCGGGCGCTGGCCGAGGCGCTGAAGGGGCAGGGGCTCGACCTCGTCACCGGGGGGACGGACAACCACCTGCTGCTGGTGGATCTCCGGCCGAAGCGGCTGACCGGCAAGGCTGCCGAGGGCGCGCTGAACCGCGCGCACCTCACCTGCAACAAGAACGCCATCCCCTTCGACCCGGAGAAGCCGATGGTCACCTCCGGCGTCCGGCTCGGCACGCCGGCGGCGACCACGCGCGGCTTCGGCGAGGCGGAGTTCCAGGCGGTCGGCGCGCTGATCGGCGAGGTGCTGGATGGCCTGGCCGCCGCGAACGATGCGGCGGGCAACACGGCGGTGGAGGAGGCGGTGAAGGCGCGCGTGCTGGCGCTCTGCCAGCGCTTCCCGATCTACCCGGGCTGAGCCGCGCCGCCTGCGGGCGGGCGGCCCCTGCCCGCGGGCCCGGAGCATCACGCAGCATCGGGTATTCTTTTCGCCGCCGCCTCGCAATATATGGGGGCGTCGAAGGAGACGCCCGATGCGGTGCCCGTTCTGCGGCAGCGAAGACACCCAGGTGAAGGACAGCCGCCCGGCCGAGGACGGGGCGGCGATCCGCCGGCGTCGCTCCTGCCCGGCCTGCGGCGCCCGCTTCACCACCTTCGAGCGCGTGCAGCTGCGCGAGCTGACCGTGCTGAAGACCGATGGCCGCCGCGTGCCCTTCGACCGCGACAAGCTCGCCCGCTCCATCCGCGTCGCGCTGAGGAAGCGCCCCGTGGAGGAGGACCAGATCGAGCGCATCGTGAACGGCATCCAGCGCCGCCTCGAGACCGAGGCGGAATCCGAGGTCACCTCCCGCCACATCGGCGAGATCGTCATGGACGCGCTGCGCGAGGTGGACGAGGTCGCCTATGTCCGCTTCGCCAGCGTCTACCGCAATTTCAACGAGGCCAAGGATTTCGGCGCCTTCCTCGGCTCGCTGAAGGCTGCGGGCTGACCCTGCGCGCGGGCCGCGATGGTCCTCCTCGGCGCCCTCCTGCTGCTGCTGATCCTGTTGCCGACGCTCTACGTGCGCGCGGTGATGGCGACGCATGGGCGGGAGCGCCCGGACATCCCCGGCACCGGGGCGGAGCTGGCGCGCCACCTGCTCGATGCCGCGGGCCTCGACGCCGTGCCGGTGGAACGCACCGACCAGGGCGACCACTACGACCCCGAGGCCCGCGCCGTCCGCCTCTCGCCGCCGCATTTCGAGGGGCGCTCCGTCACCGCCCTGGCGGTCGCGGCGCATGAGGTGGCGCATGCCGTGCAGCACCGGGATGGGATGGGCCTCTTCCGCCTGCGCCAGGTGCTGGCCGGCTGGCTCGTGCATTCCGACCGCCTTGCCCGGATCGTGCTGCTGGCGACGCCGGTGCTGGCGCTGGCGCTGCGCTCGCCCTCGCTGATGGCGGGGCAGCTCGCCCTCGGCATCGGGGTGATGGCGCTCGGCGTCGT
>CAYNYQ010000709.1:0-2189 GCA_964401305.1 uncultured Acetobacteraceae bacterium | reverse complement strand
GCCGCCAGCGGGCGCGGCAGGCGGTCGGCCTCGTCGTCGTCCTCCGGCGCTCGCAGCACGTGGCTGACATCCGTGTTGATCATGCGGCCTGCTCTTCCGTCGGCGAGGGCCGGGCAGGGCGCGCGCATGCGCCGTGCCGGGCCGTCGCGGCGGAAGAAACACGGCCGCGGTTAACACCCGATGAGTGGCGGGACGACGGCGCTCTCACGACAGCGCCGGGGCCATGTCCTTCCAGGGCGCCGCCCGCTCATAGGCCGCGGCCGCGCGGTAGATCAGCGCCTCGGAGAAGCCGGGTCCGACCAGCTGCAGGCCGATCGGCAGCCCCTCCGCCCGGCTGACGCCGCACATGACGCTGAGCGCCGGGTGGCCGGTGACGTTGAAGGGCGTGCGGGCCTGGCGCGGATAGGTGCGCTCGACCTCCTCCGCGTCGTCGATGCGGCAGGCGACGTCCATCGAGCTGGCGCAGAGCAGCAGGTCCACCTCGGCGAAGGCGGCCTCGACCGCCGCCACCAGGTCGCGGCGGCGGCGCTGCGCCTGCACGTAGTCGGCGCCGGAGAGGAACATGCCGGGCAGCAGCCGGCGTCGCGTCAGCGCGGCGTAGTCGCCGGGCCGCTCGCGCAGCCAGGCCTCATGGATCGCTGTCGCCTCGGGCAGCATGATCGCGCGGTTGACCGCGCCGAACTCGGCGAGCGGCGGCAGGGTCACGGTCCGGACCGTCGCACCCTCCGCCGCCAGCAGCCGCGCCGCCGCCTCGAGCGCCGCGGCGACGTCGGGCGAGGCCGGCGTATCGGCCTCGTGGAAGTGGCGGACGAAGCCGATGGTCAGGCCGGCCAGCCCCTTGTGCAGGTCGCGGGTGTAGTCCTCCGGCGCGTGGTCGGCGCTGCCGGGGTCGCGCGGGTCGTGCCCTGCCATGGCGCCGAGCAGGATGGCGTTGTCGCGCACGCTGCGCGTCATCGGCCCCACATGGTCGAGCGTGAAGGAGAGCGGGAAGACGCCGCGGCGCGACACCAGGCCGTAGGTCGGCTTCATGCCGGCGAGGCCGCAATGGCTCGCCGGGTGCCGCACCGAGCCGCCGGTATCGGTGCCGAGCGCTGCCGGCAGCAGGCGCGCGCCGACCGCGGCGCCGGAGCCCGAGGAGGAGCCACCGGGATGGTGCGCCGGGTTCCACGGGTTGCGCGCCGGCGGGAAGGGCAGGTCGAAGGCCGGGCCGCCGATGGCGAATTCATGCGTCGCCAGCTTGCCGGGGAAGACCGCGCCGGCGGCGCGCAGCCGCGCCACGACATGCGCATCCTCGGCCGCGACGCGGTCGAGGCAGAGCTTCGAGTGGCAGGTCGTGGCGTGGCCGGCGAGGTCGATGATGTCCTTCAGCCCGACCGGTATGCCGTGCAGGGCCGAGCGCGGGCCGCCATGGCGCGCGATCTCGGCCTCCGCCGCGCGGGCATCGGCGAGCGCCTCCTCGGCGGTGAGCTTGATGAAGGCGTTGAGCCGCGCATCGAGCGCCGCGATGCGCGCGAGGCAGTCCTGCAGAAGCTCGACCGGGGAGAGGCGGCGCGCGGCGATCAGCGCCGCGGCGTCGGCGAGGCCGAGGGTGTGCGGCGCGCTCATCGGCCGTTCTCCGTCGCGCCGCCCGGCGCGCGCGAGGGTGCGGCATAGGCGGGGATCGGCTCGGCCTCGGGTGCGGCAGGGCGCTGGAAGGCGGTGCGGAGCCTGGCCGCGGCGAGGATCGCCGCCTCCACATCCGCGCGGTGATCGTCCCAGGCCCGTTGCAGTCCGGCCGCGATGGCGATCGCTTCATGGTTCATGATGCGGTGTCCCGAGGCGGTGAGCGGCGACGGCATCATGCGGTGCGTCGCCGCGGGGCGGAACCCGCAGAGCGCGTGGGATCGAAAATGGGACTGGTGCGACGGACGGGTCCCGACGGTGGCGCCGCAGGAAAAGGGACGGGGACGGACCGCGATGGACCGTCCCCGCCAAGGTGGCGCCGGCAAGAACGCGGCGCGTTCGGGAGAGACAGGGCCGAGAGCGGGCCCGGCGTCATCCTGGGGGGGATCGTTTAGGGAAGGGTTAGCGCGGCGCCGCCCATTGCCATGCGCCGGTGCGCCGCCGCGTCAGAGCGACATCAGCGTGCGCCAGTTCAGCAGCCGCTTCACCTCGGCGCGCGGCAGCAGCAGCGTCAGGCTGCGCCCCTC
>CAYNYQ010000708.1:0-2205 GCA_964401305.1 uncultured Acetobacteraceae bacterium | reverse complement strand
CGCCGGCCACGCAATGCGTGCCCAGCGCGCCGAGCCTGGCGATGCAGATCGGCTCCGCGCCCGCGCCCGGGTCCTCCGCGCTGTGGTCGGTGTGCAGGCCGTGCGGCGCCGGCACGGTGAAGAGGCCATGCGCGTAGTGGCCCTTGCGATGGCGCGCGGCGGGGACGAGCACGCCGAGCAGCGCATCGACCTCGCGGCTGAAGGCGCGGGCGTAGCCTGCCATAGCGTTGTCATCCGTGCTTGCGACGCCGTCGTCGGTGGTGCCAGTCTCGACCTCCTCGCGCTGGCGTGCGAGGGCGAGGATCGCGTCGCGGGCCGCGGGGCGGAAGCGCGCGATCGGTAGCGGCAGGCGGACATGCACGGCGCGGGCGCCGAAGTCGGCGCGCATGGCGGCGATGAGCGACCAGTGCTCTGCGCTGAAATCCAGCGGTTCCAGCAGGTCGAGACGCGGCGCCAGCGCGGCCCAATCGCGGCGCAGCGCGTCCACGGCGTCGGGATCGGCGATCATGCGGCGATGCTGCGCCCGGGGCGGGCGGTAGGCAATGCGCGCCGCCCGGGCAGGTGGACGAAGTCCATACAGGTGCTCGGGTAGGAGGCGCTCAGAGCGGGGGGAAGAAGACACTTCTTCCCCCCGGACCCCCCATCATCGCTTTTTGGCAGCTAGTCCTGGTGGTCGGGCAACGCACCGCATGAGATTGGAAGGACGGCAACGCGGGGAGCGGACGTCGCAGGCCGCCGGCGTGGGCCAAGTCGAGCGGCATCGGCGCGATGAACCACGCCAGCACGACGTGCTGCGCCTAGTCTGCCCGGATGCGGGCCACGCGCACGACCTCACCCCAGCGTCCCGCCTCGGCAGCGACGAACGCCGTGTAGTCGGCCCGCGACAGCGCCTGATAGGGCGCAGCCCCCGAGCGATGCATCAGCGCCGCGCCATCCGGTCCCGCAAGCGCGCCGACGATCTCGCCGTGCAGCCGATCGGCGATGGCGGGCGTCAGCGCGGCAGGCGCGAAGACGCCGAACCATGGCCTGGCGACCAGATCGAACCCCTGTTCACGGAACGTCGGGATGCCTGGGTAGCGATCGAGGCGTTGCGGTTCGGTGAGCCCGAGGATCCGCAGGCGATCGTTGTTGGCGAAGACGGGGGCCGGAGCCATGGTCGCCTCGATGCGCCCGGCCAGGATTTCCAGGACGGCAGGCGGCGCGCCGCGAAACGGCACATGCGTGAGGTCAAGGCGCGTCAGCTGCCGCAAAGCCTCCAGCGTGACATGCGCGATAGTCCCATTGCCCGGGGTGCCGATGCGCACGGCTCCGGGTCGCTCGCGTGCCGCGGCGAGCAGGTCGGCAAGGCTCTGGTAGGGCGCATTGGCAGTCACCGCGAGGGCGAGGGGCGTCTCGCCCAGGGGCGCGATATGCGTGCAGTCGCGTACCGGATCATAGCCGAGCGCAGGATACATGCCCGGCGCGATGGCGTGCGAGGCGATGTTGCTGACGCCGAGTGTGTACCCGTCCGGCGCCGCTCTCGTCACCGCCTCCGAGCCGATCGTCCCGGCCGCGCCGGCCCGGCTCTCGATCACCAGAGGCTGGCCGAGTGACGGCCCGAGGCGCTCAGCCAGATAGCGGGCGACCACATCGGCAAAGCTGCTGCCGGGTGGCCAGGGCACGATGATCCGGATCGGTCGCGTCGGCCAGGCGGAGCCTTGCGCACGTGTGGCACGGGCGAGAATGACCGCCGGCGCGGCGAACGCAGCAGCCAGGATGTCTCGGCGACGCATCTCTCGTCTCCAAACGGGCATCGGCAGCGGATTTGCGCGAAGGCTCAATGGAAGGACGACGCGGGTCGTGTGCGCCCGGCGCGGCGCGTGGCGAAGACGGTCTCAAACGCCCCGACGGTCGGAGACTAAACCTGGCTGAAGCGCGTGTGCAATCGGGATAGTTTCTAACGGCGGTCCTAGGGAACGGGCGGGCGAGGGTCCGCTCAGGGGCGAAAGCAGCCCTCCCTCCTCGTTCGGCGGCAGGCCCTCATCAGCCCCGGCGCCGGGGCCTAGCTGATCCGAATCCCCCTCTCCCGGATCAGCCTCCCCCACTTCGCACTGTCCTCCGCCTTGTGCCGCAGGAACGCCGCCGGATCCCCCGCGATCGGGAGGAACCCGGCATTCGTCAGCATCGCCCGCGTCGCCTCCTGCCGGTTCCACCGCAGCACCGCCT
>CAYNYQ010000707.1:0-2209 GCA_964401305.1 uncultured Acetobacteraceae bacterium | reverse complement strand
GGGCGGGCTTGACGCCGCCGGCGCTTGGGCGAGGCTCTCCGCCAAACCGGAGGACCCGCCCATGAAGGCCAGCCTGTTCTACCTGCCGAGCATCGGCAGCCGCGCGGAGATCGAGCAGGGCATGGCCGGCATGCGCGGCGATCTCTACCAGCGCATGCTGCGCGAGCTGTCCGAGCAGATCCGCCTGGCGGACGAGCTCGGCTACGACAGCGTCTCCTTCACCGAGCACCATTTCCACATCGAGGGCTTCGAGGTCTCGAACAACCCGGTGCTGCTCGACCTCTACTTCGCCATGCAGACCAGGCGCATCCGCGTCGGGCAGCTCGGCATCGTGCTGCCGGCGGCGAACCCGATGCGGGTGGCCGAGGACATCGCCATGCTGGACCACATGACCGGCGGGCGCGCCTGTGCGGGCTTCGCCCGCGGCTACCAGCGCCGCTGGGTGGACATCATGGGCCAGCAGACCCACGGCATCCACGGCGCGCTGCCGAACCAGCACGACGAGATCGACGCCGCCAACCGCGCCGCCTTCGAGGAGAATCTCCGCATCGTCAAGAAGTGCTGGACCGAGGAGATGCTGACCTACGAGGGGAAGTACTGGCGCATCCCGGCCGGCCCCACGCCCTGGACGCTCGACACCACCGAGAAGTACGGCAAGGGCGTGGAGGGCGGCATCCTGAAGTCGGTCGGCATCGTGCCGAAGCCGCTGCAGAAGCCCTACCCGCCGCTGTTCCAGCCCTTCGCCAGCAGCGAGAACACCATCCGCTTCTGCGCGGCCGAGGACATCACGCCGATCCTGCCCGCCATGCACCCGGTGCACGAGGACAAGCTCTACAGCGTCTATTCGGAGGTCTCCGGCAAGCCGCGCGGCGCCGGCATGGGCGTGCTGCGCGACGTGATCATCGCCGACACGGACGAGGAGGCGATGGCGCTCTGGCGCGATTCCGGCCAGTTCACCGGCCGCGCCTGGTTCGAGCCCTTCGGCTTCCGCAAGGGCCTCGCCGACCCGGCCACCGGCCGCTTCCCGACGCCGGAGGAGGTGATCGCCAACGGCCATGCCTATGTCGGGACGGTGGACACCGTGCTCCGCGCCATGGAGGCCTCGCAGAAGCGCCAGCCCGTCGATTGGACCTTCTGCTACACCTACAACGCCCTGGTGCCGCACGCCGTGCTGATGAAGTCCATCGAACGCTTCTGGACGCAGGTGATGCCGCGCTTCGCCTGAGGCGGCGCGACCGACGCCGCGCGCCCGCATCCGGGGGGCGGGCGCCGCGGCGGGCCTGGCCTCGCCTCCCCCGAGCCGGCCGGCCTGCATCCCTCGGCGCGCGGCGCTATAGCTGCCCCTCGCCGCGCCGAGGACACGCCATGCCCCGCCTCCCCCTCGCCGAAGCCGAGGCCATCGCCGCGCGGGCCCTCGGCCGCGCCGGCGCCAACCCCGCCATGGCCGCGCTGACCGCCCGCAGCCTCGTCGCCGCCGAGGCGCAGGGCCAGGCAGGCCACGGCCTCTCCCGCGTGCCGCAATACTGCGCCTTCCTCGCCAATGGCCGCGCCGACGGCGCCGCGACGCCGGTGATCCTCGCCGAGCGCGGCGGCGCGGCGCTGGTGGATGCGCGCCACGGCCTCGCCTATCCGGCGCTCGACCTCGCCGTCACCGAGGCCGCGCGGCGCGCGAAGGCACAGGGCGTGGCCTTCCTCGGCATCACCAACAGCCATCACTCCGGCGCGATGGGGCTGCCCGTCGCCACCCTGGCGCGCGCGCATGCTCTGGTGGCGCTGGCCTTCACGAACTCGCCGGCGGCGATGCCGGTGCCGGGGGGCCGCCGGCCGCTGATGGGCACCAACCCCGTCGCCGCCGCCTTCCCGCGCCGCGATGCCGCGCCGCTGGTGATCGACCTCGCCCTCTCCGAGGTGGCGCGCGGCAGGATCATGGTGGCCGCGAAGGAGGGCCGGCCGATCCCCGAGGGCTGGGCGATCGACGCCGAGGGCCGCCCGACCACCGACCCCGAGGCCGCCCTCGCCGGCGCCATGCTCGCCATGGGGGGCACCAAGGGCGCGCTGCTGGCGCTGGTGGTGGAACTGCTCTGCTGCGCGCTGACCGGTGCGGCCTTCGGCTTCGAGGCGGACAGCTTCTTCGTGGATGACGGCAACCGCCCGCGCCTCGGCCAGGCGATCCTCGCCGTCGATCCCGGCGCGCTGGCCGGGCGCGAGG
>CAYNYQ010000706.1:0-2221 GCA_964401305.1 uncultured Acetobacteraceae bacterium | reverse complement strand
CAGCCCGTGCTGAGCCTGGACCGCCGGCTGGAGGTCGAGGAGGGCGGCGTGCCGCTGCGGATCCCCGCCCCGGCCGTGCTCGAGGCTTGGCCGCAGGCCGGCGGCGGCCCGACCCATGCGCCCGGCCACCCGACGCTGGAGACACCGCTGCGGCAGGCCTGGAGCATCTCGGTGGGCACCGGCGCCGCCTATCGCCGCCGCCTGACCGCCCCGCCGGTGATGAACGCGGACACCGCCTTCGCCATGGACGCGATGGGCAACGTCACCGCGGTCGACCTCGCGCGCGGCCGGCAGCGCTGGGAGAAGGACACGCGGCCGCGGCGCGACCGCGACGGCGCGCTCGGCGGTGGCTGCGCCTTCGAGGGCGGGATCGTCTACGTCGTCACCGGGCTGGCCGAGGCCATGGCGCTCGACGCCGCGGATGGCGCGGAGCGCTGGCGCGTCTCCCTGCCCGCCCCGGCGCGCGGCGCGCCGACCGTCGCCGGCGGCCGGCTCTACGTCCCGACGATCGAGAACCAGCTCCTCGCCCTCTCGGCCGAGACCGGGGAGCGGCAATGGGCCTATCGCGGCCAGCCCTCGACCACGATCGCGCTCGGCCTGCCGGCGCCGGCGGTGGAGGGCGAGGTGGTGGTGGCCGGCTTCGGCTCGGGCGAGCTCGCCGCGATCGCCGCCTCGGATGGCCGGGCGATCTGGACCGAGGCGCTGACCTCGGCGCGCGGCGGCGGCTTTTCCGACATCGCCGCCATCACCGCCCTGCCGGTGATCGACCGCGGCCGGGTCTTCGCGGCCGGGCTCGGCGGGCTGCTCATCGCGCTCGACCTGCGCTCCGGCAGGCGGCTGTGGGAACGCGACGTGGCGGTGGGCGAGACGCCCTGGGTGGCCGGCGACGCCGTCTTCGCCATCAGCACGGGGGGCGAGCTGGCCTGCTTCGGCCGCGACGATGGCGGCGTGCGCTGGCTGGCGGAGCTCGGGCGGTTCGAGCGGCCGGACCGCCGGCGGGACCCGATCACCTGGGGCCCGCCCTCGCTGGCGGGGGGCCGGCTGCTGGTGGCGGGCAGCCATGGCCGCCTGGTGCAGCTGAACCCGCTGACCGGCGAGCGCGAGCAGGAGCAGCGGCTGCCCGGCCCGGCGACCCTGGCCCCGGGCTTCGCCCGCGGCGGCATGCTGCTGCTGACCGACGACGCCTATCTCTACTGGATGCAGGCGACGGCTCAGGGCTGAGCGCGCCCGGCGGCGGGGGAGGTCAGCGCGGCGGCAGGCCCGGACGGCAGGGTGCGGCGGGCCCATGCGCGCCGAGCTGCAGCGTCGCGTGGTCGATGCCGAAGCGCTGGCGGAGCGCCGCGGCGGTCTCCGCCAGGAAGGGGTCGGGCGGCTCGCCGGCCCCTGGCCGCTCGAGATGCGCGGTCAGGGCGACCCGCGTGGTGCCGAGTGCCCAGATGTGCAGGTCGTGCACCGCCACGACGCCGGGCCGGCCGGCGAGGAAGGCCTGCACGGCCCGCGGGTCGATGCCGCGCGGGACGGCATCCATCGCCAGATCCGTCGCCTCCCGCAGCAGGCCCCAGGTGCCGGCGAGGATCACCGCGGCGATGCCGAGGCCGAGCACGGGGTCGATCCAGACCAGCCCCGTCGCGCCGATCAGCAGCGCGCCGAGCACGACCCCGAGCGAGACGCCGGCATCCGCCAGCATGTGCAGGAAGGCGCCGCGGCGGTTGAGGTCGGCGTGCCGCCCACGCAGGAAGAGCAGCGCCGTGGCGGTGTTCACGGCGACGCCGGCGAGCGCCACCCAGAGCATCCAGCCGGTGGCGACGGGCGCCGGCTCCAGCAGCCGCCGCACCGATTCGAGGCCGATGGCCCCGACTGCGACCAGCAGCAGCATGGCATTGGCCAGCGCCGCCAGGATGGTGGCGCGCTGGAAGCCGTAGGTGCGACGCGGCGTCGTCGGCCGGCCGGCCAGGCGCGCCGCGCCCCAGGCCAGCAGCAGGCCGAGCACGTCGGAGAGGTTGTGCCCGGCATCGGCCAGCAGCGCCATGGATCCGGCGAGGAGGCCGGCGGTGGCCTCGAGCGCGACGAAGCCGAGGTTGAGGGCGATGGCGGGAAGGAAGCCCCGCTCGCCGGGTCGCGGGCCATGGTGGTGGTCGTGGCCATGCGACCCGGGGGCGTGGCCATGGTCGTGGCCATGCGCCCCGGCGGTGTGCGGGTGATCGTGGCCATGCGCCCCGGG
>CAYNYQ010000705.1:0-2223 GCA_964401305.1 uncultured Acetobacteraceae bacterium | reverse complement strand
GCCCATGGGGTGGCGCTGCCACAGGCGCTCAGCCCGCTGGCGCGCTGGGCGCTGGCCTGCCCGGCGCTGCCCACCTGCGGCCTGGCGCTGACCGAGGCCGAGCGCGTCCGCGCCCCGATCGTCGCGCAGGTGGAGGCGGCGCTGGCACGGCAGGGCCTGGCGGAGGAGCGCCTCTCGCTGCGCATCACCGGCTGCCCCAATGGCTGCGCCCGCCCCTACCAGGGCGATATCGGCCTGGTCGGCCGCATCCCCGGCCACTATGCGGTCTTCCTCGGCGGCGACTTCGCCGGCACGCGGCTCTCCACCCTGGTCTTCGAGCGCGTGCCGGAAGCGGCCATCGGCACCGTGCTCGAGCCGCTCTTCGCCGCCTTCGCCACCCAGCGCCTTGCGGGCGAGGGCTTCGGCGACTTCTGCCACCGCGTGGGCGCCGAGGCGCTTGCCGCCCTGGTGCCGGACCCGGTCGCGCAGCCCGCGCGCGCGGCCGTCTGAGCCCCCGGGAGGATCGCCATGCTGCCGCTCGCCGTGGACGTGTCGCGCTGGAGGGTGCTGCTGGTCGGCGACGGCCGCGCCGCCCTCGCCCGGCTCGACATGCTGGAGGCGGCGGGGGCGGAGGATCTCGCCGTCTTCGCGCCGGATCCCTCGGCGGCGATGCAGGCGCGCGCCGGGCGCCGGCTGCTGCAGCGGCTGCCGACCGAGGCGGAGGTCATCGCGGCGCGGCTGCTGTTCCTGGCCGGGCTCGCGCCGGAGGCGAACGAGCGCCTGGCCAGCCTGGCCCGCGCCCATCGCGTGCTGGTGAACGCCGAGGACGTGCCGCCGCTCTGCGACGCCTATGCGCTGGCCATGGTGCGCCGCGGCAACCTGGTGATCGGCGTCTCGACCGAGGGCCGGAGCCCGGCGGTGGCGCGCGTGCTGCGGCAATGGCTGCAGGCGCGCTTCGGCGTGGAATGGGCGGGGCGGCTGGAGGAGGCGGCGGCGCTGCGCGAGCGGCTGCGGACGCGCGGCGCGGACCCCGCCAGCATCACCACCGCCACGGCCGCGCTGCTGGAGCCCTGGCTGGCGGATCCGTTCGCCTCGCGCGAGGGGTAGGGCGGGGCCGGCGCACCGGGCGCAGCATCGGCGCGTCGCCCGGCGCGGGTCGTGCCGGGGCTTGCGACGCGCCGCCGCATGCCGAAGTGTCGCTCCATCGATGACCCAGCCGCCCCCCGCCGCCGAACCGGTGCTGTTCGAGGCCGTGACCACCCCGCCCGCGGGTCTGTCGCGGTCCGGACTCCGCCTGGTGGCCGGGGCGGTGGCGGCGGCGCTGGCCGCGGTGAGCCTGCTGTTCGCCTGGCTCGGCGCCTGGCCGGTGCTCGGCTTCGCCGGGGCGGAGGCGCTGCTGGTCCTGCTGCTGCTGCAGGTGCACCGCCGGGGCGCACGGCGCTCGGTCGAGACGCTGCGCCTTGCCGAGGGCCGCCTCACGGTGCGGCGCACGGATTCGCGCGGGCGGCGGGAGGAGTTCTCGCTCGATCCCTACTGGACGCGGCTGTCGCTCGAGGAGAGACCGGGCCGCGTCAGCGCGTTGCGGCTGCGCCATCGTGCCGCGACGGTCGAGATCGGCGTGCTGCTGGGCGAGGAACAGAAGCGCGACCTGGCGGAGGCGCTGGCCGAGGCCCTCAGGCGCTACCGCGAGCCGGTCTTCGACAACCCGCAGCTGCGCGATTCGTGAAGGACGGCCGGGGCTCTTCCTGGGCCTTGGCCGTCCTGTCTCACTCGGTCGGGGCGAGGCTCTTGATCAGGTCGAAGACCCGCTTGCGCACCGAAGGATCGGTGATGCGGTAGTAGGCCCGCACCAGCTCCAGCGTCTCGCGCCGGTGCAGCGTGTCGTCCTCGAAGCCGTCCTGCGACTCGGCGAAGCCGAAGCCGCGGCGCGCGCCCGTGGGGTTGCCCAGCGCATCCGGCATGTCGTCGAAGAAGAAGCTGATCGGCACGTCCAGCACGCGGGCGAGGTCGAACAGGCGGCTGGCGCCGATCCGGTTCACGCCCCGCTCGTACTTCTGGACCTGCTGGAAGGTGAGGCCCAGCGCATCGCCGAGCTTCTCCTGGCTCATGCCCAGCAGTGTGCGGCGAAGGCGCACCCGGCTGCCGACATGGGCGTCGATGGGGCTTGGGCGGTGATCCCGCTCGGCGCGTTCGGTCACGTCGTCGGCTGCCATACTCACGGTACTCCCGACCTCCACGAAAGGG
>CAYNYQ010000704.1:0-2225 GCA_964401305.1 uncultured Acetobacteraceae bacterium | reverse complement strand
GGCCGGGCTCGGCGCCGCGGGCACGGCCGTGGCGCCCGGCCCGGGCACGGTGGCCGGGGCGGCCGGCGGGGCGGGCGCGGGCGGCACCGCGGGCGGCATCGGCGCAGGGAGCTCGGCCAGCGGCACGGCGCTGGCGGGCGAGGCCGCGGTGCAGTCCATCGACCGCACGCTCCGCGGCATCGTCGGCCTGGTGGATGGCGTCGGCGCGCTGCTCGGCATGCTGGTGCACCTGCTGGCCGAGATCCTCGGCCTGGTCGCGCTGGCGATCCTTCTGGCCTGGTTCGTCTGCTGCGCCCGCGGCGATGCCTGCCGGCTGATCGCCAATCTCTGCTGGGTGCTGGAGGCGGCGCTGGTCGTGCTGCTGCCGCTGCTCGGCGCCGGGCTCGGCTTCCTGCTCTGGGCCTGGACCTGGCTGCCGACGCCGGCCTGCGCGCGGGTCGGCACGCAGTGGTTCATCGAACTCGGCGGTGGCCTGCTGCTCGGCACCCTGCTCTACGGGGGGCTGCGCTGGCTGCGCGATCGCCGCCGCTGCCCGGTCCTGGTGCTCTGGCAATGGCCCTGGACGGAGAGGACGCCATGAACGGCCTGCCGCCGCTCGACTCCGCCCCGGCCCTGGTCGGCCGCGTGCTGCGCTGGTCGCTGCTCGCCGCGCTGGTGCTGGCGGCGCTGGTGCTGGTGGCCCCGGGGCTGCTGGCGCTGGGGCTGGTGATGGTGCCGCTCGGCCTGCTGCTCGGCCTCGGCCTGGTGCTGCTGGCGCTGCTCGGCTTCGGGGTGCGGCTGCCGGACTGGCTGGCCTGCGCCGGGCCGGACCAGGCCGCCTCCCTGGCCGCGCCGGCCCGCGCGGTGCTGCTCACGCTGGCGGTGCTGCTGGCGGTGCTGCTGTTCGGCCCGGTCGCGGTCGGCCTCGTCCTGGCGCTGCTGCTGGCGCTCGGCTGGGCCGGGATCGGGCCGCTGGCGCCGCTGGCCGCGGTGCTGCGCGGGCTGGTGGCGCTGGTCGGGCTGCTGCCGCGGCTCGGGGCGCCGCTGCACGCGGCGGCCGAGGCGCTGGCCCGGGCGGCGCGCGCGGCGGAGGCGGCGCGCGACGGGCTCGGCAAGGCGGAGAACCAGCTTGGCCAGGCCAAGGCGGCGCTCGCCATGGTGGCGGTGCCGACCATCGATGCGAAGCCCGCGCCGCAGACGCTCAGCCTGCCGCGCGGCCTGGGCGACGTGCAGGTGCCGGGCTGGACGATCGGCACGGGGGAGGCGCGCCCCTTCGACGGCGTGGTGCGGACCGCGCTGGAAGGGGCGGAGCAGGGCCTGGGCGAGGCGCGCGGCGCGGCGGAGCGGAGCCGCGCCGCCCTCGACGACGCCGCGGCGGCGCTGGCGGGGCTGCGCGCGCTGCTGCCGGCCGAGCGACCGCCTGCGGGATGAAGTGCTTGCGGCGGCCCCCCCGGCTGCCTATTATCCGCCTCGACAAGCACCATCCGGTTCAGCGGGGGGTGGCCTTCACGGGCCGCCTTTTTTGTTTTTGGGCACCATCGAACGGCCGCATCACGAAGGGCTGGAGGCGCGCATCGCCGATGCGATCGCGCCGACGATCGAGCACATGGGCTACGAGCTGGTCCGCGTGCAGGTCAGCGGCAAGGAACGCCCCGTGGTGCAGATCATGGCCGACCGCGCCGACGAGGCGCCCTTCACGGTCGAGGATTGCGAGGCGATCAGCCATGCCGTCGGCGCCGTGCTCGACGTCGAGGACCCGATCCGCGGCGAGTGGATGCTCGAGGTCTCCTCGGCCGGCATCGACCGGCCGCTGACCCGCGCCAAGGACTGGAACCGCTACGCCGGCCATGTGGCGACCGTGGAGCTCGCCGTGCCGATGGAAGGCCGCAAGCGCTTCAAGGGCGTGGCCCTCGGCGCCGATGCCGAGACCGCCCGGCTGCGCCTGCCGGAGGGCGAGGACCTGGTGCTGCCGCGCGGCAACATCCGCCGCGCCAAGCTGGTGCTGACCGACGAGCTGATCGCGGCGACCGCCGGCGCCCCGGCGGGGCAGGATGCCGGTGCCGGGCCCGCCGCCGATGACGATGCCGCGCCCGTGGGCACCACGCCCGCGAAGGCGCCGAACCGCAGGAGGAACTGACGCATGGCCCTCGATATCGCCATCGCGCGCCCCGAGCTGCTGCAGGTGGCCGATGCCGTCGCGCGCGAGAAGATGATCGAGCGCGAGGAGGTGCTCGAGGCGATGGAGC
>CAYNYQ010000703.1:0-2226 GCA_964401305.1 uncultured Acetobacteraceae bacterium | reverse complement strand
GGCGGGACGGAACCCCTGCCGGCGCTGGCCGGCATGGCCGCCGCCGCCGCGGCCGCCGAGCCCGGCCACGCCGCCGCCCGCCTCGCCCCGCTGCGCGACCGCATCGAGGCCGGGGTGCGGGCCTTGGCGCCGGAGGCAACGATCGCCGGCGCCACCGCGCCGCGCCTGCCCAATACCAGCCTGGTGGTGCTGCCCGGCGTGCCGGCCGAGACGCAGGTGATCGCGCTCGACCTCGCGGGGGTCAGGGTCTCGGCCGGTGCGGCCTGCTCCTCGGGCAAGGTGGCGCAGAGCCATGTGCTGGCGGCGATGGGCCTCGGCGCGGCGGCCGGCTGCGGGGTGCGCGTCTCGCTGCCCTGGGACGCGGCGGAGGACGCGCCGGAGCGGTTCCTGGCGGCCTGGGGGGCGATGCGGGAGAGGCTCTCGCGCAGGGCGGCTTGAGCGGTCAGGGGGGCGAGGGAACTCGCCCCCCTGACAACCCCCCACTCCTTTTTCTGGCTTTTGGAACGAGGATGGCGGTCAGGTGCGGCCCCAGGTGACCTTCACGGCAAATTCGGCCTCGCCCTCGCCGGAAACGACCCAAAGGTCGCACTCGCCGGTGAGCTTGGCCTTGAACTCCATCTCGATCGACTCCGGCTTCCGCGGAATGGCCGCGACCGCCGCATCGAGCATCTGGAAGAGATCGGCGAGCGAGGCGAGGCCCTTGCGGAAGGCATCCGCCCCGACCTCCACAGCCCGGTCGGCGACGCTCACCTCGGCGAGGCCCGCGGCACGGCCATCGCCGCCGATCAGCAGCTTGCGGCCCTCGCCAAGCCGGACTTGCAGCGGTGCATCCATCGTCGTCTCCTTGCGCCCATGATCGAAGGTGCCCTGGTGTACATCCTGGCCGCCGTGCCACCGAACCCTTTCGTGGGCTGCGGCGCGGTGATCGAAGGCGGGCTGATCGCCACCTGCCGGCATGTCTGGCGGGACGCGCTTGCCAAGGCGCCGGACGGCGCCTCGCCGATGGTCGAGTTCCCCGGCGCGCCAGCGGAGACGCGGCGCCACGATCTCGCGCTCGCGGACTCCTGCGAGGGCGAGGACCACGTGCCCGACCTGGTCCTGCTGCAGCCGGCAGCGATCCCCTCCGGCACACCCGTGCTGCAACTGGCGATGAAGGAGGCCTTCGAGACGGGCAAGGCGGTCGCCCGCGCGCGCATCTGGCGCGATGGCTTCAACTGGACGCAGGCAACGGTGCAGGGAAGCCTGGACAGCGCGATCGATCCCGACCACCGGCGCCGGCAGTTCACCGGCGAGGCGCGGCAGGGATATTGGTTCGTGCGAGGGTCCAGCGGCTCGCCCCTGTTCTGCGTCGGCGGGCAGCAGCTCGCGGGTATCCTCAGCCTCTCGGAACTCGGCGCGAACGAGGACAAGACCCCGTTGCAGGAAGCCTTTGTGGTACCTGCCACCACGATCCGCCGCTTCCGCGAGCGCCTCGCCGCCCGGCCCGCCGCCACGGCCGAGCACATCGATCCCACGGCGCTGCGGCCCGTGCTCGACGCCATCGGCGCGGCCGACATCCCGGTGCGCGAGATCCCCGCGCGCCTGACCGCCTTCGTCGAGAGTGCGCGCGAACGGGCGGCACGGCCCGTGCCGGCAACGAATGACGGCGCCGACATCGCCGCCACCCTCGCGGCCGCGCGAGACCGTCTTGGCCGCCTCGACCCCCAGGGCGCGCGCGACCTGCTCGCGGCACGAGTGGCCGAGGAGCACGCCGCCCGCGCGCAGCGCCTCCTGCCGCTGCTCCGGGAACAGGCGGCGATCGCGCGCATGACCTATGATGGGGAGGGACTGCGCGCAGCACTCGCCGAGATGGCCGCCCTCGCGCCGGACAACGCCTGGGCCTGGATCGACCTCGGCGATGCGTGGTGGACCGCCGGCAACCTGACCCAGGCGATGCGGGCCTTGCGGGCGGCCGAGCAGGCCGCGGCGCGGAGCGGCGCGGAGCGCGACCTCTCCGTCAGCCACAACAGGATCGGCGACGTGCTGGTGGCGCAGGGCGACGGCGCCGGGGCGCTCGCCGCCTACCGCGACGCCATGGCGATCCGCGAGCGCCTGGCCGCCGCCGACCCCGCCAACGCCGAGTGGCAGCGCGACCTCTCCGTCAGCCACATCAAGATCGGCGACGTGCTGCGGGCGCAGGGCGACGGCGCCGGGGCGCTCGCCGCCTACCGCGACGCCATGGCGATC
>CAYNYQ010000702.1:0-2232 GCA_964401305.1 uncultured Acetobacteraceae bacterium | reverse complement strand
CCCCGCCCACCCGGCACGCCTGGCGGGTCCGCCATGCGCCGCCGCCGCTGGCGCTCCGCGCCGGGCGGCCCATTCTCCCGCCGTGCCCCGCCCCGCCCCCGCCCGATGAGCCCCCGCGACACCGGCCCCCCCGGCGCCTCGCCGCGCCTGAGCCCGGCCGAGTTGCGCCGCGCCTTCTTCGAGGTCTTCCCCGCCGCCTCCATCACCCTGATCCTCGGCGCGCTGGACCAGACCATCATCGCCACGGCCCTGCCCGCCATCGCCGGCGAGTTCGGCGCGGTGGAGAGCATCTCCTGGGTCGTCGTCGCCTCGCTGATCGGCGCGACGGTCGCCGCCCCCGTGCACGGCCGGCTCGGCGACGCCTTCGGCCTCCGGCGCCAGATGCTGGCCGCGCTATGCCTGACGCTCGCGGGTGCGGCCATCGCCGCCGCCGCCCCCTCCTTCGCCTGGCTGCTGGCCGGGCGGGTGCTGATGGGGCTCGGCGCGGGCGGGCTGAACACGCTCTCGATGGCGCTGATCGGCGAGGCGGTGCCGCCGCGCGACCGCGGCCATTTCCAGGGCTGGATCGCCGGCAGCTTCGTCTTCGCCTCCTCCTTCGGTCCCGTCGCCGGCGGCTGGCTGACCGAGGCCTTCGGCTGGCGCGCGGTCTTCCTGGCGCAGATCCCGATGGCGCTGGCGGCCTTCGCGCTGACCCTGCGGCTGCCACACCGGCCGCCGCGCTCGCCGGCCTCGGGCTTCCGCTTCGACCTGCCGGGGGCAATCCTCTTCGCCGCCTTCGTCGCCCCGGCCCTGGTGGCGCTGAGCCAGGCGCGGCTGCTCTCGCTCGCCGCCCTGCCGCTGGCCGCCGGCTTCGCCGCCGCCGCGGGCCTCGCGCTCTGGCTGCTGGTGTGGCGGGAGCGGCGGGCGCGCGACCCGCTGCTGCCGCTCTCGCTGCTGATGGAGCCGACCATCGCGCGCACCAACCTCTTCACCGCCTGCGCCCATGGCACGCAGGTCTCGCTGGTGACCTTCCTGCCGATCTACCTGATCACCGTCCGCGGCCTCTCGCCGGCCGAGGCGGGGGTGCTGTTGCTGCCGCTCTCGCTCGGCGGCGGGGTGGGGGGGCTGCTGGCGGGGCGGACCATCACCCGCACGGGCTGGGCGGCGCCGGTGGCGACCGTCGGGCTTTCCATCGCCGCCACGGGCCTCGTCGGCGTCGCGCTGATCGGCGGGGCGCTGCCGATCGCCGGGCTCGGGCTGCTGCTGACGGTGGTCGGCTTCGGCATGGGGTGTTCCTATCCGCCGTCGCAGATCACGGTGCAGGTGGCGGCGGGGCCGGCGCGGCTCGGCGCGGCGGCGGCCTCGGTGCAGTACGCGCGCACGCTGGGGGCGGCGGTGGCGACGACGCTGCTCGGCGCCGTGCTGTTCGGCGCGCTCGCGGCCGGCCACCCGGAGGTCGCCGACCTCTTCGCCCGGCTGCTGCGCGAGGGGCCGGCGGCGCTGATGGCCCTGCTCGGCGAGGCGGAGCGCGGCGCGTTGCGCGCCGGCCTCTCCGAGGCTTTCCGGCTCGGCTTCCTCACCGCCGCGGCGATCGCCGGCTGCGGCGCGCTGATCGCCTGGCGGGTGCCGGTGCGGCGGATCTGAGGCCCGGCGCCGGGCTTGCGGGAGCGCAAAGCCCCCGGGGCCGGCCCTGCGCTACGCTCCGCCGCGCCGTCCACGAACCAGCCGGGAGGTCACGATGTTCGACGAATCCGCAGCCCGTGCCAGCGACCTGATGACGCGCGACGTCGCCGTGGTGCAACCCGAGACGCCGCTGCGCCGCGTCGTGCAGGTCATGGCCGAGCGCCATGTCAGCGGCCTGCCGGTGGTCGACGCCGCCGGCGCCCTGCTCGGCATGATCACCGAGGGCGACCTGGTGCGCTGGCACGAGGGCTTCAGCGACCGCGAGGCGAGCTGGCTCGACATGCTGGGCGAGGGCTTCGAGCTGGCGCCGGCCTTTGTCGAGGCGTTGCGGGCCGAGCACCACAGCGTGCGCCACGCCATGCGCGCGGGGCCGGTGGTCTCCGTCCCCGAGGACATGCCGGCGCGCGAGATCGCGGCGCTGATGCATGCGAAGGGCGTCAAGCGCGTGCCGGTGCTGCGCGACGGGCGGCTGCTCGGCATCGTCGCGCGCTCCGACCTGGTGCGGGCGCTGGCACGGGCGCTCGACCAGGCCGAGGCGGACCGCCGGCGCGGCGCCCTGCCGCCGCGGCC
>CAYNYQ010000701.1:0-2235 GCA_964401305.1 uncultured Acetobacteraceae bacterium | reverse complement strand
GCCGGGGCAGGGGGTCGCCTTCGGCTATGGCAGCTCGGGCGGCATGGGCACGCCGCGGCCGGCGCTGCCCGCCATCTCCTCCCCCGTCGCGCGCAACCCGGTGCCGCTGACCATCCCCGTCGCCCGCGTCACCGAGATGCTGGAGCGGCCCGGCGAGGTGCTGCAGGCCAACGGGCGGGAGATCACCCTGCCCGACATCCGCATGGTCTGGTGGGCCGGCGGCAACCCCTTCCACCACCACCAGGATCTCAACCGCCTGCTGCGCGCCTGGTCCCGCCCCGAGACCATCGTGGTGCAGGAGCCCTGGTGGACCGCCGTCGCCCGCCATGCCGACATCGTGCTGCCGGCGACCACCACGCTCGAGCGCAACGACATCGCCTCCTCCGGCCGCGACCGCTTCGTGCGCGCCATGCACCAGGCCATCCCGCCCGAGGCGCAGGCGCGCAACGACCACGACATGCTGGCCGACATCGCCGATGCGCTCGGCTTCCGCGACCGCTTCACCGAGCAGCGCGACGAGGCGGCCTGGCTGCGCTTCCTCTACGAGCGCTGGCGCCAGGCCTGCGCCGGCCTGGGCTTCGACGCGCCGGGCTTCGACGCCTTCTGGCAGGCCGGCCATGTCGAGGTGCCCGAGCCGCCGCCGGAGGAGGCCTACACGATCTTCGGCGGCTTCCATGCCGACCCGGCCGAGCACCCGCTGGATACGCCCTCGGGCAAGGTGGAGCTCTTCAGCGAGACCATCGCGTCCTTCGGCTACGCCGATTGCCCGGGCCACCCGGTCTGGATGCCGCCGCGGGAATGGCTGGGCGCGGCCAGGGCGGCCGAGTACCCGCTGCATCTGCTGAGCTACCAGCCGGCGACGCGCCTGCACGGGCAGCTCGATACCGGCCGCGTCGCCGCCGCCGACAAGATCGCCGGCCGCGAGCCGATCCTGATGCACCCCGCGGATGCGGCCGCGCGCGGCCTGGCCGACGGGCAGGTGGTGCGCGTCTTCAACGATCGCGGTGCGTGCCTCGGCGGGCTGCGGCTTGACGACCGTCTGCTTCAGGGCGTGGTCTGCATGGCCACGGGCGCCTGGTTCGACCCGCTGGAGCCCGGGGTGCCGGGCAGCCTCTGCGTGCATGGCAACCCGAACGTGCTGACTGCCGATATCGGCACCTCGCGGCTCGGCCAGGGACCCTCGGCGCAATCCTGCCTGGTGCAGGTGGAGGCCTGGGCCGCGCCGCTGCCCCCGGTGCGTGCGCATGTGCCGCCGCCGATCCTGGCTGCCGAGGGGGCGGGATGATCCGCCGCCGCGCCGCCCTTGCCCTGGCGGCCGCTGCCGCGCTGCCGGCGCCGGCCCGGGCCCAGCCGCTCGGCGGCATGGCCCTGCCGGTGCGGCAGGATGACAGCGTCGCCTCCGGCATCCGCCGCGACACGCTGGTGCGCTGGGGCGACCGCGTCGCCTTCGACGCGCCGGACTGGGCGCCCGAGGCGCCGACGCCGGACGCCGCCGCGGCGCAGTTCGGCTGGGATGCGCGCGTCGCCGGCATCGCCACGCCGCCGCTCGGCGCCGATCGCGTGCCCCGCGGCGTGCTCGCCGTGACCCACCCCGAGGTGGATGCCCGCATGGCCTGGCCGGGCGGGGCGGACCAGCCCGCCCTTGCCGCCGCCATGCAGGGCGCGACGCTGCTCAACATCGAGAAGCAGCGCGGCCGCTGGATCGTGGTGGATGGCGGCTTCCAGAGCCGGCGGCTCGGCGCCGGCACGCTCTGCCGCCTCTCCGGCCCTGCGGCCCCGGCGGAGGGCGGCGGCGCCGTCATCGGGCTGATCGGCCCGCGCGGCGGCTGCGTCACGCCCTGGGGCACGCTGCTGCTGGCCGAGGGCGATCCCGCCGCCTGGCTCGCCCGCCTCGCCCCGCTCGATGCCCGCTTCGCCGACGGGGCGGGCTTCGGCTGGGTGGCGGAGCTCGACCCGCTGGACCCGCAATCGGTGCCGGTCAAGCGCAGCGCGCTCGGCCGCTTCGCGCATGGCGACGTGGCGGCGACGCTGGCCCGCGACGGCCGCGCGGTGGTCTACCTGACCGACCGCCGCCCCTCGGGCTACCTCTTCCGCTTCGTCTCGGCCGCGCCTGCCAATATCGAGACCGGGCTCGATCTCGGCACGCTCTTCGTCGCGCGGCGGGAGGGGGCGGCGGCGCTGCGCTGGCTGCCGCTGCCGGCCGAGGCGGCGACCGCGCGCGACCCCGTCGCCGCC
>CAYNYQ010000700.1:0-2237 GCA_964401305.1 uncultured Acetobacteraceae bacterium | reverse complement strand
CGGGGGCCGCGCTGATGGACTATGCCGAGCGCCGCATGCGCGCCGGCATCGCCGCGATCCCCGACGGCACCTACCGCTTCGAGGACGTGCATGATTCGCCCGAGGTCGCCGAGGACCTGCCGCTCTCGGTGGAGATCACGGTCGCCGGCGATGCGATGGCCCTCGCCTTTGACGGGCCGCCGCAGCTCCGCGCCGGCATCAACATGACCCGCACGGCGCTGCTGGCCACGGTCTACTACGCGGTGAAGGCGGTGGTGGACCCGGGCCTGCCGCCCAATGCCGGCCTCGCCCGGCCGCTGACGGTGACGGCGCCGGAGGGCAGCCTGCTCTCGGCCCGTGCCCCGGCGGCGGTGAATGCTCGGCTCTCCACCTGCCAGCGCGTCGCCGACCTGATCCTCGGCGCGCTGGCAGAGGCCGTGCCGGGGCGGCTGACCGGCGCGCATCACGGCGCCTGCTCCGTCGCGCAGTTCAGCGGCGCCATGGGCGGCGCGCCCTGGGCCTACCTCGAGACCATCGGCGGCGGCTTCGGCGCGCGGGCGACGAAGGACGGGCTGGACGGCGTGCATGTGCACAACACCAACACCTCCAACCTGCCGGTGGAGGCGCTGGAGACCGAATACCCCCTCACCCTGCTGGCCTACGAGCTGGTGGAGGGCTCGGGCGGCGCCGGCACCTGGCGCGGCGGCATGGGGCTGCGCCGGGTCTACCGCGCCGAGGCCGAATGCCGCGTCCGGCTCGACACCAGCCGGCTGCGCACGCCGCCCTGGGGCCTCGCCGGCGGGTTGCCGGGCGGCTGCGCGCGGCTGGAATTCGGGCCGGGCGTGGCGCCCTTCGGCCTCGGCGGGCGCGGCGGCATCGCCGCCGGGGAATGGGTGGCGGTGGTCACCGCGGGCGCCGGCGGCTACGGCCCGCCCGCGGGCCGCGCGCCGGAACGTGTGGCCCGCGACGTGGCGGAAGGGGTGATCACCGCCGCGGAGGCCCGGCGCCTCTACGGCCCGCAGGGCTGAGCCTCGGGCCTGATGCTGCGCCAGCTGGAATGCCCCGACCCGGCTGCGCGCGCCACGCGCCGCTTCGCCGCCGACATCGGGGGCCTCTACGTCGCCAACGGGGTGATCGGCTTCGTCTTCGCTGCCTCCGGCCCGCTCGCCATCATCCTCGCCGCCGGTACCGCGGGCGGGCTGTCGCAGGCCGAGCTCGCCTCCTGGGTCTTCGGCGCCTTCGGCATCAACGGCCTGCTCACCCTGGCGATGAGCTGGTGGTACCGCATGCCGCTCAGCTTCTTCTGGACCATCCCCGGCACGGTGCTGGTCGGCCAGGCGCTGGACCACCTGTCCTTCCCGCAGGTGCTCGGCACCTACTACGCGACGGGGCTGCTGATGCTGCTGCTCGGCCTCTCGGGCTGGGTGCGGCGGGCGATGGGCGCCATCCCGATGCCGATCGTCATGGGCATGGTGGCGGGGGTCTTCCTGCGCTTCGGCCTCGACCTCGTGCGCGCGCTGCACGAGGACCCGGCCATCGCCGTGCCGATGGCGCTGGGGTTCCTGGTGCTGTCGGCCGTGCCGGCGCTGGGGCGGCGCCTGCCGCCGCTGCTCGGCGCGCTGGTGCTCGGCGTCGCGGCGGTGCTGCTGCTCGGGCGGCTGGACGGGGCGACGGGCGCGGGCCTCGCCGTCGTGGTGCCGGTGGTGCAGGCGCCCGCCTGGTCGCTGGCGGCGATGGTCGAGCTGGTGCTGCCGCTGGCGATCACCGTGCTGGTCGTGCAGAACGGCCAGGGCACGGCGGTGCTGCAGGCCGCGGGCCATGCGCCGCCGGTCAATGCCGTCGCCGCGGCCTGCGGCATCGGCGCGCTGCTCTCGGCCGTGGTCGGCGCGATCAGCACCTGCCTGACCGGCCCGACCAATGCGCTGCTGACGCATTCCGGCGAGCGCGCGCGGCACTACGCCGCGGCCATGGTGACGGGCGCGCTGGCGATGCTGTTCGGCGTGCTGGCGCCGACCTTCACCGGGCTGATGCTGGCGGCGCCGCCGGCCTTCATCATGGCGCTCGCCGGGCTCGCCATGCTGCGGGTGTTGCAGGCGGCCTTCGGCATCGCATTCCGCGACCGCTGCACGCTCGGCGCGCTGGTCAGCTTCCTGGTCACGGTGGCCGACCTGCCCATCCTCGGCATCGGCGCGGCCTTCTGGGGGCTGGTGGCGGGCTTCGCCGCCTCCTGGCTGCTGGAGCGGGGAGAGATCGCGGCG
>CAYNYQ010000699.1:0-2242 GCA_964401305.1 uncultured Acetobacteraceae bacterium | reverse complement strand
AGCGCCAGCTGCAGGGTGCGCGGGATCGGCGTCGCGGTCAGGGTCAGCACGTGGACGTCGGTCTTCAGCGCCTTCAGCTTCTCCTTGTGGGCGACGCCGAAATGCTGCTCCTCGTCGACGATGACGAGGCCGAGATCGGCGAACTCGACGCCCTTCGAGAGCAGGGCATGCGTGCCGACGATGATGTTGACGGTGCCGTCCTTCAGCCCCTCCCGCACCTGCGCCGCCTCCTTCGGGGCGACCATGCGCGAGAGCTGGGCGACCCGGACCGGCATGCCCTCGAAGCGGGCGGCGAAGGTGCGGGCGTGCTGGCGCGCCAGCAGCGTGGTCGGCACCACCACCGCGACCTGCGCGCCCGACATCGCCACGACGAAGGCGGCGCGCAGCGCGACCTCGGTCTTGCCGAAGCCGACATCGCCGCAGATCAGCCGGTCCATCGGCCGCCCGGCGGCGAGATCCTCCAGCACGTCGGCGATGGCGCGCTGCTGGTCCTCGGTCTCGGCGAAGGGGAAGCGGGCGCAGAACTCGTCCCAGGCGCCCTCGGGCGGCGTCGCGGTGGTGCCCTCGCGCAGCGCGCGCTCGGCGGCGATGCGGATCAGGTCGCCGGCCATGTCCTGGATGCGCTGCTTCGCGCGGGCCTTGCGGTTCTGCCAGCTGGTGCCGCCCAGCTTGTCGAGCGCGACGCCCGCCGTCTCCGTGCCGAAGCGGCTCAGCACCTCGATGTTCTCGACCGGCAGGAACAGCTTGTCGCCGCCATCGTAGACGAGGCGCAGGCAGTCATGCGGCGCGCCGCTGACCCCGATGGTCTCGAGCCCGTCGTAGCGGCCGATGCCGTGCTCCTGGTGCACGACCAGGTCGCCGACCTCTATGCCGGTGGCATCGGCGATGAAGTTCGCGGCCGAGCGGCGGCGGCGCGGCGGGCGGGCGATGCGCTCGCCGAGCAGGTCCTGCTCGCCCACCACGGCCAGGCCGAAGCCCGTTCCCAGCGCCTCGGCCGGGGCGAGGAAGCCGCGCTCGAGGCCGATGACGGCAAGCCCGACCACGCCCGGCGGCAGGGTGCCGACCTCGTCCCAGTGCTCGACGGGCTGGGCCGCGACGCGGTGCTCGCGCAGCAGGTTGGCCAGCCGGTCGCGCGAGCCGCGCGTCCAGGCAGCCAGGATCGGGCGGATGCCGCGCCTGGCGATCGCCTCGGCGTGCTCGCGGAAGGCCTCGAAGACGTTCTGGCCGGCGACGCGGGCATCGGTGAAGAGCCGCCCCGGGCGCGCGCCGGCGGCGATGGCGGCACCCTCCGCCGCCTCGGCGCCAGCGAAGGGGGAGAAGCGGAACAGCGCGCCGCGGCCGAGCATGCGGCCCCAGCCGCGGCGGTCGAGGTAGAGGGTCCGCGGCGGCGCCGGGCGATAGGGCACCTCGCCGTCCTGGATGCGCACGGGCTGGCGCCGCGCCTCGTAGTGGTCGGCGATCATCTCGAGCCGCGCCGCCAGCACCTCCTCGGCCTGGTGGTCGAGGCTGACGCTCGCCCCCTCGAGGTAGTCGGCCAGCGTCTCCATCTCCGCATGGAACAGCCCGGCCCAGTGCTCCATGCCCGGGTGCTTCCGCCCCGCGGTGACCGAGACGTAGAGCGGGTCCTCGGTCGCGGCGGCGCCGAAGAGGTCGACATAGCCGGCGCGGAAGCGGCTGATCGAGGCCTCGTCGAGGAAGACCTCGCCGATCGGGCGCAGCACCAGCGCCTCCACCCGCTCGCCGCTGCGCTGCGTGCCGGTGTCGAAGCGGCGCATGCCCTCGATCTCGTCGCCGAAGAGGTCGACGCGGATCGGCTCCGGCTCGCCGGCGGGGAAGAGGTCGATCAGCCCGCCGCGCACCGCGTATTCGCCGGGCTCCATGACGGTGCCGGTGCGGCCGTAGCCATTGGCCTCGAGGAAGGCGGTCAGCGCCTCGGGCGCGACCCTGCCGCCGGGCTGCAGGCGCATGACGGAGCCGAGGAAGGCCTCGCGCGGCGGCACCTTCTGCACCAGCGCATTGATCGTGGTCAGCACGATGCGGCCGGCGGCGGGCGCTGGCTCGAGCAGCCGGGTCAGGGCGGCGACGCGCTCCGAGACGATCTCCGGGTTGGGCGAGACCCGGTCGTAGGGCAGGCAGTCCCAGGCCGGGAAGCGCAGCACCTCGACCGCGGGCGCGAAGAAGCCGAGGGCATCGGCCAGCCGCGCCATGCGCGCATCGTCGCGGCAGACATGCAGGATCGGCG
>CAYNYQ010000698.1:0-2247 GCA_964401305.1 uncultured Acetobacteraceae bacterium | reverse complement strand
GTGCACAGCAGCGAACAGAGCAGCGCCCAGTTCGCTCTCCTCAAGGCCAAGGCGGATGTCGACTTCACCGATCGCGCCGTGGCCCGCGCCCGCCAGCTGTACGAAGCCGATGTCATCAGCCTCGCGGAACTGCAGCGCCGCGAGAACGAACTCCGCGTGGCCGCGGCCCAGCTCCGGGCCGCGGCGCGCCAGCGGCACTTCCCAAGCAAATCCCCAGGCCCTGGCAAGCCCGCCTGCAAGCGCGAGCCGGTCCGGGCTGCGAGCCTGCCTGCACCGCCGGCGATCGGCGCCGGTGGCAAGCCGCGCGAGGATCCCCATGCCCGATACGCATCTTCCCGCCGAGCTCCGCCTGCGGACCGGCAGCGGCGGCAGCACCGCCATCCCCGCCGCCGCGCTCGAGGCGCTGCGCCGCGCCCTGCAGGGAAGCCTGCACCTGCCCGGCGACCCGGCCTACGACCAGGCGAGGCAGGTCTGGAACGGCATGATCGACCGCCGCCCCGGCCTCGTCCTGCGCTGCCGCGGTGCCGCCGACGTGCAGCAGGCGGTCCGCTTCGCCCGCGCCCAGGGCGGGCTGCTGCTCTCCATCCGCGGCGGCGGCCACAACATCGCCGGCAGTGCGGTCTGCGAGGGCGGGCTGATGCTCGACCTCACGCCGATGAAGGCGGTGCACATCGATGCTGCCGCGCGGGTCGCCCGTGTCGGGCCCGGCGTGCTGCTCGGCGAGTTCGACCAGGCGGCGCAGGCGCATGGCCTGGCGACGCCGCTCGGCATCAACTCCAGCACCGGGGTGGCGGGGCTGACGCTCGGCGGCGGCTTCGGCTGGCTCAGCCGCAAGCACGGCATGAGCGTCGACAACCTGCTCGCCGCCGAGGTGGTGCTCGCCAGCGGCGAGCGGGTGCGCGCCAGCGCCGGGAAGAACCCCGACCTGTTCTGGGCGCTGCGCGGCGGCGGCGGCAATTTCGGCGTGGTCACGGAGTTCGTGTTCCGCCTGCATCCGGTGGGGCCCGAGGTGCTGGCCGGGCTGATCATCCACCGCGCCGAGGATGCCGGCGGGCTGCTGCGCGCCTGGCGCGCGGCGGTGGCGCAGGCGCCGGACGAACTCGCCTGCTGGGCGGTGCTGCGCAAGGCGCCGCTGCTGCCTTTCCTGCCGCCCGAGGTGCACGGCACGGAGGTGGTGGTCTTCGCGCTCTGCTTCGCGGGCGCGATGGCGGCGGGGCAGCGGGCGGTCGCGCCCATCGCCGCGATCGGCCGGCCCATCGCCAATGTAGTGGGGCCGACGCCCTTCGCCGGCTTCCAGGCCGCCTTCGATCCGCTGCTCGCGGCGGGCGCGCGCAACTACTGGAAGTCGCACGACTTCCGGACGCTGGCCGACGGCGCGATCGACACGATCGTGGCGCATGCGGCGCGGCTGCCCTCGCCGCAGAGCGAGATCTTCATCGCCCATCTCGGCGGCGCCGCGGGCCGCGTGCCCGCCGACGCCACCGCCTATGCCCATCGCGATGCCGTCTTCACCATGAACGTGCACACGCGCTGGGAGGACCCGGCCGAGGACGCCGCCTGCATCGGCTGGGCGCGCGCCTTTTTCGCGGCGACGGCCCCCTTCGCCGCCGGCAGCGTCTACGTGAACTTCCTCGGCGATGACGAGGCGGGTCGGGTGGAAGCGGCCTATGGCGCCAACCACGCCCGCCTGGCGCGGCTGAAGGCGCGCTACGATCCGGAGAACCTGTTCCGGGTGAACCAGAACATCCGCCCTGCAGCGTAGCAGCCGCGGCCCCGGGCCCGCGACCCTTCGTGGCGCGGGTCCGGGGCAGGGCGGGCCGATTCAGCCCTCCGCGCCGGCCGGCGCTCAAGCCATCGGACATCGCCGGCGGCCTGCTTCAGCCCTTCGCGCCGGCGGCGCTCCGGCCATCGGGCATCGCTGGCTGCCCGATTCAGCCCTCCGCGCCGGCGGCGCTCCGGCCATCGGGCCGCGTCAGGCCGGCGAGGCGCGCAGCGCCGGGGCGCGGCGGCGGTGGCGCAGCAGCAGCATCGTCACCAGCGCCACCTGCACCACGTTCAGCGCGATCCCGACCTCCCACGCGACCGCGTAGTTGCCGAAGCGGTCATAGAGATAGCCTGCCAGCCAGGCACCGAAGGCCATGCCGGTGAGCCCGAGGAACAGCACCGCCGGCATGCGCCAGGGCGCTTCCCGTGCCGGGAAGAGCTCGCGCACCGCCAGCATCCAGGACGGGATGATGCCGCTGAACC
>CAYNYQ010000697.1:0-2247 GCA_964401305.1 uncultured Acetobacteraceae bacterium | reverse complement strand
GCGTCGATGCCGGGGTGATGGGCGAGCTGCTGGCGCAGCACGGCGGCGGCATCCTTGGCATGTTCGACATGTTCTCGGGCGGCGCGCTCGGGCGCATGACCGTCTTCGCCCTGAACATCATGCCCTACATCTCGGCCAGCATCATCATCCAGCTGATGACGGCCGCCGTGCCCAGCCTCGAGGCCCTCAAGAAGGAGGGCGAGACCGGGCGCAAGAAGCTGAACCAGTACACGCGCTACCTGACGGTCTTCATTGCCATCTTCCAGGCCTATGGCATCGCGGTGGGGCTCGAGGGCATCCGCGGCAGCTTCGGCCCGGCCGTGCCCGATCCGGGCGCCTTCTTCCGACTGTCCTGCGTCGTCACGCTGGTCGGCGGCACGATGTTCCTGATGTGGCTCGGCGAGCAGATCACGGCGCGCGGCGTCGGCAACGGCATCTCGCTCATCATCTTCGCCGGCATCGTGGCCAACCTGCCATCGGCGCTGGTCTCGACGCTCGAGCTCGGGCGCACCGGGGCGCTCTCCACCCTCTTCATCATCGCCTTCCTGCTGGTGGCCCTGGCGGTGATCGCGCTGGTCGTCTTCGTGGAGCGGGCGCAGCGCCGCATCCCGGTGCAGTACCCGAAGCGCCAGGTCGGCAACCGCATGTTCGGCGGCGAGAACACCCACCTGCCGCTGAAGCTGAACACCGCCGGCGTCATCCCGCCGATCTTCGCCTCCTCCCTGCTGCTGATTCCCGCGACCCTGCAGGGCTTCGGCGCCGGCGAGGGCGGTGGCGGCTGGCTGCAGGACATCGCGGCGCTGCTGGCGCATGGCCAGCCGCTCTACATGGCGCTCTACATGGCGCTGATCATCTTCTTCGCCTTCTTCTACACCGCGGTGGTGTTCAACCCGCAGGAGACGGCGGACAACCTGAAGAAGTACGGCGGCTTCGTGCCCGGCATCCGCCCCGGCCAGAACACCGCCGACTATTTCGACCGGGTTCTGACGCGGCTGACCGCGGTGGGCGCGCTCTATCTCTGCCTGGTCTGCATCCTGCCGGAGATCCTGATCAGCAACTACGGCGTGCCCTTCTACTTCGGCGGCACTTCCCTGCTGATCATCGTCTCGGTCACCATGGACACGGTGGCGCAGGTCCAGTCGCATCTCTTCGCGCACCAGTACGAGGGGCTGATCCGCAAGGCCCGGCTCGGCGGCCGCGGTGCGCCGCGGATGCGCTGAGGCGCCAGGGGCGCAGGCAATCGTCGCCTTGGGCGCGACGCCCGGCCTAGACTTGCGGCCGGACAAGACAGGAGGGGAAGGCACCCGATGAACCTGATCCTGCTCGGGCCGCCGGGCGCCGGCAAAGGCACCCAGGCCAAGCGGCTCGAGGAGCGCTACGGGCTGCGGCAGATCTCGACCGGCGACATGCTGCGCGCCGAGGTCCGCTCGGGCAGCGAGATCGGCCAGCAGGCCAAGGCCATCATGGAACGGGGCGACCTGGTGCCGGACGCCATCATCATCGCCATGCTGGCCGCCCGCGTCTCCGCCCCTGACGTCGCCAAGGGCTTCATCCTGGACGGCTTCCCCCGCACCGTGCCCCAGGCCGAGGCGCTGGACCTGATGCTGCGCGAGGCCGCCAAGCCGCTCGACCATGTGATCGAACTGCAGGTGGACGACGAGGCGCTGGTCGAGCGGATCGCCGGCCGCTTCACCTGTGCGAAATGCGGGGAAGGCTTCCACGACAGCTTCAAGAAGCCGCGGGTGGAGGGGGTCTGCGACAGCTGCGGCGCGACCGAGTTCACCCGCCGCGCCGACGACAAGGCCGAGACCGTCGCCGCCCGGCTCGAGGCCTATCACCGCCAGACCGCGCCGCTGCTGCCCTACTACGCCGGCAAGGGCGTGCTCCGGGTGGTGGACGGCATGGCCGAGATGGACGAGGTCGGGCGGCAGATCGCCGCCATCCTCGGCGCGGCGAAGGCCTGACCCGGCGGTCAATTCGGGTCGCGGAGGCTTGACGCGAAGGGGCGCGCCGGTATAGTCCGCGCCTCTCGCGGCACGGGGGTTGCCTTCCGGGCGTCCCCGCGGCTGCGCTTCATCGTCGAAGCCCCAGGATTTGCGCGGCCGGTGCGGGTAGGCAGCCCTGCCGGTGCGATCGGGAGCCCCCAGGAGTGCTGAGCAGTGGCGCGCATCGCCGGCGTTAACATCCCCACGAACAAGCGCGTGCCGATCTCGCTGCGCTACATCTACGGCATCGGGCCGAAGAACG
>CAYNYQ010000696.1:0-2248 GCA_964401305.1 uncultured Acetobacteraceae bacterium | reverse complement strand
GCCTGATCGAGACCTTCTGGTCGGCCTATTTCAGCGTGCAGTACAAGGATGTCGCGGCCTTCTCGATCCTGGCGCTGACCCTGATCTTCCTGCCCACCGGGCTGCTCGGCCGGCAGGAGGTCGAGAAGGTATGACCGCACCCGGGACGCCCGGCGCCGGAAGGCCGGCCCTGCTGCCGGCGGCGCTGCGCGACGCCGCCCTCGCTGCCCTGGTGGCCTTCGGCCTCTTCGTGCTGCTCGTCGGGCTGCGCACGGATGTCGGCGGCGATGGCGGCCTGGTGCTGCGCCAACGCTGGCAGGAAGTGGCGCTGCTCTCGGTCATCGTCTTCCTGGGCCGGCTCGCCCTGACGCTGGCGCTGGCGGGGCGGGACGCCGCCAGGCTGCGCCGCCAGGGAGCCGAGCCCGGACGCATCGCCCAGGCGCTGGCCGCGTCGGGGCGGCTGGTGGCGCCGGCGTTGCTCGCCTTCGCCATGGTGCTGCCCTTCGTCCCCGGCATCGGCCGCTACGAGCTCGACCTCGGCATCCTGGTACTGACCTACGTCATGCTCGGCTGGGGGCTTAACATCGTGGTCGGCCTCGCGGGCCTGCTCGACCTTGGCTACGTCGCCTTCTACGCCGTCGGCGCCTACAGCTACGCGCTGCTGGCGACGCATTTCGGCCTCTCCTTCTGGATCTGCCTGCCGCTGGCGGGAATCCTGGCTGCCTTCTGGGGCATCCTGCTGGGCTTCCCGGTCCTGCGCCTCCGCGGCGACTACCTGGCGATCGTGACGCTGGCCTTCGGCGAGATCATCCGCATCGTGCTCGTCAACTGGGTCAGCCTGACCGGCGGGCCGAACGGCATCAGCGGCATCCCGCGCCCGACCTTCTTCGGCCTGCCCTTCTCCATGGCCGGGGGCGAGGGCACCTTCGCCGGCTTCTTCGGACTCGAACCCTCGCCGAGCCACCGGGTGATCTTCCTCTACTACCTGATCTTCGCCCTCGCCCTGCTGACCAACTGGGTGACGCTGCGCCTGCGCCGCCAGCCGCTCGGGCGCGCCTGGGAGGCGCTGCGCGAGGACGAGATCGCCTGCCGCGCGCTCGGCATCAACGTGCGCAACACCAAGCTCTCGGCCTTCGCCATCGGCGCGATGTTCGGCGGCTTCGCCGGCGCCTTCTTCGCCACGCGCCAGGCCTTCATCTCGCCCGAGAGCTTCACCTTCATCGAGAGCGCGATCATCCTGGCGATCGTCGTGCTGGGCGGCATGGGCAGCCAGCTCGGCATCGCCATCGCGGCGCTGGTCATGATCGGCGGCTTCGAGCTGTTCCGCGACCTGCAGGAATGGCGGATGCTGGTCTTCGGGCTCGCGATGGTGCTGATCATGGTGGTGCGGCCGCGGGGCCTGATCGGCACGCGCACGCCCTCGATCGCGCTTGGCGAGAAGCGGGCGATCGGCGCGGGCCTCGTCGGCGAGGGGCGGGGATGAGCGGGGTGCGCGCCATGGCCGGGCGCGTCGCCGTGCCCGCCCCGCGGCCGGAGATGATCCTCGAGGTCACGGGGCTGACCATGCGCTTCGGCGGTCTGACCGCCGTCGACCGCGTCGGCTTCCAGGCCGTGCGCGGAGAGATCACCGCGCTGATCGGCCCGAACGGCGCCGGCAAGACCACGGTCTTCAACTGCATCACCGGCTTCTACCGTCCCTCGGCCGGCGCCATCCGCCTGCACCGGCGGGGCGCGCTGCCGGCCGAGCTGCACCGCCTGCCCGGCCACCGCATCGCCCGCGCCGGCGTCGCCCGCACCTTCCAGAACATCCGCCTCTTTCCCGGCATGACCGCGCTCGAGAACCTGCTCGTCGCGCAGCACCAGCGGCTGATGGCGGCGACCGGCTTCGGCATCGGCGCCGTGCTCGGCCTCTCGCGCTACCCGGCGGCCGAGCGCGAGGCGATCGAGACGGCCAGGCGCTGGCTGACCGCGACGCGGCTGATGGACCGGGCCGACGATCCCGCGGGCGCGCTGCCCTATGGCGCGCAGCGGCGGCTCGAGATCGCGCGGGCGATGTGCGTGAACGCGCCGGAGGGGCCGGACCTGCTCTGCCTCGACGAGCCTGCGGCCGGGCTGAACCCGCGCGAGTCCGACGAGCTCTCCCGCCTGCTGCTGGAGATCCGCGGCCAGGGCACCTCGATCCTGCTGATCGAGCACGATATGGGGGTGGTGATGCGGATCTCGGACCGCGTCGTCGTGCTCGACCACGGCAAGCTGATCGCCGATGGCG
>CAYNYQ010000695.1:0-2249 GCA_964401305.1 uncultured Acetobacteraceae bacterium | reverse complement strand
GCTGTTGTCGTGCCGGCCGGAGAAGGCGGGCTTGAAGTCGCGGCCGGCGACCATGCCGAACTGGCTCTGCAGCAGCGCGGAGGGCGCCTTGAAGCCGCTGTTCGAGGTCTCGGAAGTGAAGGCGATCGTGCGGCCCTTCAGGTCCTCGATCCGCCGCGCGTCGGAGGAGGCCGGGACGATGATCTCCATCTCGTAGCCGAAGGCGTTCTCGCGGCTCGCCATCATCGCGAAGGGCACGAACCCCGCGCAGTTCACCGCCAGCGGGTTGGAGCCGGTGTTGAAGCCCGCCACGTGCAGGCGGCCGGCGCGCATCGCCTCGATCTGCGCGGCGTTGGACTGCACGCTGAAGAACTGCACCCGCTTGCCCGTGGTCTTCGCCAGGTGGTCCATGAAGTCCTGCCAGACCCGGCGGTAGACCGAGGGGTCCTCGACCGGGGTATAGGCGAAGATCAGCACCGCCGGGTCGACCTGGTCGCGCGGGTTCTCCGGCACGTCGGCGACGAGGTCGCCGTCGCGGTCGCAATAGCGTGCATCGAGCTGCCCGCGCGGGCAGTCGGCGGTCTGGGCGCGCGCCGGCATGGCGGCGGCGACGGCCAGCATCAGGGCGAGGGTCAGGACGCGCGACAGCATCGCGGTTGCCTCCATGGAGCGTGGATGACAGGGGAGTTAGGCAAGAGGCGGTCGCTTGTCCGTTGCAATTCGATGAAACCGCCCCCCGGCCCGGGGCCCGAAGGGGGTTGATCGCCCGGCAAGCCTGCCGGACAGTGACCTTCACGGGAAGGGGGCGCGGCGAACGGCGCCCCGCGGAGGGAACGGTGCAGAGCGAGAGCCGCCGCCGGCGGGGACGCGCGTGAGCGCGGCGCCCACGCCCGCCGCCATGGCCGCGGGCCTCGACGCCCTGTTCCGCCCGGCGAGCATCGCCGTCATCGGCGCCTCGGGCGATCCGGCGAAGATCGGCGGCCGGCCCGTGGATTTCCTCAAGCGCGCCGGCTTCCGCGGCCGCATCCTGCCGGTGAACCCGCGCGGGGCGGAGATCCAGGGTCTGCCCGCCTACGCCTCCCTCGATGCCGTGCCGGGGCCGGTGGACCAGGCCGTCATTGCCGTGCCCGCCGCCATGGTGCCGGAGGCGGTCGAGGCCTGCCTGCGCAAGGGCGTGCGGGCGGCCATCTGCTTCAGCGCCGGCTTCGGCGAGGTGGATGCGGCCGGCCGCGCCGCGCAGGAGGCGATCGTCGCCCGCTGCCGGCAGGGCGGCATGCGCCTGCTCGGGCCCAATGCGCTCGGGCTGATCAATCCCGGCGACGGCGTGCTGGTGACCTTCAGCGCCTCGCTCGGCCCGCACTGGCCGCAGCCCGGGCGGATCGCACTGGCCAGCCAGAGCGGCGCCGTTGCCACCTACTGCTTCACCCTGCTGGCCGACCGCGGCGCCGGCATCAGCCATCTGGTCTGCACCGGCAACGAGGCGGATGTCGACGTCTCGGCGGCGATCGCCTGGCTGGCCGAGGACCCGGCGACGGAGGTGATCCTCGCCTATCTCGAGGGCTGCCGGGACGGGGCGCGGCTGCGCGCGGCGCTGCGCCATGCCGCCGCGCGGGGCAAGCGCGTCGTGGCGATGAAGGTCGGCGTGTCGGAGCTCGGCGCCGCCGCCACGGCGTCCCACACCGGCACCCTGGCGGGCTCGGATGCCGGCTACCGCGCCGCCTTCGAGGAGGCCGGGGTGTGGCGCGCCGCCTCGCTCTCTGAGGCGGCGGACGTCGCGGCGGGCTGTGCCTCCGGCGCGCTGCCGAAAGGGCGGCGGCTCGGCGTGGTCACCATCTCGGGCGGTGCCGGCGCCTTCCTCGCCGATGCCGCCGCCGCCGAGGGAATGGAGATGCCGGCCCTGCCCGAGGAGGCGCAGGCCGCGATCAAGGCGCTGCTGCCCTTCGCCGGCCCGCGCAACCCGGTGGACTGCACCGCGCAGGTGGCGAACGAGCCGAGCCTGCTGCCGCGCATGCTGGAGGTGATGCTCGACGCCGGGCGCTTCGACGTGGTGATCGGCTTCCTCGCCTTCATGGGCGAGCGCGCGGACACCATGGCGCAGCGCCTGCCGGCCTTCGAGGCCATGCGCGACCGCCACCCCGGCACCCGCTTCATCCTCTGCATGCGCGCGACGAAGGAGGTGCGGGCCGAGCTGCTGGCCAAGGGCTTCCCCACCGTCGCCGAGCCGGCCGAGGCGGTGCGCATGGCCGCCGCCATGGCCTGGCTCGGCGAGC
>CAYNYQ010000694.1:0-2251 GCA_964401305.1 uncultured Acetobacteraceae bacterium | reverse complement strand
GACCCACCCCGCCCCCTGGGCGTGCCCCCACCTCCGCGCGCGCGCGACAGTCCGGGCCCATGCCCGCCGACATCGCCCTGCGCTACGACGCTGCTGCGCGCCGCTGCCGGCTCGGCTTCGCCGGCCGTGACCTAGCCCTCGACGCCACCCCCGCCACCGCCCTCCTGATCTCCCTCGGCACGGACCGCCGCGCGCGGCCCGACGACGCCCTGCCCTGGCCCGAGCAGGCCGAGGGCCAGCCGCTCCGCCTCGACGCACGCCGCGGCTGGCCCGGCGACGCGCTCGACGGCCAGGGTCGGCGCATCGGCTGCCGCCTCTGGCTGCTCGACCGCGCGAAGGAGGCCGAGAGCACCCGCCGCCGCGCCGAGGCCTATGCCGCCGAGGGCGTCACCTGGCTCGCCGGCCGCGGCCTCTCGACCAGCGCCACGGCGCAGTGGATCCGCCGCGGCGTGCTGGCGCTGACCGCGCGGGCCGGTCGTACCGTGGTGACGGTGGCGCGCCCGCTTGGCGGCGGGGCCGGCTGATGCCCTGGCCGCTGCCCACCCCGGCCGCGATCGCCGACCAGCTCGCCGCCGATTTCGAGCAGGCGCTGGGCCCGCTGGCCCCGGACGGCCAGGTGGATGCGCGCAGCCCGAACACGCTGCTGGGCGCGATCGCGCGGGTGCAGGCGCTCGCCGCCTGGCAGCAGCACCTGCATCTGCGCGCCGTCGCCGACGACCTGATGGTGGACACCGCCGGCGACGAGATCCTGCCGCGCCACGCCGCAGTCTGGGGCGTCACGCGGATCCCGGCCGCGGCGGCGGCCGGCAGCGCCACCGTCACCGGCGCGAACGGCACCGTCATCCCGGCCGGCACGGCGCTGCTCGGGCCGGCGGACGTGCCCTACACCACCACCGCCTCCGCCACGGTCAGCGGCGGCACGGCGACGCTGGCGGTCGCCGCCGATGCGCCGGGCGCCGCCGGCAACGTGGATGCCGGCGCGGTGCTGCGCCTGGTCTCGCCGATCGCCGGCCTCTCACCGCAGAGCGCGACGGTCGCCGCCGGCGGCCTCGCCGGTGGGCTGGAGGAGGAGGCGCTGGAGGCCTGGCGCGCCCGGGTGCTCGCCCGCATCCGCGCCCGCAGCCGCGGCGGCAGCCTGACCGACTACGAGGAGTGGGCGCGGCGGGCGCCCGGCATCGGCCAGGTGGCGGTGCGCCCGGAGTGGGTGGGCCTCGGCACCGTGGGCGTGATCGTCGCCATGGCGGACGGCACGGCACCAGGCTCCACGGATCTCGACCGGGTCGAGGCGGAGATCGAGGCCGAGCGCCCCGTCACCGCCCAGGTCTTCGTGGTCGCGGCCAGCATCGTCGCCCAGGCGCTGACCCTGCAGATCCAGCCCGATACCACCGCCGTGCGCGCCGCCATCACCGCCGCCTTCGCCGCCTTCCTGGCGCGCGAGCCCGGCATCGGCGGCACCATCCGCCTCTCCCGCCTCTCCGAGGCGCTGTCGAGCGCGGCCGACGAGTACGCGCACCGCATCGTCTCGCCCTCGGCCGACGTGGTGCTGACCAGCGCGCAGCTCGCCGTGCCCGGCACCATCACCTGGCAGGCATGGACATGAGCCGCACGGTCGAGGCCGTGCTGGTCGAGCTGCAGGCGCTGCTGCCCGAGGGCTGGGCCTGGGACCGGGAGGGCGACCTGGCGGCGCTGCTGACGCCGCTCGCCCGCCGCCACGCGACGCTCGAGGCGGAGGCCGAGGCGCTGCTGGCGGAGGTAGATCCGCGCGCGGCCGATGCCCTGCTGGTCGATTACGAGCGGGTGCTCGGCCCGGATCCCTGCGGCCGCGACCTGTTGCTGACCACACTGGCCGATCGCCGCGCCGCCGCGCACCAGCGCTGGGTGGCCAGCGGCCAGCCGACGCCGGCCTTCTTCGTCGCGCTCGCCGCGCAGCTCGGCCTGCCGACCGCGGTGGTCGAGGAGTACCTGCCGCCGCAGTGCGGCGCCGCGGAGTGCGGCGGGGCCGAGTGCAGCCTGCCCGGCCAGGTCTTCGCCTGGCGCATCACCCTGCCGCCGGACCGGCTGATCGAAGCGGAGTGCGGCGTCAGCGAATGCGGCGACCTGCTGGGCGACTTCGTCCCGCCGCTCGCCGAGTGCGTCATCCGCGGCTGGGCGCCCGCGCACACCACGCCCGTCTTCGACTACTCGGGGAGCTACGTCTGATGGATCGCACCTCCGCGGCCAACTGGACCGACATCGGCGGCGGCAAGCGGGG
>CAYNYQ010000693.1:0-2257 GCA_964401305.1 uncultured Acetobacteraceae bacterium | reverse complement strand
GCGCCTCGGCCGCAGCGGCCGGGCCGGGCGACGGCGCGACGCCGAGGCCCGCCGTCGCCTGCGCCACGGAGCGGGCGAAGCCGCCCTCGGCCGCCGGCGCGGCCGGCGGGTCCACCCACCAGTCGTGCCGGCACCGCGCGCAGCGCAGCTTCCGCCCGGTGCCGATCTTCGCCTCGGGCACCTCATAGGCGGCGGAGCAGTTGGGGCAGGTCACGCGCATCGCGGCGGCACTCTGCGGACAGGCCGCAACGACCGCAAGCGCCCAGCCGGCGCACGATCGACGGTTGGCGCCGGGCGCGGGGCGCAGCATTGTCGGCCCGATGGTGCGATTCCAAGGCGTCGACCTGCGCTACGGGGCGGCGGAGGCGCTGCGCGACCTCAGCTTCACCCTGGGCGAGGGCAGCTTCCACTGGCTGGTCGGGCCCTCGGGGGCGGGCAAGTCCTCGCTGCTCCGGCTGATGCACCTGGCGCTGCGGCCGAGCCGGGGCGAGGTGGAGGTGCTCGGCCAGCGCATCTCCCGCCTGCGGCGCGGCGCGCTGCCCGGGCTCAGGCGACGAATCGGCGTGGTGCACCAGGATTTCCGCCTGCTGCCGCATCTCTCGGCCTTCGACAACGTGGCGCTGCCGCTGCGCATCGCCGGCCGCACGGAGGCGGGGCTGCGCGCCGACGTGGCCGAGATCCTGCGCTGGGTCGGCCTCGGCGAGCGGGCCGAGTCGCGGCCGGCCAGCCTCTCGGGCGGCGAGCAGCAGCGGGTGGCGATCGCCCGCGCCGTGGTCATCCGTCCCGCCCTGCTGGTGGCCGACGAGCCGACCGGCAACCTCGACCAGGACCAGGCGGCGCGGGTGCTGTCGCTGCTGCGGGAGATGCACCGGCTGGGCACCACGGTGGTGGTCGCCACCCATGCCATGCCGTTGGTCGAGGCCTTCCCCGCCCCGGTGCTGCGGCTCGAGGCCGGGCGGCTGGCGGCGCATGGCTGAGGTGTCCCGATGGCTGGGGCGCCGGGGGGCGCGCGGGCCCGAACCGTCCCTGCCGGCAGGGCGGGCGCCGCCGCGCCTGCGCCGCGCCCGCGGGCGGGATCCGCTCGGCCTGCGCCGGGTCATGGCGGACCGGCTGCTGCCGCTGCTGGTGGCGGCCATGGCGCTGCTGGCGGCGCTGGCCCTGGCCGGGGCGGAGGGGGTGGCGGCGGTGGCGGCGCGCTGGCAGGCCGGGGCGGCGGCCTCGGTCGCGCTCACCCTGCCCTCCGGCACGGCGCCGGCGCGCATCGAGGCGGTGCTCGGCGCGCTCCGGGCCATGCCGGAGGTGGAGGAGGCGCGGCGCATGGACCAGGCGCGGCTGGCCGCGCTGCTGCAGCCCTGGCTCGGCGAGGCGGAGACGCCCGCGGTGCCGCTGCCGGTGGTGATCGAGCTGCGCCTGCAGGGGCTGCCGGCCCAGCCCGCGGCGCTGGCCCGGCGCCTGGCCGCCGCCGCGCCGGAGGGGCGGGTGGAGGCGCATGGCGTCTGGGTGGCGCGGCTGCTGGCCCTGGCGCGCAGCCTGCAGGCCCTGGCCTTCGCCACGCTCGCGCTGGTGGCCGGGCTGGCGACGGCGATCGTCGGCGTCGCGGTCCGCGCCGGCATTGCGGCGCGGCGCGAGGCGATCGGGGTGCTGCACGACCTCGGCGCGACGGATGGCGACATCGCCGGCCGATTCGCCCGGCGCGCCGCCTTCCTCACCGGGCTCGGCGGGCTGCTCGGCACGCTGGCGGCGCTGCCGGTGCTGGCCGGGCTGGCGATGCTCGCCCTTCCCCTGGTGGCGGGCGGCGCCGGGCCGGCGGACGGGGCGGGCGGCCTCGTCGCGGGGCTGCGCGACGGGCTGGCCGTGCTGCCCTGGCCCGGGCTGCTGCTGCTGGCCCCGCTGGCGGCGCTGCTGGGCTGGACGGCGGCACAGGTGACGGTGCGGCTCTGGCTGCGCCGGCTGCCCTGAAGGACGGCGCCGGCATGCCCGCCGGCCGCGCTGCCGGGGCGGGGTCCTGGCGCGCAGGCCGCGCTGCCGGGGCGAGGTCCCGGTGCGCAGGCCGCGCTTCCGGGCGGCGTCGGCCGGTCGTAAGCTGGGCCATGTCGCGACGCCGCGCATCATCGCCCGCCGCCCGTGCCGACTGAGGCCACGCATCCCGGCGCCGCCACCCCGGAGGCCCCGGCCCGCCTGGCGCGCCCCCCAGGCGTGCCGGCCGCCCGGGCGCCGGCACCGCGCCGCGGCGGCCGCGGGCGCGCCGTGCTCGGCC
>CAYNYQ010000692.1:0-2260 GCA_964401305.1 uncultured Acetobacteraceae bacterium | reverse complement strand
CGATCTGCAGGTCGGTCAGCTTGGGATGGTTGCGCAGCAGGAAGGCGATGCCGTCCGGCCGGTCGTTGCGCTTGGAGACGGGCGTGTACCGCGCGCCCTTGCCGCGCGACTTGGCGATCGGCAGCGCATTGGCCATGAGCTGCAGCCGGGACGACGAATCGGCCTCGCACCGGGCGATCTCCTCGCGCGCGAGCTGGCCGTTCAGCACCGGGTCGTAGCCGATGATGCCCTGCGCCACCTCGCCATCCGCGATCGCCTGGACTTCCAGCGGATGCATGCCGACGAAGTCGGCGATCTGCTCGAAGGTCAGGGCGGTCTTGTCGATCAGCCACACGGCGGTGGCCTTGGGCATGAGAGGCTGGGTCATGGGGCGAACCTTTCTGCCCGGCCGCGGCGCCGATCGGCGGTCGGGTCCTGGGCCAGGCACGACGTGACGTGTGCTGACTGCGGGATATAGAGGGCCGTGCGGGGGCCGGCCAGTGGAGCGGCCACCACGCCAGACGCAAATTGCCGCCGGTGCGGGCGCGAACTCCCGCCGCACGGGGGCCGGGGAGGAGAGCCGGCCATGATCGACGACCGCGAGGAGCGCCCGCGCCCGCCGGAGGCGCATCGTTTCCAGCCGCCGCCGACGCTGGACGGGTGGAGCATCGAGTCGCTCCGCGCCTATGTGCTGGCGCTGCAGGCCGAGATCGGCCGGGCCGAAGCCGAGATCACTCGCCGCGACAGCCATCGCAGCGCCGCCGACGCCCTGTTCCGCCGCCCCTGAAGGATCGCACCCGGCAAGGCGCCGCGGTGCCACGCCAGGCTGGCTCACCCATCTGGCGCGGGCGGCGGGCAGGAAGACGGAGGCCGGCGGTCGCCCGCCGGCCTCCCCATCAGGGCCGTGTGCCCTCAGGCCGCCTTGGCCTGCGGCGCCGGCTCCTGCACGAGGCTGGGCGCGCCGGCCCGGGCCTGGATGTCGATCCGGCGGGGCTTCAGCGCCTCCGGCACCTCACGGCGCAGGGCCAGTTCGAGCAGGCCGTTCTCCAGCCTGGCACCGACGACGACGATGTGGTCGGCCAGCACGAAGCGCCGCTCGAAGGCGCGGCCGGCGATGCCGCGGTGCAGGTAGCTGCGGCCCTCCTCGGTCTGCGGCGCGCGGCCGGCGACGGTGAGGGTGTTGTCCCGCACCACGACATCGAGGTCGTTCGGCCCGAAGCCGGCGACGGCCATGGTCAGGACATAGGCGTCCTCACCGGTCTTCTCGATGTTGTAGGGGGGGTAGCCATTGCCGTCGGCGCCGGTGGCGCGGGCGGATTCCAGCGTCCGCGCCAGGCGGTCGAAGCCGATGGCGGTGCGGAACAGGGGCGAGAGGTCGAAGGCGTTCATCGCAGGGAACCTCCTTGAGGAAGCAAGGTCCGTTGTTGCCGGCGGATCGAGGATCCCGACCCCATTCGGGCATCGGGAAGGCATGCGATCCGCGCCGGAGCCCCCGAGGGCGGCCCAGGCAGCGCAGAATTGGAAACCGCCGCCCCCCGGTTCAAGGGGGCGGCGGCCGAAGCTGCATGGCCGGGGCGGCTGCCGCCGGGCCTACTTCTTGCGGGTGCCGATGCCGGCGAACTTCTTGTTGAACTTCGCCACCTGGCCGCCGGTGTCCATCACGCGCTGAACGCCGGTCCAGGCCGGGTGCGACTTCGGGTCGATGTCGAGGCGGATGGTGTCGCCCTCCTTCCCGTAGCAGGAGCGCGTGGTGAAGGTGGTGCCGTCCGTCATGACGACGGTGATCTCGTGGTATTCGGGATGGATGTCGGGCTTCATGGCGGTGCTCACGGGGCTGGCGGCGGTCGGGCAGGCTCGCACCGCGCCGGGCGGGGCGCATGCCACCGGCGCGCGCGAAGCCGCGCGTATAGGGGGGCGGGGCGCCGGGCGCAACCGCGGGGCGCGTCGCCGGCCGACGCGCCTCCGCCTCAGCCCGGCGCGATCTCGCCGCGCTCGATGGTGAAGCTCGCCTCGACCAGCGGGCGCAGCAGCTCCGGGTTGCTCTCGGTGATGAGGATGGCGACCTCGGGCAGCGCCTCGTGCAGCCGGCGGAGCGCCTCGGCGTAGCGCAGCGCCAGCGCCGGCGCGAGGCCCTGGAAGGGCTCGTCCAGCAGCACCGCCCGGGTGCCCACCATCAGTGCCCGGCCCAGCGCCACCATCTTGCCCTGGCCCCCCGACAGCCCGGCAGCGCGGCGCGGCGCCAGGTCGCGGAGCTCGGGCAGCAGCGCCAGCACGGCCTCGA
>CAYNYQ010000691.1:0-2270 GCA_964401305.1 uncultured Acetobacteraceae bacterium | reverse complement strand
TGCTGCACATGTGGAACTACGCCGACGGCGCCGAGCGCGCGGCCAAGCGCAAGGCGCTGTTCGCCGATGCGGAGTGGCAGGGCTTCCTCAAGGGCGTCGACGGCATCGTGGTGGAGATGCAGAGCACGCTGCTGATCCCCACGGCGTACTCGGCGATGCGGTGATCCGCCGCACCCGGCCGCCCACCGGCGCGCGCGGGCCGGTGGGGTCAGCGGCGGATCCTTCCGCCCGCCGGCTGGCCCGGCGCATGATCCTCGCGAGCCGGTGCGGGGACCGTGCCGCACATTATCCTATCCGCGGCTGATCGCCGCGGACGGATGTGCAAAGCTCGGGCGATCAGGCGCCGGGGTCCGGCGCGCCGGCCGGGCCGCCTGGCCATGCGGGAAAGACAGCGCGATGGGTGTGGTCCGAGGCGCCTTGCGCGTGCTGCTCTGGGTGCTCAGCTTGGCGGCCGGCGGCGTCGCGCTCTACTTCCTCGGGCGGCTGCTCTGGGCATACTGGCTGCCCGTCGCGGTCACCGGCTTCCTGCTGGTCGGCAGCGTCTTCGCGGCGGCCTTCGTGCGGGCCTATCTGCAGGCTTGGCGCCGCCCCGGCCTCGATCTCGTGGGAGTGGCGGGCCAGTGGGCTGCAGCCAAGGGGCTCGGCAGGCTCCGGCTAATGGCGGTGATCATCGCCGATGCGCTGGTCATGGCAAGCGGCGGCTGGGTGAACGGCATGCTGCACGCATGGCGGAACCGGCGCACGATCATCGGCTTCGGCGGCGAACTCCAGCAGAACGTCGCCTTCTCCCGGCTAGGCGGCGTTGTCGCGCGGCAGGCGCCGCTGACGCTGTTCATGGTGGTCTGTGCGGTCACGGCCGCGGCGCTGCTCGAGTCCAGCTGGCAGCACCAGAACTGGCTTCGCCTCTTCCTGATCATCCTGCTGCTCAACATCGCGCTGCGGCATTTCCTCTATACCGCCGCCGACGAATCCCTGCCGACCTTGCTGCGGCGGACGGCCGGGTCGCCGTGGCTGACCTTTCTCCTCATCGCCTTCTGCGACGGGCTCTCCTACCTCCTGCTCCTTGACGCGCTGTTGCACTGGGACGGTCCCGCGTCGCTCCCGCTCGCACCGCTGCGCGAGATCGCGCGGGCATTCTTCCTCGGGAGCCTCATGGACGTGGCGAAGGTGTTCCTGGACGGCGGCTGGCCGCGTCCCGACACGCTCGTGATCGCGGGGTTGAGCGCCCTCTATGGCGCTGCGGGCCTGCGGTCCGTGACCAGGCTGAAGGACTTCGATCGCACGGACGAGGATCACGCCGCGATCGCAAGGACCTACGCGACGCTCGGCCGCTACACGGAGGCGCTGAGCGCCATCGAGCGGATCCGCAAGCCCTTCAGCGCCGCGCGCCTGCTGCGCGCACCCATCATGGTCGGGCTCAGCCGCTTCGACCAGGCGCAGGCGGATGTGCGCGCCGCCTACGGCCTCGCCGGGCGGGAGGTGACGCCGCGGGAGGCCTATGGCGGCCTCATCATGGTCTGTGCGCAGTTCCGCTACGCGGCGCAGAGCTACAACGAGCTGCTGCGCATCGGCATCGCCGCGGGCATGCCCGACCTCTACATCCTCGCCGCGTTAAGCGCCTTCGCGGGCAGCGGCAGGGGCTTCGCCCTGCCGGCCGCAATGCCGCTCTTCGCCGAGCCGGCCATCCTGTCGCACTACCCGCTTTCCGGCGCCTCAGTGCTGCTGGCGGCCCGCGAGCGGGACCGTGCGCGGGCCGCGCTCGAGGCCTTGCAGCCGGTGCGGCCCGTGGAGGAGATGATCGCCGGATGCCTGCAGGCCAGTTGGCGCGCAAGCGATCCCACCACGACGTTGGAGGCGGACCGCGCCGCCTTCGACCTCTGGAGCCACGAGGCGCTGAGCGCCTTCGCGAAGGTGGCGCCCGGTGAGCTCGACGCGATCGAGCACCTGGCCGCTGCGGCGCACCTGGTGGCGGTCCTGGCGCTGGCCAGGCTCCTGCGGTCGCTGCACGAGCAGGCCTGGCAGTACCTGGCCGGCGAGTTCAACCGCCCACTCGCGGCGAAGCTTGCTGCGTCCGACCTCTCCGCGCCTGACGTAGCGGTGATCGACAGGGTCCTGGCGGAGCAGCAGCGGGCCGCCCTGGCCTCCATCCACGGCCAGGGGCGCTGAGCCCGCGCGCCAGGTCCCGGCCGCTGGCTGTCACTCCGCCGCGACCTTACGTTCGTCGAGGACGACCTGCACCACGTCGTAGCGGTTCAGGTCGTCCCAGAGCC
>CAYNYQ010000690.1:0-2275 GCA_964401305.1 uncultured Acetobacteraceae bacterium | reverse complement strand
GAGCCCGGCCGCGCCGCCCTGGCGCAGCGGCCGCGCATCGCCGGCTGGTGGCAGCGCCTGTCGCAGCGGCCGAGCGTGGTGAAGACCCGGCCGCAGCTCGGCTGACGCACCGGGGCGGCGGGGCGCCCGGCGTCCCGCCGCCGCCGCGGGCTACCGGCCCGTGTAGTAGAGCGTCACGGTATGCGTCGCCTCGGCGAACATCAGCCAGCGCTCGACCAGCAGGCCGAGCCCGGCGAGCGTCGCGGCCAGGCTGAGCAGCACCACGGGCCAGAGCGTGCCGCCGGCGAGCAGCGCCAGCACCGCCAGCGCCAGCGGCGCCGCGAAGCCGCCGATCAGCGCGATGCGCCGGAGGCGCGCGGCATGCTTGCGGGCGATGCGGAAGCCCATCTCGCGCAGCAGGTAGTTGGTCTCGGTATGCGGCGGGTCGAGCGGGCGGGTGCGGCCGATGGCGCCGAGGCCGGTGGCGCTCTCGATCGTCGGCGCGTCGGCGGGGGCGGGGCCGTCGATGTCGCGCCAATAGGCCTGCTTGAGCCAGAAGGCCGCCGCCGCGCCGAGCGCCGCGAGCAGCGCCGGCGCGCCGGCCTGGCCCCAATAGGCCGCCGTCATCGCCAGCGCCGTCGCGCCGCTGAAGGAGGCCAGCATCAGGTAGCCCGGCACCACCAGCGGATGCCGCCACTGCCGCACCGGCTTGAGCGAGGCGTAGATCATGCCGGTGGCGTAGACCGTGGCGACCGCCCCCGCCGCGGCGAGCAGGCCGAAGAGATGCGTCGCCGCGCCCCAGCCCCCGATCAGCCCGAGCCCGAACAGCAGGATCGGCCCGAAGGTGGCGATCGCCGCCACGCCCTCGCGCGACAGCCAGGAGGAGCGCCACTGGCTGAGCGCGCGCCAGGCGCGCTCCGGATGGCCGAGATGCGCCGTGGAGGAGAGCAGCCCCACCGAGATCAGGAAGACCGCGATGCCGAGCGCGATCAGCCCGAAGGCATGGCCCTGCGGCACCAGGCCGAGCGGGCGCAGCAGGCCGAGCCAGAACAGCAGCCCGTAGCCGGCGCCGGAGGCGGTGGTGAAGACGACGATGGAGGGGGCGGGATTCATCGGGAGAGCACCCGGTCCATCCAGCGCAGCAGCGGGTTCTTCACGTCCATCGGCGTCGGCGTGTCCTCGGTGGGGCCGGCATCGACGGAGGTGCGGTTGCGCGGCGGCAGGTAGCGGTTGACCGGCTGGTAGCCCATCTCCGGCATCAGCGCGTAGCCGCCGCGCTCGGCGACGAGCTTCGACACCGCGCTGTCGGGGTCGCCGAGGTCGCCGAAATGGCGCGCCTTGGTCGGGCAGGTCAGCACGCAGGCGGGCTGGCGCTGCGCCTCCGGGATCGTCTCGTTGTAGATGCGGTCGACGCAGAGGGTGCATTTCTTCATCACCCCCTCGTCCTCGTCCATCTCGCGCGCGCCATAGGGGCAGGCCCAGGCGCACAGCCCGCACCCGATGCAGGTGTCGTGGTTGACCAGCACGATGCCGTCCTCGGCGCGCTTGTAGCTGGCCCCGGTCGGGCAGACCGTCACGCAGTCCGGCGTCTCGCAATGCAGGCAGGAGCGGGGGAAGTGGACGGTGCGGCCCTGCTCGCCCTCGCCGGCCTCGTAGCTGTGCACGCGGTTGAACCACACGCCCTCGGCCCCGGCCGAGAAGGGCCTGAGGTCGGGCAGCGGCGCGGAATGGCCCGAGGCGTTCCACTCCTTGCAGTTGGTCGCGCAGGCCTGGCAGCCGACGCAGGTGTCGAGGTCGATGACGAGGCCGAGCTTCCGCTGGCCCGGCACGAGATCCGGCAGGCAGGTCAAGGGTCAGCTTCCCGTGGTGGCGCGGGCGCGGGCGGCGCCGGCGTTGTAGCGCAGGATGTCGGGCGCGGCGGGCGCGCCGGGCGGGGCGCGCAGCGCGGCCGGGTGGGGGTCGGTCATGCCTTCCTCGCCCGGCGCGCATTTCGTGACGCGGACGCGCAGATCGTACCAGGCGGCCTGGCCGGTCACGGGGTCGGCGTTGGCCAGCCGGAAACCCTGCTGGGCCGGCAGCCATTCGCTGATGACGTGGTTCAGCAGGAAGCCGCGCACCGCCTCCGGGCTGTCGGGCGTGAGGCCCCAGGCGCCGGCGCGCTTGCCGATGGCGTTCCAGGTCCAGACCGTGTCGGCGTTCACGCCCTCCATCAGCGCGACCTGGCACTTGAGGCGCCCAGCGCGGCTCTCGACCCAGACCCAGTCATCGGTCGAGAGGCCCATCGCCTCGCCCCGGG
>CAYNYQ010000689.1:0-2279 GCA_964401305.1 uncultured Acetobacteraceae bacterium | reverse complement strand
GCCTCGGCGTGGTGGTGCACAGCCGCTTCGCCGCCGCCCGGCTGCAGGCGCCGCCAGGCCTGCCGGTGCAGGTGCTGCCCCACCACGGCTCGCCGCTGGCGGCGCGCTACGACGGGCTCGGGCGGGAGGCGGCGCGGGCGCGGCTCGGCCTGCCGGCGCGGCGGCCGCTGCTGCTCGTGCTCGGCCATGTCACGCCGGCCAAGCAGCTCGGCACCGTGCTCGGGGCGCTCGCGCGGCTCGAGGGGGCAGGCCGTGACGCGCTGCTGGTGATCGGCGGCGCGGTCGAGGCCGGGCTGCCACTCGCGGCCGAGATCGCCGCACTCGGGCTCGGGGAGCGGGTGCGGCTGACCGGCTGGCTGGACGAGGACGCCTTCTTCCTGCACCTGCGCGCCGCCGACCTGCTGCTGGCGCTGCGCTTCCCCGTGGCCGGGGAGAGTTCCGGCACCCTGGCGCGGGCGCTGGCCATGGGCACGCCGGCGCTGGTCTACGACCACGGGCCCGCGGCCGAGCACCCCGAGGCGGTGCTGGCCCGGCTGCCCTTCGGCCGCGACGCGGCGGCGGCGCTGGCGGCACGGATCGATGCGCTGCTGGCCTCGCCGAAGGCGCTGGCCGCGCAGGGCGCCCGCGCGCGCGACTGGATGCGCACGGCCTGCCGGGCCGAGGATTCGGCCACGACCTACGCAACCTGCATCTCCGCCTGGACGAAAAAAGACCCGTAGCGACGACCCGGCCGCCCGTCGGCACCGGACCTGGCGCCAACCAGGACTGCAGGTGGACGTCGGCACGACACAGTCATGAGTTGAGTAAGGGTATCATGTTTCGCCTCCACTTCGCGGTTTCTTGATTTCGATGCTGCGCACGCCTCCCCTAGACATCATCTCGCGCGCCGGAACGGTCCGGCGCGGCCAGGGTGCGCCTTGATGTCCTTGACTACGCCGGGCCGGAAGTTGCGCATTCTCGTCGCCGAGGACGAACCCCTGGCCGCCATGGTGGTCGAGGAGATCCTCCTCGAGCAGGGCCATGAGGTGATGCTCGCGGTCGACGGGGCGGCGGCCTTCGCCCTCGCGCAGCGGGAGCCCTTCGATGTCCTGGTCACCGACCTGGCGATGCCGCGCATGCCGGGCTGGGAACTCATCCCCCTGCTGCGCGCCACGCGGCCGCACCTGCCCGTGGTCGTCATGACCGGCTTCCTGCCGCCCGGCGTCGACGCCACGCTGGAGGGGGCCGGGCCAGGCCCGCTGGTGCTGCTGCAGAAGCCCTTCGACCTCCTCTCCCTGCTGCAGGCGGTCGAGACGGTCGGCAGCAACGCGCCGTGCCTCCGTGCCATCCCCGCGCCGCCTGCCCGCTGCGCCGGCATGGCCTGATCCCTGCGCGCACCAAGGCGGATCGTCCCGTCCGGGCCGGCCGCGGCCCGTTGCCACGCATTTTCCCGCCCCGTATAGGGATGCGCCGTCCGAACCGAGCGGTTTGCGCGCCGCGGCGCAGCACCTGAGGCAAAGCCCCTCGCCGGGGCGAGCCCGGGCGGCAAGGCCCGCGGCCGCTTGCGCGCGCCGCCGCGAAAAGGCGCGGCGCGCAGGGGATCAAGGGGGGTATCGTCTTGCTGACGTTCTGGTTGTTGCTGGTGATCCTGCTCGGGGCAGGATCGATCGGCTACGGCGTCTATACCTCGAAGCAGGTGATGGCGCTGCCGGCGGGCACGGACCGCATGCAGGAGATCGCGCGGGCCGTGCAGGAAGGCGCCTCCGCCTACCTGAAGCGGCAGTACACGACGATCGGCATCGTCGGCGTGGTGCTCTTCGTGCTGATCGCCTTCTGGCTAGGCTTCACGGTCGCCATCGGCTTCCTGCTGGGCGCGGTGCTCTCGGGCGCCGCGGGCTTCATCGGCATGAACGTCTCAGTGCGCGCCAATGTGCGCACGGCGCAGGCCTCCACGGTCTCGCTGGCCGCCGGGCTCGACGCCGCGTTCAAGTCGGGCGCCATCACCGGCATGCTGGTGGCCGGCCTCGCCCTGCTCGGCGTCGCCGTCTACTTCTTCATCCTGGTCGTGCTCGGCGGCGCCGAGCCGAACAGCCGCACGGTGATCGACGCGCTGGTCGCGCTCGGCTTCGGCGCCTCGCTCATCTCCATCTTCGCGCGCCTCGGCGGCGGCATCTTCACCAAGGGTGCGGACGTCGGCGGCGACATGGTGGGCAAGGTCGAGGCCGGCATCCCCGAGGACGACCCGCGCAACCCGGCGACCATCGCCGACAACGTGGGCGACAATGTCGGCGACTGCGCCG
>CAYNYQ010000688.1:0-2282 GCA_964401305.1 uncultured Acetobacteraceae bacterium | reverse complement strand
AGCTTGTGCTCGCCCTGCGCGCCAGCCTCGACGCGCGGCAGCTTGTGCTCGATGGCGAAGTCGATGGCGCGGTAGTAGCAGAGCTCGAAATGCAGGAAGGGCGCATCGACGATGGCGCCCCAGTTGCGGCCGTAGAGCGCCTCCGACCCCAGCAGGTTCAGCGCGCCCGCCACCGGCTCGCCGTCGAGCTCGGCCACCATCAGCACGACGCGGTCGCCGAGCCGCTCGCCCAGCATCGGCCAGAAGTCGCGCGTCAGGTAGGCGCTGCGCCCCCACTTCTTGTCCGTGGTGCTGCGGTAGAAGAGATGGAAGGCGGCCCAGTGCCGCTCCGTGATCTCCGCCCCGCGCAGCGTGCGCAGCACGTAGCCGGCCTCGGCCGCCTCGCGCCGCTCCTTGCGGATGGCCTTGCGCTTGCGGCTGGCGAGCTGGCCGAGGAAGTCGTCGAAGCTGCCATAGCCCTGGTTGTGCCAGTGGAATTGCGTCCCCAGCCGGCGCAGCCAGCCGGCCTCGCCCAGCGCCGTCCACTCCGCCTCCTCGCAGAAGGTGGCGTGGACGGAGGAGAGGTTCAGCTCGCGGCAGGCCTGGGCCAGCGCGCGGCCCAGCACCTCCGGCCCGATCCCGCTCTCCGGGCGGACCAGCAGCCGCGGTCCGGGGACCGGGCTGAAGGGCACGGAGACCTGCAGCTTCGGGTAGTAGTCGCCACCCGCGCGCTCGAAGGCATTGGCCCAGCCGTAGTCGAAGACGTATTCGCCCTGGCTGTGGCTCTTGGCGTACATCGGCGCGCAGGCCAGCAGCCGGCCCGCATCGTCGCGCAGCGCCGCGTGCTGCGGCAGCCAGCCCGTGCGTCCGGTGGCGCTGCCGCTGTCCTCGAGCGCCGCGAGGAAGGCGTGGCTGACGAAGGGGTTGGCGTCGCCGGCGCAGGCGTCCCAGTCGGCCGCCGGGATCTCCGCGATGGCGCGGTGCAGCGTCAGGGCGAGCGTGGGGCCGGTATCGGGCATCGCGCAGGATGTCGTGGCCGGGCGGCGCCCCGCAAGCCCGTCAGGCGATCTCGAACATGCCCTCGACCTCCACCGCCGCGTCGCCGGGCAGCGAGGGCACGCCGATCGTGGTCCGCGCGTGCTTGCCGGCCTCGCCGAACAGCTCGACGGCGAGGTCGGAGGCGCCGTTCATGGCGATGGCGTGCTGGGTGAACTCGGGCGGCGCGGCGATGAAGCCGCCGAGCCGGACCACGCGGCGCACCCGGTCGAGGTCGCCGTCGCAGGCCGCCTTCAGCTGCGCCACCAGGTTCACGAAGCAGAGCCGCGCCGCGGCGCGCGCATCGTCCAGCGAGAGCGTCAGCCCGACCTTGCCGGTGAAGGCGATGCGCCCGTCGCGCAGCGGCACCTGGCCGGAGATCACCACCAGGCTGCCGACCAGGTTGTACGGGATGTAGTTGGCCAGCGGCATGGCGGGCTCCGGCAGCTCGATGCCGAGGTCCTTCAGCCGTGCCTCGATCCGTCCCGACATGCCTGTCCCCTTGCGCTGGCGTGGTGGCGCCGGCGGTTCCCGCCGCGGCGCGCGATGATGGCGCGCATGCTCGTCCGCGGCGGCCGATCCTGCAAGCCGCGGCGCCCGGCTGACCTGGGGCGCCGCGCCGGGCTACAGCGTGATCCACATGGGTGGATCACGCTGCGGCGATGCCGCCCTCGCGGATCACGCGCTAGCCCGCCAGCCTGGCCGGGCCGCGCCGGCGGCGGGGCGTGGCCTTGGCCGCCAGCCCGGGCTCCGGCCGCGCGGCGGCGGAGGGCAGCGGGTGGCGCGGCAGGTCGAGCGGCAGCAGCGGCGGCTGGGCGGCCTCGGCGCCGCGCGGCGCGGGCAGCGCCGCCTCCTCCGGGTCGGCCAGGTCGCGCCGGCCGAGATGCTCCATCGCCAGTCGCCGGAAGGCCCAGTCCAGCACCGAGACCGCGCGGCGGATCTCCGGGTCGCCCTCCACCGCGCCGCCCGGCGGGCCGATGCGGGCATGGGCGAAGCATTCGACGTAGTGGGTCAGCGGCACGCCCTGGGCCAGGCCGAGCGAGACCGAGGCGGCGAAGCCTTCCAGCATGCCGCGCAGCGTCGCGCCGCCGGCCTCCCGCGGCACGGCGAAGCCGATCTCGACCAGCCGCCCCTCGGCATCGGCGGCGCGGTGCAGCGCCACGCGATGCCCGCCGATCGCCACGTGCAGCGGCGGCAGGAAGGCGGCGTGCGGCACGGCGGGCGCCGGGCGGCGCCAGGCCGGGCCGCCGGCGGGCGGCGGCTCGCGG
>CAYNYQ010000687.1:0-2312 GCA_964401305.1 uncultured Acetobacteraceae bacterium | reverse complement strand
AGCAGCGAGCTGGTCTGGCCGGGCCGGCTGAAGGCGAAGTCGGCGAACTGCCAGGAACTGCCGATCAGCGTCTCGAGCGCATGGGGCTTGAGCTGGTGCCGCTCGACGATGCGCTGCCAGACCGGGCCCTTGTCGCTCATCAGCACCTGCAGCGACATCGGGTGGGCCGGGCCCATGCGCATCCCGAAGCGCTCGGCGACCATCGGGAAGAGGTCCTGCCACAGCAGCACGTCGCCGTTTGTCACGTTGAAGGTCTCGTCCGCCGCGGCGCCCGCGGCGTTGTCGCCGGCCCAGGCGATCGCGCGGGCGAGCAGGCGGGCATCGGTCGCCTCGGTGATGCGCTGGCCGCTGCCGGGCCAGGCGAGGGGGAAGCCCAGCTCGCGGCAGATCGCGGCATAGCAGCCGATGGCGGAGAGCAGGTTCATCGCGCTGCCCAGCGCGAAGCCGATCACCGCCTGCGGCCGCAGGATGGTGAAGCGCCAGGCGGCGCCGGCGGCGCGGCGGGCGCGCAGCAGGTCCTCCTGCGCCCAGTAGAAATTGGGGTGGATGTGGCGCGGCGCGCGCTCCTTCCCGGGGATCGGCATCTGGCCGAGATGCACGCCATAGGCCTTGGTGCCCTGCAGCACGGCGATGTGCCGCAGGCCGGGATTCGCCGGCTCCACCGCGTCCAGCAGGTTGCGCAGCATGGCCTCGTTGGTGGCGATCTGGTCCTGCTCGAGCCAGCCCCGGCCGAGCTCGGGCTTCTCGAACAGCGCCGCGTAGAGGATGCGCGTCACCCCGCGCAGCGCGCCGAGCTGCGCCTGGGTCGCCGCGCGGTCGGTGAGGTCGACGGAGAGGAACTCGGCCCGGGTCGCGAAACCCGGCCGGCGGCGGGCCAGCGCAACGATGCGCGTGCCCTCGCGCTGCTCGAAGGCCTCGAGCGCCGCCCGCCCGACCAGGCCCAGCGCGCCGGCGATCAGCACGGTTTCGGTCATGGCGTTCCTCCGCAAGCCCGGTCGCGCAAGCCTAGGGCGGCGCGGGCTGCCCGGCGATGCCGGGTTTCGGCCGGAACCTCCGGTGGGCCGGGTCCCGCCACGTTTCGTGCCCGTGGACGCGGCCTCGGCCGGTCGACGCGGCGGCGAAGGTGCCTCCCCCCAATTGCGAAGGGGGCGCTGCCCGCCGGCAACGCCCCCCCTTTGGAACCGCCGTGCGGGCGCCGCCGCTAGCGCTGCAGCGCCTGCACGATCTCCTGCGTCACCTTCTTGGCGTCGCCGAACAGCATCATGGTGTTGGGCCGGAAGAACAGCTCGTTCTCCACCCCCGCATAGCCGGACGCCATGCCGCGCTTGATGAAGAACACCGTCTTCGCCCGCTCCACGTCCAGGATCGGCATGCCGTAGATGGCGCTGGACTTGTCGGTCTTGGCGGCCGGGTTGGTCACGTCGTTGGCGCCGATCACGAAGGCGACGTCGGCCTCGGCGAATTCGGGGTTGATCTCCTCGAGCTCCTTGACCTCGTCATAGGGCACGTTGGCCTCGGCCAGCAGCACGTTCATGTGGCCCGGCATGCGGCCCGCGACGGGGTGGATGGCGTAGGAGACCTCGGCGCCCTCCTTCTTCAGCAGGTCGCCCATCTCGCGCAGCACCTGCTGCGCCTGCGCCACCGCCATGCCGTAGCCCGGCACGACGATGATCTTCTGCGCGTTCTTCATGATGTAGGCGGCATCCTCCGGGCTGCCGGCCTTCACCGGCGCGCGGTCCGCGGCACCCGCGCCGGCCGCCGCCGTGCCGCCCTCCGACCCGAAGCCGCCCAGCAGCACGTTGATGATGCTGCGGTTCATCCCCTTGCACATGATGTAGGAGAGGATCGCACCCGAGGCGCCGACCAGCGCGCCGGTAACGATCAGCAGCAGGTTGCCGATGGTGAAGCCGATGCCCGCCGCCGCCCAGCCCGAGTAGCTGTTCAGCATCGAGACGACCACCGGCATGTCCGCGCCGCCGATCGGGATGATCAGCAGGAAGCCCAGCGCGAAGGAGAGCAGCGCGATCGCCCAGAACAGCACCTGGCTGCCGGTGGCGCAGAAGGCGATCACCAGCACCAGCAGCAGCGCGCCAAGGGCGGCGTTCAGCTGGTGCTGCCCCTTGAAGATGATCGGCGCGCCCGACATCCGCCCGTCGAGCTTGAGGAAGGCGATGACCGAGCCCGAGAAGGTCACGGCGCCGATGGCGATGCCGAGCGACATTTCGACCAGCGAGGCGGTCTTGATGTTGCCCCGCGTGCCGATGCCGAAGCTCTCCGGGCTGTAGAAGGCGGCGGCGGCGACGAAGACCGCG
>CAYNYQ010000686.1:0-2314 GCA_964401305.1 uncultured Acetobacteraceae bacterium | reverse complement strand
GCGGGAAGGCCATGTCCGGCGCGCCGATCATCAGCGGCACGAACCAGTTGCCGAAGCCGCCGATCAGCGCCGGCATGACCACGAAGAACACCATGATCAGGCCGTGGGCGCTGATATAGGCGTTCCACATCTGCCCGTCGGCGAAGATCTGCATGCCTGGGCTCTGCAGTTCCATGCGCATCAGCACGGAGATGCCGCCGCCGATCAGCCCGGCGATGACCGAGAACACCAGGTAGAGCGTCCCGATGTCCTTGTGGTTGGTCGAGAACAGCCAGCGTTGCACGAAGCCGGGCTTGTGGTCGTGGTGGTCGTGGCCGTGATGTGCGTCCGTTGCGGTCGCCATGGGTCCGTCCCGCTCAGAGGGTCGAAGAAGGGGTAGGCGTGGCGGCGCCCGGGATCACCGGGCGGCCGCCTCGGCCAGGCGCAGATCGCTCGGCGGCGCCGCGGCGACGGGCTGCGCCCCGTCGGCCTGCGCGAACTTGGTCTTGGCCTCGTTGACCCAGGCCTGGAAGCGCTCGGGCGCGACGGCGCGCACCTCGATCGGCATGAACCAATGGTTGGTGCCGCAGATCTGGTTGCACTGGCCGTAGAAGACGCCCTCGCGGTCGGCGCGGAACCAGGTCTCCAGCGTGCGGCCGGGGATGGTGTACTTCTGCACGCCCAGCGAGGGCACGAAGAAGCTGTGGATCACGTCCTGCCCGGTGGTTAGCACGCGGACATTGGCGCCCACCGGCACCACCAGCGGCTCGTCGACCGAGAGGCTGCGGATCTGCCCCGCCTTGATCTCGTCGTCCGGGATCGGCCGGCTGTCGAAGGCGAAGTTGCCGTGGTCCGGATAGGCGTAGTGCCAGTACCACTGCCGGCCCTGCACGGTGATCGTCAGGTCGGCGTCGCGCGCGCGGTCCTGGAAGTAGATCAGCCGGAAGGACGGGATGGCGATCACCAGCAGGATCAGCACCGGAACCACGGTCCAGGCGATCTCGAGCACGGTGTTGTGGCTGGTGCGCGAGGGGTTTGGGTTCACCTCCGCGCGGTAGCGGTAGACCACCCAGCCCAGCAGGCCGAGCACAAAGATGGTGATGGCGACGATGATCCAGAGCACCAGCGTGTTGAAGTCCGAGATCGCCGTCTTCACCGGCCCGCCCGAGGCCTGCAGCCCGAGGCCCCAGGGCGTCGGCGCGCCGACATGCGTCGGTTCCGAGCCGACGATCCCCCCTTGCCCCTGGGCCAGCGCGGCACCCGCGCCGCAGAGCATCGCCAGCCCGAGGCTGCCTGCCCGACCGATCCAACGAAGACCAGCACCGATCACACGCCGCATCCCGTTCCCTGTCCGGCGCGTCGGGCGCGCCGCATGGTCCCCGCCCCCCGGCGGCCGATGCCGGCGCGGGGGGGTGCACCTGGCCCCCCCGGCCTGTCGCGGGGGCGCCGCGGCGCGGCCGGACCATAGTCGCGCCCCGCGGCATCGCACAAGTGAGGTGGTCCTCAACAACCGCAAGCCGGGCCCGCAAACGTCGCGCCGCGGCGTTGGGGGGCCTGTGCAGGACCCCGCGGGCGCGGGCCCGGCGTTGACGCCGCCCGCCCGGCCCGCCACCTCGCCCGGCATGCCGCGATGCCGGTCCCTGGCCGCCCTGCCCTGGCTTGCCTGTGCCGCTGCCCCGCGCCGCGCCCTGGCCGCCCTCGGCCTGCTGGCGCTGGCGCTCGCCCCGGGCCCGCCGCCCGCCGCGGCCGCGACGCCCGAGGACTGGACCGCCTGCCGCCGCGCCATCGCCGCGGTGGAGCCTGAATCGGGCCTGCCGCCCGGCCTGCTGCTGGCCATCGCCCTCGTCGAGAGCGGCCGCAGCCACCCCCAGGGCGGGCGCGTGGAGCCCTGGCCCTGGGCCTACAACGCCGCCGGCGAGGGCCGCCACCCTCCGAATCGCGCCGCCGCCAGGGCCGAGGTCGCGGCCCTGCTCGCCGCCGGCACGCGCTCGATCGATGTCGGCTGCATGCAGGTGAACCTGGCGTACCACCCGCAGGCCTTCGCCGGGCTGGACGAGGCCTTCGACCCGGCGGCGAATGTCCGCTACGCCGCGCGCTTCCTGGCCGAGCTGCGTGCCCGCACCGGCGACTGGCAGCAGGCCATCGCCAACTACCATTCCGGGGATGCGCTGCGCGGCCTCGGCTACCACCGCCGGGTGGCGCTGGCGCGCATCGGCGCCGGAATCGCCACGGGCGGGCCGATCCCGCTGCCGGCGGCGACGATGCGGGGGCTCTGCGCGCCGGGCACGGCGCCGGTCCTGGTGCTCGGGCCGCGCCGCAGCGCCGCCCCGCGCGC
>CAYNYQ010000685.1:0-2314 GCA_964401305.1 uncultured Acetobacteraceae bacterium | reverse complement strand
AAGCCGAAGAAATGGATGTCGCGGATCCAGGGCGTCTCGCCCGGCCGCCGCTCCTCGAAGGCGAAGTCGGGCCCGAGATAGGGGAACTCGCCGAGCCTCTCGCTCGCGTCCTCCGCCGGCGGCGCGTAGCGGTCGGCCCAGGTGGCGATGTTGTCGGCGCAGCCGGCGAGCTCGGGCCGCGCCGCGGCGTCCATGCGCACGCCGGTGCCGCAGATCAGGAAATCCGCCGCGAAGTCGCCGCGCGGCGTCTGCAGCGCCACGCGCCCGTCCGCGCCGATCCGCGCGCCGGTCCAGGGCCGGCCGAGATGCATCAGGAAGTTCGGGAAGCGGTTGGCGCGGTCGTAGGTGTCCTGAGGGAAGCCCTCCCGCATGGAGAGGATCCGCTGCATGAAGCGCCAGCGCCACGCGTCCGGCATGTCGCCGAGATGGCGCAGGAAGCCCGCGAAGGTCAGCCAGCGATAGGGCTGCACCACCATCGGCTCGGCGCGGCGGCAGAAGAGGTGCACCTCGCCCGCGCCGCGCTCCAGCGCCACCGCGGCATTGTCGAAGGCCGAGGCGCCGGCGCCGAGCACCGCCACCACCTTGCCGCGCAGCGCGGCGAAGTCGATCTCCTCCCAGGCATGGGCGCGCCGGTGCGCAGGCAGCGCGGCGACGAAATCCGGCATCCAGAGCCGGCCGATGCCGTCCTGCCCCGTCGCCAGCACCACCTTGCGCGCGAGGATCGGCCCCTCGCTGGTCTCGACCGAGAGGCAGGGCATGCCGTCATCGGTGCGCGCGGGCCCGATGCGCCCGGCCGCGACGCCGTTGCGCACGGGAATGCCGGCGACGCGGCGGAACCAGGTTAGGTAGTCCTGCCACAGCTCCTTCGGGATCAGCCGCATGGCGGCGAAGTGCGCGGCGCCGAACTGCGCCTCGTGCCAGGCCTGGTAGGTGAGGGAGGGGAGCTTCAGGTCCGGCCCGGTCTGGTCCTTCGGGCTGCGCAGCGTGTGCATGCGCGCCCAGGTGACCCAGGGCCCCTCCTTACCCTCCGGCGCGGCGTCGATCACCAGCAGCCGGTCCACCCGGTCGCGCTTCAGCGCGAAGGCGACGGCGAGCCCGCCCTGGCCGGCGCCCACCACCAGGCAATCCAGCACGGGCCGGCCGCCGGCGCTGCGCTCCACCGGCAGCCAGGGCGCGCGGGGATGCGCGGTCAGCGCCAGGTCGCGGGCGATGTCCTGCTCGAGCTCGGCGAGGCTGCGCGGCGGCGGCATCAGCGGGGGCGGGGCGTTGCCATTCCGAGAGGATAGGGACGCGCCGCCATCCCGCAACGCCGCCGCGCGCCGTGCCGCGAGGGTCAATCGATCTTCGCGCCGGAGACCTTCACCACCTCGGCCCAGCGCGCGATCTCGTCGCGGATGAAGCCCTCGAAGGCGGCGGGCGTGGTGCCGCCCTCGGGCGTCAGGTCGGGCGGCGAGCCGCCGAGCTCGCGGATGCGCGCGACATAGCCCGGGTCGCGGGTGATGGCGTCCAGCTCGCGGCCCATGCGCTCGATGATCGGCCGCGGCGTTCGCGCCGGCGCCTGGACGCCGAACCAGGCCGTCGCCTCGAAGTCCGGGATGCCTGCCTCGGCCAGGGTCGGCACGTCGGGCAGGGCGTGGCTGCGCCGGGTGGAGGTGACCGCCAGCGCGCGCAGCCGGCCGTCCCGCACATGGCCGATGCAGGACGGCATGTTGTCGCAGCCCGTATCCAGCCGGCCGGCCACGGCCTCGACCAGCATCGGGCCGGCGCCGCGGAAGGGCACGTGGACGATGTCGACGCCGGCGCGCAGCTTCAGCATCTCCATCGTCATGTGCGGCGAGCCGCCGCTGCCCGGGCTGCCGTAGTTCAGCGCGCCGGGCCGCGCCTTCGCCGTGGCGACGAGGTCGGCGACGCTCCGCACCGGGGAGGCGGCCGGCACCCAGACCACGTTGGGCACGCGGATCAGCAGCCCGACCGCGGCGAGGTCCTCGGGCTTCACCGGCATGCGCGCGCCCCAGAGCGAGTAGTTGATCGAGGCCGTGGAAATCGTGCAGACCAGGAAGCTGTAGCCATCCGGCTCCGACCGCGCGACGTTCTCGGCGCCGAGGTTGCCGGTGGCGCCGGCGCGGTTCTCGATGATGACCTGCTGGCCGAGGCGCTGGCTGAGCATCTCGGCGGCGATGCGGCCGGCGATGTCGGTGGTGCCGGCGGGGGGGAAGGGCACGACGAAGCGGATGGTGCGGGCCGGCCAGGCCGGCTGGGCGCGCAGGCCGGGCGCCGGCAGGGCGAGCGCGGCGCCGGTGGCGGCGAGCAGCGC
>CAYNYQ010000684.1:0-2320 GCA_964401305.1 uncultured Acetobacteraceae bacterium | reverse complement strand
CGCACCGCGACGCCGCCGCAGACCACGGGCGCGCCGACCACGCCGGGGCCGTTGTTCGCCGGCGAGGTCGGCACGATGCCCGCGACGAAGAGCGGCATGCCGGCGGCGACGATGCCGGCCCGGTCGCGCCCGAGCCCGTCGGAGACGAAGCCGGCGACGCCCCGGTTCTTCATCATCCCCGCAACGAGGTCGCCGATCACCGCCGTGCCGCGGTAGCCGTCGTTGGCGACCACGATCACGTCGCCCGCCTCCGCCTCGCCCAGCGCGCCCAGCACCGCGACGACATCGGCCGGATAGGCGAAGGCGGTCAGCGCCGGGCCGACGAAGGCGGCATTGGCGGGATCGACGGGCTTGATCTGCCAATCCATCGCGCCCCGCCCCTCCATGGCATCGACCAGGTGGCTGGTCTGGGCGCCGCGGAAGCGTTCGACCAGCGCCCGGTCCGGGCGGCGATGCCCGCGATGGATGGTCAGCAGCGGCGGGTCGTCGAGCATGGGCGTCTCCTCCGCCGCCGATGCTCGCGCGGCCGCGCCGTGGCGGCAACCTCGGCTATTCGGCGTAGATCATCTTCCGCGTCATGCCGCCATCGGCGAGGAACTCGGCGCCGGTGACGAAGCCGCTCTCCGGCCCGACCAGCCAGGCGACCAGGGCGGCGATGTCCGCAGGCTCCCCGACGCGGCCGGCGGGGTGCTGCGCATGGTCGCCCGGGCCCGGCGCGGGACCCTTGGTATGGATCCAGCCCGGGCTGACGCAGTTCACCCGCACCGCGGGCCCGAGCGAGATCGCCAGCGCATGGGTCAGCGCCACCAGGCCGCCCTTCGACGCGGCGTAGCTCTCCGTCTCCGGCTCCGACTGCCGGGCGCGGGTGGAGGCGATGGTCACCACGCTGCCGCGGGCCGCGCGCAGCAGGTCCTCGGCCGCGCGCACCAGCAGGAAGGTGGCGGTCAGGTTGGTCGCCAGCACGGCGTTCCACTCGGCCAGCGCCAGGTCGCGCAGCGGCTTCCTGATCATGAAGCCGGCATTGCTCACCAGCGCGTCGAGCCGGCCCTCCTCCGCGCCGATGGAGCGCAGCAGCGCGGCGACCGCCTCCTCCTCGGCCATGTCGGCGACGACGCAGCGCGCCGGATGCTCGGGGCGGGCCGCCTCGCGGTCGGCGATGACGACGCGGAATCCATCCCGGTGCAGCCGCGCCGCGATGGCGCGGCCGATGCCCCTGGCGCCGCCGGTGACCAGCGCCACGCGCTGCGGTTCGGTCATCCTCGTCCCTCCTGGCGGGGTTCCCTGTCGCGTGAGGGGCTGTAGCATCCGCCCTCCCGAACGGAGGAAACACAGGCATGTCAGCCCAGCCGCTGCTCTTCACGCCGATGCGCATCCGCGACGTCACCTTCAAGAACCGCGTCGTGGTCGCGCCGATGCACCAGTACGCGGCGGTGCGCGGCTTCGCCACCGACTGGCACCTGATGAATGCCGGCCGCTATGCCGCGGGCGGCGCCGGGCTGATGATGATGGAGAGCACGAAGGTCGAGCGGCGCGGCTGCGGCACCATCGGTGACCTCGGCCTCTGGGACGACGCGCATATCCCGGGCCTGGCGCGCTGCGTGGAGTTCATCCGGGCGCAGGACTGCGTGGCCGGCATCCAGCTCGGCCATTCGGGGCGCAAGGCCAGGCGCTTCCGGCCCTGGCAGGGCGGCGCGCCGCTGACGCCGCAGCCCGAGGTGGACGACTGGGAGGCCTGGGAGCTGGTCTCCTGCTCGGCCGTGAACGCCCCTGCCTCCGACCCCACGCCGCGGGCGCTGACCCGCGACGAGGTGCAGCGCTGCGTGCTGAACTGGGGCCAGGCGGCGCGGCGCGCCGACGAGGCCGGGTTCGAGATGCTGGAGATCCACGGCGCGCATGGCTACCTGATCCACCAGTTCCTCTCGCCCTTCTCCAACCTGCGCAACGACGACTACGGCGGGTCGGAGCTGAACCGCATGCGCTTCTGCATCGAGATCGTCGAGGAGGTCCGGCGCCACTGGCCGGAGGGCAAGCCGCTCTTCCTGCGGCTTTCGGTGGACGACGACGCGGGCTGGGATCCGGACCAGTCCTCGCGCCTGGCGGCCATCGTGAAGGACAAGGGGGTGGACGTGATCGACTGCTCCTCGGGCGGCATGAAGGGCTCGCCCGTGGTCAGCGCGGGGCCGGTCACATACAGCTACCAGGTGCCCTATGCGGCGAAGATCCGCCGCGAGACGGGGATCAGGACCATGGCGGTCGGGCTGATCGTGCACGCCGACCAGGCCGAGGGCATCCTGCAGCGCGGCGAGGCGGACCTGATCGC
>CAYNYQ010000683.1:0-2327 GCA_964401305.1 uncultured Acetobacteraceae bacterium | reverse complement strand
CCGGCGACGGGCATGACGCTCTACCCCGATGCGGTGCTGCGCGCCGCGCCGCCGCAGCCGCCGCGCCAGCGCGTCTTCGTCCCGCTCGGCACCGACCCGGCCTTCGGCCGCGTGCTGCGCGCCCAGGGCTATGCCACCGTCGCCGCGCTCTCGGCCACCGACACCGCCGAGGCGCTGCGCTGCACCCACGCCCTCAGGGACGGCAAGCCCGTGCCCCTGGCGGCCGCCGCCGACCGGTGACCGGGGCGCGGCGCCGTCTCCCGCTGCATCGCGGCGCGGGGGCGGGGCGGCGCGCCGGTCCGAACCGGGCGGCGCAGACAGAAGGACTGACGCGATGGCCAACGTCGCCGTGATCGGCGCCCAGTGGGGCGACGAGGGCAAGGGCAAGGTGGTGGACTGGCTCGCCAGCCGCGCCGATATCGTCGTGCGCTTCCAGGGCGGCCACAATGCGGGCCATACCCTGGTGGTCGGCGGCGAGACCTACAAGCTCTCCCTGCTGCCGTCGGGCGTGGTGCGCGGCAAGCTCGGCGTCATCGGCAATGGCGTGGTGCTGGACCCGCAGGCGCTGCTCGACGAGATCGCCAGGGTGACGGCGCAGGGGCTCAAGGTGACGCCCGCGAACCTGCGCATCGCCGAGAACGTGCCGCTGATCCTGCCGCTGCACCCCGCGCTCGACAAGGCGCGGGAGGCGGCGCGCGGCGGCGACAGGATCGGCACCACGGGGCGGGGGATCGGCCCGGCCTACGAGGACAAGGTGGGGCGGCGCTCCATCCGCCTCTGCGACCTGGCCGAGCCGGAGACGCTGTCGAAGAAGCTCGACGAGCTGCTGCTGCACCACAACTCCCTGCTGCGCGGCCTCGGCGCCCCGGAATTCGAGAAGGCCGGGCTGCTGGCGCAGCTGCTGGACTGGGCACCGAAGCTGCTGCCCTTCGCGGAAGCCGTGTGGGAGCGGCTCGATGAGGCGCGCCACGCCGGCCGCCGCGTGCTCTTCGAGGGCGCGCAGGCCGTGATGCTGGACGTCGACCACGGCACCTATCCCTACGTGACCAGCAGCAACACGGTCGCTGGCAATGCCGCGGCGGGCGCCGGCATCGGGCCGGATGCGGTCGGCATGGTGCTGGGCATCGCCAAGGCGTACAGCACGCGCGTCGGCAGCGGGCCCTTCCCGACCGAGCTGCACGACGAGATCGGAAAGGGCCTCGGCGACCGCGGGCGGGAGTTCGGCACCGTGACGGGCCGTCGTCGCCGCTGCGGCTGGTTCGATGCCTGCATGGTGCGCCAGGCGGTGAAGATCGGCGGCATCCAGGGCCTGGCGCTGACCAAGCTCGACGTGCTGGACGGGCTGGCGGAGCTGAAGATCTGCACCGGCTACCGCGTGAAGGGCCAGGTGATGAAGCGCCTGCCCTTCGCCATGGAAGCGCAGGCCGCCGCCGAGCCGATCTACGAGACGCTGGAGGGCTGGTCCGGCAGCACCCAGGGCGCGCGCAGCTACGCCCAGCTTCCGGCGGCCGCAGTGAAGTATGTCCGGCGCATCGAGGAGCTGGTCGAGGCGCCCGTGGTGCTGCTCTCCACGAGCCCCGATCGCGACGACACCATCACGCTGCGCGACCCCTTCGCGGGCTGACCGACGCGGGCGATAGTCGCGGCGGGAGGAACCGCCGTGACCGATCTGCATTTCCGCTCCGCCCTCGACCAGGCCGCCGCGATCCGCACGAAGCGCGTGAGCGCACGCGAGCTGCTCGAGGCTTATATCGCCCGCGTCGAGCGCCTCGACCCCCGGATCAACGCCGTCGTGGTCCGCGACATCGACGCCGCCCGCGCCCGGGCCGATGCGGCGGACGCCGCCTTGGCGAAGGGCGCGCTGCTCGGCCCGCTGCACGGCGTGCCGATGACGGTGAAGGAGAGCTTCGACCTCACGGGCCACCCCACCACCTGGGGCCTGCCCGAGTACCGCGACCACCGCGCCACCGACGACGCGGTGGCGGTCAGGCGCCTGAAGGCCGCCGGCGCCGTCGTCTTCGGCAAGACCAACGTGCCCGTGCTGCTCGCCGACTGGCAGAGCTACAACCCGATCTACGGCGTGACGAACAACCCCTGGGACGTGGCGCGCGCCCCCGGCGGGTCCTCGGGCGGCTCGGCGGCGGCGCTGGCGGCGGGGCTGACGGCGCTCGAGCTCGGCAGCGACATCGGCGCCTCGATCCGCAATCCCGCGCATTACTGCGGGGTCTATGGCCACAAGCCGACCTGGGGCATCTGCCCGCCGCGCGGCCAGTCCCTCGATGGCGGGCTGACGGAGACGGACATCGCCGTCATCGGCCCCATGGCGC
>CAYNYQ010000682.1:0-2329 GCA_964401305.1 uncultured Acetobacteraceae bacterium | reverse complement strand
AGGCCGGTGAAGCGCACCTCGAAGCCGCGGGCGCGCTGCATCGCGGCGACGCGCAGCAGGTGGAACAGGGGGATGAGGGTCGCCTCGCCGGTCAGCCCGGCGACGAGCTGTTCGCGCAGGCGGGCGCGCGGGCCGGCGGGCAGGGTGGCGGCCAGGCGCACGGCCTCCTGCGCGAAGGCGCAGACCCGGCGCTCGGCGAGGCTGAGCCTGGCGCCCGCCTGGCCGCGCGAGATCCGCGCGAGCGCAAGCTCCAGCGCGTGCCGCTGCTGCATGCCGCGCCCGCTCAGCGAGCCTGCCTGGGCTCGCGCGCCGAGGTCGGACATGCGCGCCGTCCAGGCCCGTTTGCCGCAGAGCGTCACGAAGGCGTCGAGCGCACGGACGGTGGGCGGCGGGTCGGCGAAAGGCATGGCCTCGGCTCGGCGGTGTTGCGTCCCAGCCCTAACCCCATCCGAAGCGTTGCCGTCAAGCCTGGAACCGTCCGGCCGGTGCAGCGTGGCGGGGACGAGGCCATCAAGAGTTTGCAGGTCTGTCATCCGGTTGCTGCCGGGGCTCGCGTCGGGCGCGATCGGTCGCTCGGTCGGTCTATCGACCGGCGTGGTCGCGCCCGCTGCTACGGGCCGGTCAGGCGCTGGCGGGGGCACGCGCCGGGTCCTCGGGAGCGACCGCACCGCTGCCCCAGCCCAGCCGCGCCCAGGCGCGTTCGTGCAGGTAGAAGAGACCGATCTTGGTCAGCACCTCGGTCGCGGCGATGCCGCCGGCCATCGCGGCCGTGCCGGTGATCAGCCAGCTGATCAGGAAGGTGTCGAGCGTGCCGGTGACGCGCCAGCTCACCGCCTTGGCGATGCTGCGGCCATGCCCGTCGCGCCGCCCGGCCCGGCCCCAGCCCAGCCGCGTCCATGCGCGTTCGTGCAGGTAGAAGAGACCGATCTTGGTCAGCACCTCGGTGCCGGCGATGCTGCCCGCGAGCAGCAGCTCGCCGGTGATCAGCCAGCTGATCAGGAAGGTGTCGAGGGTGGCGGTCACCCGCCAGCTGGCGGCCTTGGCGAGACTGCGGGCGCGGGTTTCCTGCATGCGAAGCCCTCCGTCCTCGGCGCCGCCGGGGGGCTGCGCGATCGCGCGCGATGCCCGTCGGCGTGCCGTCGGCGGCTGGGTGCCGCCTCCAAGCCATTCCTACAGGTTCGATGGGTATTTGTCTGCTGAAAATCCACCAGGCCAATGCAACCCTGGCGCGCGGTGGGTCAGTTCCGCGGCAGGCGGGCCCGGTCCGGCGCGTCCGGGGTCTGCGCCCGGTGGCGCAGCAGGTGATCGGCCAGCACCAGCGCCAGCATCGCCTCGCCCACCGGCACGGCGCGGATGCCGACGCAGGGGTCGTGGCGGCCCTTCGTCGTCACCTCGACCTCCTGGCCGAAGCGGTCCACCGCCTGGCGCGGCGTGAGGATGGAAGAGGTGGGCTTCACCGCGAAGCGCGCGACGATCGGCTGGCCGGTGGAGATGCCGCCGAGGATGCCGCCGGCGCGGTTCGAGAGGAAGCGCACGCTGCCGTCGGGGTCCATGCGCATCTCGTCGGCATTCGCCTCGCCGGAGAGGGCGGCGGCGGCGAAGCCCTCGCCGATCTCGACGCCCTTCACGGCGTTGATGCCCATCAGCGCGGCGGCGATGTCGGCGTCGAGCTTGCCGTAGATCGGCGCGCCGAGGCCGGGCGGGACGCCCTCCGCCACCACCTCGATGACGGCGCCGAGGGAGGAGCCGGACTTGCGCGCCTCGAGCAGCGCCGCCTCCCAGCGCGGGGCGGCCTCGCGGTCCGGGCAGAAGAAGGCATTCTCCGCCGCCGCCGCCCAGTCCCAGGCGGCGCGGTCGATGCCGTGCGGGCCCATCTGCACCAGCGCGCCGCGGATGGTCACCCCCGCGCCCAGCACCTTGCGCGCCACCGCGCCGGCGGCGACGCGCATCGCCGTCTCCCGCGCCGAGGACCGGCCGCCGCCGCGATAGTCCCGCACGCCGTACTTCAGGTGGTAGGTCAGGTCGGCATGGCCGGGGCGGAAGCGATCCTTGATCTCGCCGTAGTCGCGGGAGCGCTGGTCGGTGTTGTCGATGTGCAGCGCGATGGGCGTGCCGGTGGTGATGCCCTCGAAGGTGCCGGAGAGGATGCGGACCGCGTCGGCTTCCTGGCGCTGGGTGACGAATTTCGATTGGCCCGGCCGGCGGCGGTCGAGGAAGGGCTGGATGTCGGCCTCGGTCAGGGCGAGGCCGGGCGGGCAGCCATCGACGACGCAGCCGATGGCGGGGCCGTGGCTCTCGCCCCAGGTGGTGACGCGGAAGAGGTGGCCGA
>CAYNYQ010000681.1:0-2331 GCA_964401305.1 uncultured Acetobacteraceae bacterium | reverse complement strand
AGTACTTCCCCGGCCACCAGATCGCCATGGCGCCGCCGCTGAACGAGGGCGCGCTCACCTTCCACGACGGCACCAGCGCGACCGTCGAGCAGATGGCCCACGATGTCTCGACCTTCTTCGCCTGGGCGGCCGAGCCCGAGATGGAGGAGCGCAAGCGCATGGGTGTCCGGCTCGTGCTCTTCCTCACCATCCTGGGCGGCCTGGCCTATGCGGTGAAGCGGAAGATCTGGGCCGACCTGCACTGACGCCGGCCGGCCGAACCGCCGCCCCCCAGACAAGGGCCGCCCTCGGGCGGCCCTTTCCCGTTGCGGGCCGTGCCCGGCCGCGGCGGAGGCGGGGATGCGAAGAACCTTAACCTGGCCTGGCTATCCTGGGCGGGATGCAAGGCGCGGCGCCGCCCCTTTTCGGGCGCCGACCCAGGAGGTTCGGACCCGACCATGGCCTGGATCGATTTCGGCCGCGAAGCCCACGCGACCCTGCGGGCGCTGACCCTTTCGCAGGCGATGGTCGAGTTCGACCCGGACGGCACCATCCTCTGCCACAACGACCGCTTCGCCGGCCTGATGCAGGCCGAGAAGGCTCCCCTGGTCGGCCAGCCGCACCGGGTCCTGGTCGATCCCGCCGAGGCCGCCTCGCCGGCCTACACCGCCTTCTGGGAGGCGCTGCGCCAGGGCGAGGCCCGGACCGGCGAGTTCCGCCGCATTGCCCGCGACGGCAGCGACCTCTGGATCGAGGCCTCCTACACCCCGGTCCGCGGCCGCGACGGGCGGGTGCGGCGCATCGTCAAGCTCGCCCGCGACATCACCGCTCGCAAGCTCGCCGACGCCGACGCCGCGGGCCAGATCGCCGCCATCAACCGCAGCCAGGCCGTGATCGAGTTCGCGCTGGACGGCACGATCCTGCACGCCAACCCGATCTTCCTCGAGGCGATGGGCTACGCCGCCGAGGAGGTGGTGGGCCGCCACCATCGCCTCTTCGTCACGCCCGAGACCGCGGCGTCGGCCGACTATGCCGGCTTCTGGGACAGCCTGCGCGCGGGCGAGGCGAAGGCGGGGGAGTTCCTCCGCCTCGGCAAGGGCGGCCGGGAGGTGTGGATCCGCGCCACCTACACGCCGATCCTCGACCCGGCCGGCCGCCCCTTCAAGGTGGTGAAGTACGCCACGGACGTCACCCTCGAGCGCCAGCGGATGGCCGATTTCGTCGGCCAGCTCGAGGCGATCGGCCGCTCCCAGGCCGTGATCCAGTTCGACCTCGAGGGCAGGATCCTCGACGCCAACGCGGTTTTCCTCGACGCGATGGGCTATGGAATCGAGGAGATCCGCGGCCGCCACCACCGCATCTTCGTCCGGCCGGAGGAGGCCGCCGACCCTGCCTATGTCGCCTTCTGGGCGCGGCTGCGGGCCGGCGAGGCCCTGGCCGGCGAGTTCGGCCGCCTGGCCAAGGGCGGGCGCCAGGTGTGGATCCGCGCGACCTACACGCCGATCCTCGATGCCCTCGGGCGCCCCTTCAAGATCGTGAAGTACGCGACCGACACCACCAGCCAGGTCGAGGCGCGCGAGCGCGCCGCCGTCTCGGCCGATGGCACGATGGAGAGCGTCCAGTCGGTGGTCGCGGCCACGGCGGCGCTGACCGGCTCGGTCGGCGAGATCGCCCGCAGCATGGCCCGGTCCCGCGCCATGGTGCAGGAGACGCACGACCGTGCCGTCGCGGCCGACGCGGCGACGCGCCGGCTGGGCGAGGGAACGCGCTCGATGGACGCGATCGTGCGCATGATCGAGGAGATCGCATCGCAGATCAGCCTGCTCGCGCTGAATGCCACGATCGAGGCGGCGCGCGCCGGCGAGGCGGGCAAGGGCTTCGCGGTGGTGGCGTCCGAGGTGAAGGCGCTGGCGATGCAGACCGCCGACGCGACCAAGCGCATCTCGGTCGACATCGCCGGCATGCAGGGCGCGGCGCGCGAGGTGGTCGGCGCGCTCGGCAGCATCGGCCAGTCGCTCGGCACGCTCCAGGAGGTGGTCGGCACGGCGGCCAGCGCCGCCGACCAGCAGGCCTCCGTCACCGGCGAAATCGCGCAGGCCCTGCAGGCGGCCTCGCAGGGGGTGGCCGGGATGGCGCAGGACCTGAAGGACGCCGCGGACGCCGGGAGCCTGCTCGCCCAGGCGGCATGACGCGGCCCCGGGTCGCGCCGATCGGGCACCCGTCCGGGCCGCCCTGCCGCGACATCGCCCGGGCGCCCTGATAGAGAGGGCCCTCCGCCACCTACCGGAAGGCCCCCCGCGCATGCCCGACGCCGCCTCCATCGAACCCGTCATCGGCCTGATCGGCGGCTCC
>CAYNYQ010000680.1:0-2336 GCA_964401305.1 uncultured Acetobacteraceae bacterium | reverse complement strand
CCCCCTCCGCACCCCCGCCGGCAGCACCGCCCCCGGTCGCCCGCCCGGCGCCGGCGCCGCCGCCGGCCGACGAGCTCGAGACCGTGCGCCTGTTCCGCGAGCTGCTCGGCGCCGAGGTGAGCCTGTCCTACGCCCAGGCGGAGAGCATCGACCCGGCGCGCGGCGCCGTCCGGCTGCGCCAGGTCGTGCTCGAGCGGCCGGAGAGCCGCGCCGGCATCGCCGAGATGACGCTCGACGGGCTGACGCGGACCGGCGTGACCGAGCTGCTGCTGCGCGGCCTCGTGGTGGAGGAGACCGGCCCGGATCCGGACCGCGTCACCATCGACCGCCTGCGCATCGCCGGGCTGAGCGTGAACCGGCCCGCCGATGGCAGCCCGCCGCGCCCCGACATGCTGTCGGTCGACGCGGTGCGCATCGAAGGGCTGAGCGTCGCCGGCGACACCCCGGCCGCGCTCGCCAGCCTCACCCTCGAGGATTACGGGCCGGGCCGGCATGGCCGCGTGGCGCTGGAAGGGCTCGAGCTGCGCCAGCCCGGGGAGGAGCCGGTCGACCGGGTCTCGCTCGGGCGGCTGACCATCCGCGGCGTCGACCTCGCCGCGCTGATGACGGCCCTGGTGGCGCGCGAGGCGCCGCCGCAGACCACCGGCTCGGCGGCGCTCGAGGCGGAGGAGCTGGTGCTCGGCCAGGGCAGCCGGCGGGTCGGCGGCCTGGCGGCGCTCAGCCTGACCAGCGAATCGCCACCGCCGGGCGCGGCGGGGGTCGAGACCGGGCGCCTGGCGCTGCGCGGGATCAGCGTCGAGCCCTTCCCCGGCCTCGCCGAGTGGATGCAGCGCTTCGGCTACCAGTCGCTGGTCGGCGACCTGACCGCCGATGTGCGGGTGGACCGCGCGGCGGGGCGCTTCGAGATCGGCTCGCTCTCGCTGGCGGCGCGGGAGATCGGCGCGCTCGGCTTCTCCGTCGTGCTGGAGGGGCTCTCGCCGGACGACACCAGCCCCGAGGCGATGCTGCGGGCCCGCCTCGTCTCCATGCGGCTGCGCTACCTCGACCAGTCGCTCTACGGCCGCTTCGTGCGCATGCAGGCGCAGCAGAGCCGCCGCAGCGAGCAGCAGGTGCGCGAGGAGCTGGCGGGCCAAGCCCGCGCGCTGTTCGAAGCGCCGGGGGCCGCGCCGCGCGGCGGCGGCAAGGGCGGCGGTTCGGCGGGCGGTGGCGGCGCCTCGGCGGAGATCGGCGCCGCCATCCAGCGCTTCCTGCGCGGCCAGGCGCGGGAGATCGAGTTCAGCGCGCGGCCGGCCCGGCCCGTGCCGCTGACCGAGCTGCAGCAGGCGGCGCCGGGCGGGCCGGATGCGGTGCAGCGCGCGCTCGGCCTGACCGTGACCACCCGCTGAGCGGCGGGGCCGCAGCGGCTCCCGCCCGCCCGGTCATCGGGCCTGGTCAGGCGGCGTTGCGGCGGCGGAGCCGCGCCAGCTCCGCCGCCTGCGCCTCGACGACGCCCTGGGCCGCTGCGAGGTCCTGGCGCAGCTGCTGCACCGCCTCCAGCAGGCCGGCATTCTGCTGCGCCGCGACGGCATAGGCATCGGCCGTCCAGGTCAGCGCCCCGGCGGCCTCGGCGAGCAGGGCGGGGTCGGGACCGGCCGCGCGCAGCCGGGCGGCGAGCGCGGCGGCGGCCTGGCGGACATGCTCGCCCTCCGCCTGCGGCGCCGGCGGGGGCGCGGCGGGGGCGGTCGCGGCGCCGCGGCAGGGCCGGTTCCGGCCGTCGCGCCGGCGGATGGTGCCGCAGACCCGGCAGGCGGTGACGACGGAACCCGAGAGGCGGAGCTCGTACCAGGCGTGGTCGCCGGCGCCCGGGTCAGGCATCCCCGGCGCCCTCGCGGCGGCGGGCAGCGGGGCCGTGTGCGCGGACGGCGGCGCCCTGCCGGCGTGAAGCGGTGTCCATCGACTGAGCGTTCCGTGGCAGCCCTGGCGCGATGCGACAGCCTAGCGACACTGCGCGCGGGAGATCAATTCGGTCGTCTCCGCGCGCGGACCGCTCTGGCGACGGCGCTGCGCCTAGAGCAGCCTCCGCTCTGACGGAGCGCGCATGCGCTCCGTCAGAGCGGAGATAAGCTGCTCTAGACATTCTGTTTTCCAGAGCAAGAGATCCGATCAGATGATCCCATCTGATCGGATATTGCTCTAGCCCTGCGGGAGCACCGGCGCCGCGCCGCCGTCGCCGCCGGCCAGCGCATTGGCCTGGTGCACGGCCAGCGCCGTCAGGTTGGCAATGCCGCGCGCCGTCACGCTCGGCACCAGCACGTGCACGGGCTTGCGCATGCCCAGCAGCACCGGCCCCACCTGCA
>CAYNYQ010000679.1:0-2351 GCA_964401305.1 uncultured Acetobacteraceae bacterium | reverse complement strand
AGGTCCGTGTGCAGCCTGGCCGCCAGCGCCCGCGCCCGCACCACGCCGCCGACATCGGGCGAGACCACCATCAGGTCGCGGCCCTGGTAGCGCTCCTGGATGTCGCGGCCGAAGAGCGGCGCGGCGAAGAGGTTGTCCACGGGAATGTCGAAGAAGCCCTGGATCTGCGCCGCGTGCAGATCCATCGTCAGCACGCGGTCGGCCCCGGCCTCGGCGATCAGGTTGGCCACCAGCTTGGCGCTGATCGGCGTGCGCGGCCCGCTCTTCCGGTCCTGCCGGGCATAGCCGAAGTAGGGCACCACCGCCGTCACCCGCCGCGCGCTGCTGCGGCGCAGCGCGTCCAGCGTGATCAGCAGCTCCATCAGGTTGTCGTTCGCCGGATAGCTCGTGGACTGCACCACGAAGACGTCCTCGCCGCGGATGTTCTCGTGGATCTCGACGAAGACCTCGAGGTCGGCGAAGCGCCGGATGGAGGCGCTGGTCAGCGGCAGGCCGAGGAAGGCCGCGATGGCCTCCGCCAGCGGACGGTTGCTGTTGCAGGCGACGATCTTCATCCGGGGAGGCTTCCCTCGCGCGCGCGGCCATCGGGCCCGACGGCGCTGGCCCCGCGAAGGCCACGGGGAGGGGCACCGGCCGGCCTGCGTGCGGCGCAATATCAAGGTGACAGATGCGTGTAAACCGCGCACGGGCGAAGGACCGGCCACGCATGCGGCGCGCGGCGGCCCGGGCCGCCATCGCCCAGGGGGCCGGCGCCGCATCCCGGGGCCCCGCATCCCAGACGGATCGCCCCGCGGTTAACCCTCCCGCAAGGCTCGCCCGGCATCTTCTGCCGGGTGCGGTCGGCCCCGGTGGGGTCGGGGCCGCGACGCGGCAGGATGCAGGCGGTCGATGGGAACGGGCAGGGTCGGGGGCGGGATATCATGCTGGCGGGGCTGATGGCCCTCGGGCCGCGCCGCTTGCTTGCGCTTGCGGGCGTCGGGCTCGCGGTGCTCGGCCTCGTCGTGGCGCTGGCGCTGCGCGGCGCCTCCACGCCCATGGCGCCGCTCTTCGCCGAGCTCGAGCCACGGGACGCCGCCGCCGTCACCACCGCGCTCGACCGTGCCCGCATCCCCTATCGCCTGGCCGCCGGCGGCGCCCAGGTGCTGGTCCCGACCGAGGAGGTGCCGCGCGTCCGCCTGCTGCTGGCGCGCGAGGGGCTGCCGGCCGGCGGCGGTATCGGCTGGGAACTCTTCGATCGTGGCGACTCCCTCACGACCACGCCCTTCCAGCAGGACGTGAACCGCCTGCGCGCGCTGGAGGGGGAGCTTTCGCGCACCATCCGCGGCCTCTCCGGCGTGCGCGCGGCCCGCGTCCACCTCGTGCTGCCGCGCCGGGAGGCCTTCTCGCGCGAGCGCGGCGAGGCGCAGGCGAGCGTCGTGCTGGCCATGATGGGCAGCCAGCGCCTGGACCGGGAGGGGGTGCAGGCCGTGCTGCACCTGGTCGCCACCGCCGTCCCCGGCCTCAAGCCGCAGAACATCTCCATCGTCGACAGCCGCGGCGAGCTGCTGGCGCGCGGCGGCCAGGCGCTGGCCGGCAGCGCCGGCGCCGTCGCCACGCAGGAGGAGCTCAAGCGCGCGCAGGAGATGCGCATCGGCCGCGCCGTCGAGGAGCTGCTCGAGCGCACCCTCGGCGCCGGCCGCGTGCGCGCCGAGGCGACCGTCGAGATGGACTTCGACCGCATCGAGACGCGCGAGGAGCGCTTCGACCCCGACAACCAGGTGCCGCGCAGCACGCAGTCGAGCAGCGAGAGCAGCCGCAACACCGAGGCTGCGCAGCCGACCAGCGTCGCCACCAACCTCCCCGGCGCCGAGGGCGGCGGCGGCGGCAGCAGCGGCAGCCAGGAAAGCCGCCAGGAGGAGACCACGAATTTCGAGATCGGCCGCACCACGCGCGCGACGCTGCGCGAGCACCCGGTGGTGCGCCGCATCTCCGTCGCCGTGCTGGTGGATGGCGTGGCCGATCCCACGCCCGACCAGCCGAACCGCGTGCGGGAGCGCACGGCCGAGGAGCTCGCCCGCATCGCCGCCCTGGTCCGCGCCGCCGCCGGGCTCGACGAGCGCCGCGGCGACAAGGTGGAGGTCGTCTCCATGCGCTTCGCCGCTCCGGATGCCGTCGATGGCGGGGCGGATGCGGGCGGGCTGCTCGGGCTTGCGCTCTCGCCGGCGATGACGGCGCGGCTGGCCGAGAGCGCGCTGCTCGCTCTCGTCGCGCTGGCGGCGATCCTGCTGCTGGGCCGGCCGATGGTCGGGCGCCTCGGTGCGGCCCTAGCGCCGCCCGCGCTGGCCGGCGCCGCGGCCGGGGCCGGCGCCGGG
>CAYNYQ010000678.1:0-2354 GCA_964401305.1 uncultured Acetobacteraceae bacterium | reverse complement strand
CGGTCGCCTGGCGTTGATGCTGCACGCCAGCGAGACCGTCGTCGCCATGCGCTAGCGCGTGATCGCCGAAGGGCGTAACGCCCGGAGGCGTGAATCACGCGACGAAACAACGAGCTAGACCACGATCCGCGATTCAGTCCTCGCGGATCGTGGTCTAGCCCGCGACCGCCGGGCCGAAGACCGCGCGCGGCGGGCGCGACCCGGTGGCGGGACGCTTGCGCGCCCGCGCGTCCCCCGTCATCAGCCGCGCGTGACCGACTTCGCCGCCCTGCTGCCGCCGCCCGTCCTGTTCTTCGCCCTGGGCTTCGCGGCCGGGGCGGTGCGCTCCGACCTCAGCGTGCCCGATGCGCTGGCGCGCACGCTCTCGCTCTACCTGATGGTGGCCATCGGGTTGAAGGGCGGCGCGGCGCTGGCGACGCCGGGCGCGGCAGAGGGGCTGCTCGGCGCCCTTGCCGGTGGCGTGCTGCTCAGCCTGCTGCTGCCGATCCCGGCCTTCCTCGCGCTGCGCGTCGCCAGCAGGCTCGACCGCGCCACCGCCGCTGCCGTCGCCGGGCACTACGGCTCGGTCAGCGTCGTCACCTTCGCCGCCGCCGCCGGCACGCTGCAGGCCGCCGGCGTGCCCTATGAGGGTTTCATGCCCGCCGTGCTGGCGGCCATGGAGACGCCGGCGATCCTCACCGCCCTGCTGCTCGCCCGCGCCGGCGCGCCCGCCGGCAAGCGCATGCCGGCCCGGCGCCTGCTGCGCGAGGTGCTGCTGAACGGCTCGGTCGTGCTGCTGCTCGGCAGCTTCGCCATCGGCTGGCTCGGCGGGGCAAATGCCAAGGCGCAGCTCTCGGTCTTCACCGAGGGGCTGTTTCCCGGCGCGCTCTGCCTCTTCCTGCTGGAGATGGGGCTGGTGGCGATCCGCCAGCTGCGCGCCGCAGGGCGCGGACTGCAGCCGGTGCTGATCGGCTTCGCCCTGCTGATGCCGCTGCTCGGCGCCGCGGGCGGGCTGGCGGCGGGGATGCTGGCGGGGCTCTCGCCGGGCGGTGTCGGGCTGATGGCGGTGCTCGGCGCCAGCGCCTCCTACATCGCGGTGCCGGCGGCGATGCGCCTGGCGCTGCCCGAGGCGGATGCCGGGATCTACGTCACCCTCTCCGTCGCCGTGACCTTCCCCTTCAACGTCATCCTCGGCATCCCCGTCTATCTCCGCCTCGCCGGCGCGGTGTAGGCTCGGCGCCATGCATGCGCGCAAGCGGATCGAGATCGTCGTGGAGGCGGTGCGGGCCGAGCAGGTGACCGAGCTGCTGGACCGCCTCGGCGCGCCCGGCTGGACCCTGCTGCCCGTCACCGCGGGCCGCGGCCGCCAGGGGCTGCGGCGCGGCGGCGACCCTGCCGGCGTCTTCGACAACGTACTGATCCTCTGCATCGCCTCGTCCGAGGTCGCCGATCGCGTGGTCGCCGCGCAGGAGGAGTTGCTCGGCGCCCGGCCCGCGATCGTCTCCGTCTCGGACTGCGAGGTGCTGCGCGGCGAGCATTTTTGACGCCTCCCCCCGCGGGCGCGAGACTGCGCCCGGGGAGAAGAGGACACGGCCAAGGTGACGGACGGGCAGGCGCCGCTGGCGGGCATCCGCGTGCTGGAGGTGGGCGAGGGTTTCGCGCTCGCCTATGCCGGCAAGCTGCTGGCGGATTTCGGTGCCGCGGTGGTGAAGGCCGAGCCGCCGGGCGGCGATGCGCTGCGCCGCGCGCCGCCGCTGCTGCCGGGCGGGGACAGCGCGCTCTTCGCCTGGCTCTCGACCAACAAGCGCAGCATCACCGCCGATGCGGCGACAGAGGCGGGGCGCGCGCGGCTCGGCGCCTGGCTCGCCGGCAGCGACGTGCTGCTCGATGGCCGCGGCCCGGCCGCGCGTGCCGCAGCACCCATCCCCGGCGCCGACGATCCGGGGCTGATCGCCTGCGACCTCTCCTGGTTCGGCGAAACCGGGCCTCATGCGGGCTTCGCCGGCACGGATGCGGTGGCCCGCGCGCTGGCCGGCGTCTTCTTCTGCACCGGCCCCGTCGAAGGCCCGCCGCAGGTGCTGGACGGCTTCCCGGGCGAGACGCTGGCCGGCCTCGCCGCCGGCATCGCCACCCTCGCGGCGCTGCTCTCGCGCGGCGAGGGCGGGCGGCGGATGGAAGCGAACGTGCTGGAGACCAACCTTGCCGTCTCCGAGTACTACGTGACGCAGGCGCTGCTGACCCCGGGCGCGGTGCGGCGGCATGGCCGCGACCGCTTTTTCCCGACCTGGCCGATGGGCGTCTATCCTTGCGCCGAGGGGACCTTCCTCGGCGTCACGGTGGTGACGCCGGCGCAGTGGCGCGGCTTCTGCGACATG
>CAYNYQ010000677.1:0-2356 GCA_964401305.1 uncultured Acetobacteraceae bacterium | reverse complement strand
GCCAGCCAGCGCTGCTGGTCGTGCTCCGTCAGGTGCGTCATCACCGAGATGCCGAAGAGCAGGTCCACCGAGGCCGGCGGCAGGTCGAAGCCCTCCGCCCGCAGCAGGCCCCAGGTGGCGAGGTCGGGCAGCGCCTCGCGGCACCAGTCGATGTTCACCGGGTCGATGTCGAGGCCGGTCAGCCGCTGCCGCATCGCCTGCGGCAGGCCGAGCGGACCCGCGCTCTCGGCGAAGTGGCGCAGCACCCGCGCGCAGCCCGTGCCCCAGTCCACCACATGGGCGAACTGCGTGAGCCGCCGCCCGGCATGGCGCCGCGCCAGCGCATCGAGCTGGAGGAAGCAGGAGAGCCCGCCGGCGCGATAGAGCGGCGCCGAGATCGCCGGCCCGCCGATGCGGCGCATGCCCTCCTCGGGCGGCAGCGGCAGGGCGCCCTCGGCCCGGGCGAAGAGGTCGCGCGGCAGCCAGAGCGTGCGCAGGCGATGGTGGAAGGCCGCCGGCGTCTCGGCCTCGTCGCCGGGGTAGTGCAGGCGCACCGGCAGGGCGGCGCGCGCATGGCGCTCCAGCCGGGCGCGCGGGATGGTGCAGCGGAAGGCGATGCCGGGGCGGTGGAAGGGCGGCGCGGCCGGCACCTCCATCCGCTCCAGCGTGCGGGGCGGCTGGTTGCCGACCAGCAGGGTCAGCTCGCAGGGCGGCGCGGTCTGCAGCGCGCGGGCGGTGACCTGCAGCGCCTCGCCCTCGATGGCGAAGGCGATCTGCACCATCGGCGTGGCGGCGAGGTCGGCCGCGGCCTCGGCATCCATGGCGCCGAGCGGGCGGAGCAGCAGGCCGCCGCCGCCCTGCATCGGCCGCCCGTCCGCCCGCAAGGTCACGTCGAAGGGCAGGTCCGGCGCGATGCCGCCGCTGAGCGGCAGGGTGATCTGCCAGCCATGCAGCGGCGGATGGCGCGCGTCGCGCAGCCCGAGGCGGCGGTGCAGCCCGGGCACGGCCAGGCGCGGCCGGGTGGCGGCGACCACCTCGCCGCGCTGGACCACGCGCACCAGCGGCGGCGCGCCGAGGTCGTCGAGGTCGAGCGCCCAGCCGGACAGGGCGAGGAGGTCGGCCCGGTCCACATGCCCCATCAGTCGCGCCACGCCCGTCCTCCCGGACCCGTCCGGCCCACGGGGAACCATGCGGCCGGCGGCGAGGCAAGCCCGCGCGCCGGGGCGGGGCGGGCGGCGCGGATCAGCCCGCCGCTGCGGCCTCCTCCGGCGTCAGCAGGCGCAGCGCCAGCGCGTGCAGGCCGCCGGCGAACTCGGCGGCCAGGTGCTCGTGCACGGCGCGGGAGCGGGCGACGCGGCTCATGCCCTGGAAGGCCGGGGAGACGACGCGCACGCTGTAGTGCGTCTCGCCCCCTGGCCGGGCGCCGGCATGGCCGGCATGGCGATGGCTGTCGTCCTGTACCGCGACCTCGGCGGGGGCGAAGGCCGTGGCGAGGGTGGCGTGGATGCGGTCGGCGCGGCGGGTCATGGCGCCCCTGACATCGCCCCGGCCATGCGCCGCGGCAAGGCCGGCCATCGCTGCGCCGGCCGGCGGGGGTGGGTCGCGCGGCGGCACGCCGGGACGGGCCACGCGGCGGCACGCCGATCGCCATGCGCGGCGGCGCGGGAGACGCATCGCGCGGCAGCGCGGAGAACGCATCGCGTGGCGGCGCGGAACAGGCATCGCGCGGCGGCGCGCGGATCGCGACGCCGCGGCCGTTCGCCTTGCGGACCCCCGGCACCACGCCCATAACGCGACGATGGCTCGCCGTGGCGCACGCTCCGCCGCCTTCGCGCCGCAGACGCCGCCGGCCGCCGCGCCACGGCCCTGCGACGCGCCCGGCTGCGCCGAACCCGGCGAGTTCCGCGCTCCCCGCTCGCGCCAGGCGCTGAACGAGTACCTCTGGTTCTGCCTGCCGCATGTGCGCGAATACAACGCGGCCTGGGACTTCTACCGCGGCATGAGCGCGGCCGAGATCGAGGGCCATCTGCGCCAGGACACCGCCTGGCAGCGGCCGACCTGGCCGCTCGGGCGGCTCGGCGGCGCGGCGCGCTTCGATGCCGAGCTGCTGCGCGACCCGCTCGGCGCGCTGGGCGGCACGCCGCTGCACGAGGCGCGCCGGCGCCGCACCGAGGAGACCACCGCGAGGGTGGGGGGCCAGCCTGCCCAGCCGCCGCCCGAACTCCGCGCTGCGCTCGACGTTCTCGGCCTCGACTGGCCGGTCGATCAGCCGGCGCTCCGATCCCGCTACAAGGAACTCGCCAAGCGCCTGCACCCGGACGCCAATGGGGGCGACCGGGACGCGGAGGAGCAGCTGAAGGACGTGAACCGTGCCTAC
>CAYNYQ010000676.1:0-2358 GCA_964401305.1 uncultured Acetobacteraceae bacterium | reverse complement strand
CAGCATGCCTGCCTGGTCGCCGATGCGCTCGGCATGGAGGCGGTCTTCATCCACCCCTTCGCCGGGGTGCTGAGCGCCTATGGCATGGGTCTCGCCGACCAGACCGTGATCCGCGAGGCCGCGGTGGAGCAGCCGCTGACCGAGGCAGGCATGGCGGCGCTGGACGCGACGCTGGATCGCCTGGCGGCGGAGGGCCGGGCCGAGCTGCTGCGCCAGGGGGCGGAGGAAGGCCGCATCGCCGTCGCGCGGCGCCTGCACCTGCGCTACGCCGGCACCGACAGCGCCCTGCCCATCGCCTTCGGCGGCCACCACGCCGTGCTGGAGGCCTTCACCGCCGCGCATCGCCTGCGCTTCGGCTTCGCGACGCCCGAGCGGCCCGTGGTGGTCGAGGCCTGCCTTGTCGAGGTCACCGCCGCCGGCGAGGCCGTGGAGGAGGAGGCGCTGCCGCCCCGCGCCGCCGGTGAGGCCGTGCCCGTGCTCGACACCGTGCCGCTCTGGACCGAGGGCGCGGCGCATGCCGCCCCGGTCTTCGACCGCGAGGCGCTGCGCGCCGGCGACCGGCTGGCCGGCCCCGCGCTGATCCGCGAGGCCAACGCCACCACCGTGGTCGAGCCGGGCTGGACCGCCGAGGTGACGCCGCGCAACCACCTCGTCCTGCGCCGCACGGAACCCAGAGCAGCCGCCCGCATCGCCGATCCGTCGAAGCCCGACCCGGTGATGCTGGAGCTGTTCAACAGCCTGTTCATGTCGATCGCCGAGCAGACCGGGGCGGTGCTGCAGAACACCTCGCTCTCGGTGAACATCAAGGAGCGGCTCGACTTCTCCTGCGCCATCTTCGACGCCACCGGCGCGCTGGTGGCGAATGCGCCGCATGTCCCCGTGCATCTCGGCGCCATGGGCGAGAGCGTGCGCACCGTGATCCGGCTGCGCGGCGCCAGCTTGCGCCCCGGCGACGTCGTCGCGCTGAACAACCCCTACAATGGCGGCACGCACCTGCCGGACGTGACGGTGATCACCCCCGTCTTCGACGAGGCGGGCACCGAGATCCTGTTCTTCGTCGGCTCCCGCGGCCACCACGCCGATATCGGCGGCCTCACCCCGGGCTCCACCCCGCCGCTCTCCCGCACGCTGGAGGAGGAGGGCGTCGTCATCGATGACTTCCTGCTGGTCGAGCAGGGCCACCTCCGCGAGGCCGAGTTCCGCGCCCTGCTGGCCTCGGCGCGCTACCCGGCGCGCAGCCCGGACGTGAACCTCGCCGACATCAAGGCGCAGATCGCCGCCAACGAGAAGGGCGTGCAGGAGCTGCGCCGCGCCGTCCGCGACTTCGGCCTCGGCACCGTGCGCGCCTACATGCGCCACGTGATGGACAACGCCGAGGAGAGCGTGCGCCGCGTCATCGACCGGCTGCGCGACGGCGAGTTCCGCACGACGATCGACGACGGCACGCCGCTCGAGGTCGCGGTGCGGGTGGACCGCGCGAACCGCCGCGCGGTGATCGACTTCACCGGCACCGGTCCGCAGCGCCCCTCCAACTACAACGCGCCGCCCGCGGTCTGCCGCGCCGTCGTGCTCTACTGCTTCCGCGCCCTGGTCGGCGACGAGATCCCGCTGAACGATGGCTGCCTCAAGCCGCTCGAGATCGTGGTGCCGCCGGGCAGCCTGCTCAGCCCCCGCCCCGGCGCGGCGGTGGTCGCGGGCAATACCGAGGTCAGCCAGATGACCTGCAACGCGCTGCTCGCCGCGCTCGGCGCCTGCGCCAGCGCGCAGGCGACGATGAACAATGTCCTCTTCGGCGACGACCTCTACCAGTACTACGAGACGGTCTGCGGCGGCGTCGGCGCGGGCCCCGGCTTCGATGGCTGGGGCCCGGTGCAGACGCACATGACCAACACCCGCATGACCGACCCCGAGATCCTCGAGCTGCGCTACCCCGTCCGGCTCGAGGAATTCGCCATCCGCCGCGGCTCCGGCGGGCAGGGGCAGTGGCGCGGCGGCGACGGTTCGCGCCGGCGCATCCGCTTCCTGCGCCCCATGCAGGTCGTGGTCGTCGCCTCCCGCCGCAGCGTCGCGCCGCACGGGCTTGCGGGCGGCGCGGACGGGCTGCCGGGGCGGCAATGGGTCGAGCGCGCCGATGGCCGCATCGACCCCATCCCCGGCCATGCTGGCGCCGCCGACCTCGCCGCGGGCGATGCGCTGGTGGTCGAGACGCCGGGGGGTGGCGGCTACGGTGCCCCCGCCGCCTGAAGCCGGGCCCACTCCTGCCGGGCCGGGCGGCGGCGCCTCACCCCGCGGCGCCTGGGCCCGGGGCCGCGCGCGCCAGCCCGCCGCGGGCCCCCGCACCGGCCCGGCACCGCAGGC
>CAYNYQ010000675.1:0-2364 GCA_964401305.1 uncultured Acetobacteraceae bacterium | reverse complement strand
GGTGCCCGACGCGCCCCGGGGCTTCGGGCCTGGCGACCCGCGGCCCCGGGTGGCGCCCTGCGGGGCCTCAGGCGACCTGCGGCTTGCCGCCCGGGTCGTTCGCCGCGGCCGGCGTGGTGCCGGCGCCGCCGAGCTGCTCGCGCTGCGCCCCGCCATCCGGGCGCGGCGGGGCCAGCATGGGCTCGCCGCCCAGCGGCTCGCTCTGCATCGGCTGGAACTGGCCGTGCCCGTCCAGCGAGCGGCCCTCCGACCAGCGCCCGGCCGGCACCAGGCCGTCGGTGCGGTGGCCGAAATAGGCGTAGGAGAAGCGCTGGTTCTCCTGCGCCTGGTCGAAGCTGTTCGGGATCGGCAGCTGCGCCTCCATGCCGCCCAGCTCCTCGATCACCGCCAGCCATTGCTGCTGGTGCATGGTGTCGCGGGCGATGAGGAAGGCGAGCATGTCCTTCATGCCCGCATCGTCGGTCATGCCGTGCAGGCGCACCGCCAGCGCCCGGCCGGTAGCCTCGGCCGTGGCATTGGCCAGCATGTCGGCGGCGATGTTGCCGCTGGCATAGACATGGCTGGCGCAGAAGGGCACGCCATTAGCGTTCTCGGCCGTCGCGGCGAGGCCGGTCGAGAGCACGTGGCGCAGGTTCATGCCGCCGAGCACGGCGCCGGCCACGGGGTCCTTCGCCGCCTCCTCCTGGAAGGAGATCGGCGCGCCCTCGAGGTTCAGGGCCACGGCGGTGGCCAGCATCTCGATATGGCCGATCTCCTCCGTGCCGGTGTTGATCAGCATGTCGCGGTACCGGACCGGGCCGCGGCTGCCCCAGCCCTGGAAGAGGTATTGCAGCATGACGCGGATCTCGCCCTCCACGCCGCCGATCGCCTGCTGCAGGGCGCGGGCGAAATGGGGGTTGGGCCGCTCGACGCGGACCGGGTATTGCAGCTTGCCGTCGGTGTGGAACATGCGGGGTGTCTCCCTGGGGGCTCGGGCGCGACTCCCCACGCGGCCGGCGGGGGTCCTGCCCGCAACCGGCCAGCCGGGGACGGGTTCGGGCCGGGCCCGGCAACGAGCCGCCGGGATCGCGGGCTCGTGCGGGGGCGCGGGGTGGGCCCGCCGGGCCGCGCGGGGTCCGCACCGGCGGCGGTGGCGTATTCGCCGGCGGGGCGCTATAAGCCGATCCTCATCCGGAATCTCAGGAAGCAGGACAGGCTAGGGCCATGGCCGGCCATTCCCACGCCAAGAACATCATGCACCGCAAGGCGGCGCAGGGGGCGAAGAAGGCCCGCGCCTTCGGCAAGCTGATCCGCGAGATCACCGTCTCGGCCAAGACCGGCCTGCCCGACCCGGCGATGAACCCGCGGCTGCGCGCGGCGGTGAAGGCGGCGCTGACCGCCAACATGACCCGCGAGACCATCGACCGCGCCATCAAGCGCGCCGCCCAGGGCGCTGCCGGCGAGGACTACCAGGAGGTCCGCTACGAGGGCTACGGCCCCTACGGCGTCGCGGTGATCGTGGAAGCCCTGACCGACAACCGCAACCGCACCGCGGGCGATGTGCGCTCGATCTTCGGCAAGCATGGCGGCGCGCTGGGGGAGACCAACTCCGTCGCCTTCCAGTTCGAGCGCAAGGGCGTGATCCGCTACCCCGCCGCCGCGGCGGATGCCGACACGATGCTGGAAGCCGCCATCGAGGCCGGCGCCGAGGACGCGGAGAGCGACGCCGAGGCGCACGAGGTCACCACCTCGGTCGAGGATTTCTTCGCCGTGCGCGATGCGCTGGAGCAGCGCTTCGGCGGCGCCGAGGCGGCCAGGCTGGAATGGGTGCCGACCACGACCGTCGACCTCGACGAGGAGAAGGCGCAGGCGATCCTGAAGCTGGTCGATGCGCTGGACGACAACGACGACGTGCAGAACGTCTACGCCAATTTCGAGGTGTCCGAGGCGGTGATGAACCGGCTGTCGGCGGCCTGACCATGGGCACGGGTGGCCCCGTCCGGCTGCTCGGCCTCGACCCCGGCCTGCAGCACACGGGCTGGGGCATGGTCGCGTGCGCGGGCAACCACCTGCGGCATCTCGGCGACGGCGTGATCTCCACCGATACCGGCCAGGAGCTGGCGGCGCGCCTGGCCGCGCTGCACCGCGCGCTGAACGAGCTGATCGCCGCCTGGCAACCGGACGAGGCGGCGGTGGAGCATACCTATGTCAACAAGAATCCGGCCGCCGCGCTGAAGCTGGGCCAGGCGCGCGGCGTGGTGCTGCTGGCGCCGGCGCTGGCGGGCATCCCAGTTGCCGAATACCAGGCGATGGAGGTCAAGCGCGCCGTCGTCGGCACCGGCCATGCCGAGAAGGTGCAGGTCGAGGCCATGGTGCGCATGCTGC
>CAYNYQ010000674.1:0-2367 GCA_964401305.1 uncultured Acetobacteraceae bacterium | reverse complement strand
TGCGCGACCATCGGGTCGAGCTGCTGGGCCAGCATGCGCAGCACCGCGTTCAGCAGCGTGAACAGCAGCCCGCAGGCCACCATCCACAGCATGGCGTGCAGCGCGGGCGAGAGGCGGGTCACGGCGCGCCGCCTCCGGCCATGGTCCCGGGCAGGGCGCGCGGCGTGGTCATGCCGCGACACTCGCCCGAAGCCGGCGGGGCGGCAACCCGCGCCCCGGACGCGGCTCAGCCCAGCGCGGCGTGCACCTGCTCCGCCGCGTGCTCGCCGCTGGCCCAGGCGCCGCCGAGGGTGGCGGCGTAGCGCGCGTGGCAGGCCTCCCCGGCGAAGCGCAGCCCCCCCTCGCCGGGCGCGGCGTCGCGCAGCAGGGCGCGCGCCCCGGCCCCGCCCGGCACCGCATGGCTGTAGGCGCCGAGGAAGAGCGGATCCTCGCCCCAGCGCGTCACCACCGCTGGGTCGGGGAAGGCCCGCGCCACGGCCTCGGCGCCGAAGTAGCGCGCCAGTTCCGCCCGCGCCGCGGCCTCCGCCGCCGCCGGCCCCTCGCGCGCCATGGCCCAGGCCCGCTCGCCGCCGATAAAGCCCACCGCATGGTCGCGGCCGAAGGGCCAGAGCATCCAGGACATGGGCGAATCGCCCGGCCCCGCCACCTGCCGCCCGAGCCTGGCGAAGTCGCGGAGGCCAAGCCGCCCCGCCTCGGGCGAGGCACGGAAGGCGACCTTGCTCAGCAGGCCGAGCGGCAGGGCGGCGATGGCTGCGCGCAGGGGCCCGGGCAGCGGCGGGTCGAAGCCGAGCCCCCCCGCCGCCAGCACGCCGGTGGAGACAGTGACGATCGCCGCCTGCGCCCGGAGCGCACCGCCCGGCCCCTCTGCGGCGACGCCCTCCGCCCCCCAGGCGAGCCGCCGCACCGGCGCGCCGAGGCGGATCGGCAGCCCCGCCGCGAGGCGCTCGAGCAGCGTGCCGAGCCCCTCCTTCGCCTGCGGGTTCCAGCCGCCGAGGCCGGTCGCGACATAGTCGTGCAGGCTGGTGCGCTCGGCCTCGGCGGCGTTGATCATCGCGGCGAGCCAATGCGCCGCCGTCGCATCCCAGGGCCCGCCGCGCGGCACCACCTCCGACAGCGGGCGGTCGGGGCTGCCCACGGCGACCGCGCGCTCGGCCGCCGCGTCGAAGGCATCGGCGGCGGCCTCCCAGGCCAGGCGTTCCTCCGGCCTGGCCGGGGCGCCGGTGGCGGTCAGCAGCAGGTCGCGGCGGCGGCGTCCCGTGTCGTGGAGGGTGAAGCCGAGGGCCTGGGCCAGCGGGGTCAGCGGATTGTGCTCCGCCTCGTGCAGCCAGGAGGCGCCGAGGTCGAGCGGCGCGCCGAGCGAATGGTCCGTCAGCGCGCGCCCACCGACCCTGGCGCCCGCCTCGAGCACCAGCACGCGGCGGCCGAGGGCGCCGAGCCGCCGCGCCGCGGCGATGCCGGCCGCGCCGGCGCCGATGACGAGGACCTCCGGCGCCGCCGGGTCGCCCGCGGGCATGGTCATGTCGCGCGGAACAGCAGCGCCTCGCCGCGGCCCGGCTCCACCAGGACGCGGCCCTGGCGCTGCAGGCGGCGCAGATGCGCCAGCGCCTCGCCCACCGCGAAGCCGATCTGGCCGTTCTCCTGCGCGGCGCGGGGGAAGACGGCCTGCGCCGCCTCGAAGGCGGTGGCGGGCTCGGCGCGGCAGGCGAGCACAAGCTCGTCGAGCCTGGCGGCATGATGCTGGGCCAGGCTGTCGATGCGGGCATGCAGGGTGCGGAAGGGCTCGCCATGCGAGGGCAGCACCAGCGTGTCCTCAGGCAGGGCGAGGAAGCGCTCGTTGCTGGCGAGGAAATCGCCGAGCGGATCGGCCTCGGGCTCGCCCGGATGCAGGCCGATATAGGGGGAGATGCGCGGCAGGATCTGGTCGGCCGAGATCAGCACGCCGCGCGCCGCGTTGTGGAGGCAGGCCATGTCGGGCGCATGGCCGCGGCCGGTGATGACCTGCCAGTCCTCGCCGCCGATGCGCGCCGGCTCGCCGTCCCGGATGCAGTGGAAGCTGCGCGGCAGCTCGCCGACGGCGCGCTGGTAGAGCGGGCCGCGGCCCTCGACGAAGGAGAGGTAGTCGGGCGGGCAGCCGGCTCGGGCGTAGTGCGCGATCTGCTGCGCCATCATGTCGGGACCGGAATCGTACCAGAGCGCGCGCGCCATCAGCCACTCGATGCGCGTCATCGTCGGGAAGAGATCGAACCGGCCGCAGAGCCATCCCGTCAGCCCGATGTGGTCGGGATGGAAATGCGTGACCAGCAGCGCCGTCAGCGGCCGCCCGCCGAGCAGCGGGTCGGCGAGCAGGCGGTCCCAGAGCTCGCGCGT
>CAYNYQ010000673.1:0-2367 GCA_964401305.1 uncultured Acetobacteraceae bacterium | reverse complement strand
GCGGTGGGCAACTACGCGGTGCAGCTGGCGCGCTGGGGCGGCGCGGCGCAGGTCCTGGCCACCGCCTCGGGCGGCTGGAAGGCCGAGGATGCCGCCGCCGCCAGCGCCGAGCAGGTCCTCGACTACCGCGCGCCCGACTGCGCCGAGCGGATCATGGCGGCCACCGGCGGGCAGGGCATCGACCGCGTCGTCGAGGTCGACGTCGCCGCCAACGTGCCGATCTGGTCGGCGGTGGTGGCGCAGAACGGCAGCGTCTCCGGCTATGCCTCGCGCGGCGGCCGCACGCCGGCGATTCCCTTCGGGCTGATGATGCAGCGCAACGTCACGCTGCGCGGCGTGGTGCTGAACGCCTGCCCGGTCGAGGCGCGGCGCCAGGCGCAGGCCGACATCACCGCCTGGCTGGAGGCCGGCGTGCCGCGCCCGCTGCATCGCATCGCCGCGACCTTCCCCCTGTTCGAATGCGCCGCCGCGCACGAGGCGGTGGAGCGCGGCGACAAGCGCGGCACCGTGATCGTGCTGCCGCAGGAGTGACGCGCATGACCATCACCGCGACCGCGATGGAGATCCCCGCGCCGGGCGGGCGGATCAACGCCACGCTCTATGCGCCGGCGCGCGAGGCCCCGATGGCGCCCGCCGTGCTGATGCTGATGGATGCGCCCGGCGTGCGGCCGGCGCTGCACGGCATGGCGGCGCGCCTGGCGGCGGCGCAGTACCGCGTGCTGCTGCCCAACCTCTACTGGCGGGCGCTGCGCGAGGTCGGCTTCGACCGCGCCGCCTTCGCCACCGAGGGCAATCCGGAGCGCGAGCGCATCTTCGGCCTGGCGCGCGGCTATGGCCATGCCGAGTTCCGCACCGACCTGCCGGCGATGCTGGATGCGCTGGGCGTGACCGCGGCGCGGCCCGGCGCGGCGGTGGGCTACTGCATGTCCGGCCGCTTCGCGCTGCAGGCGCTGGCCGAGGCGCCGGACCGCATCGCGGCGGCGGCCAGCTTCTACGGCACGCGCATGGTGACGGAGCCCGAGGACAGCCCGCATCGCTGGCTGCCGGCGATGCGCCGCGGCGAGGCCTATCTCTGCTTCGCCGAGCACGATCCCTACGTGCCGGCGGGCGTGCCGGCGGAGGTCGAGGCGGCGCTCGGCCGCAGCGGCCTGCGGCACCGGGTGGAGCACTATGCCGGCACGCATCACGGCTTCGCCCAGCCGGACGGCGGCGGCTTCGACGCCGTCGCGGCGGAGCGCCACTGGGCGGCGCTGCTGGATCTGCTGGGCCGCGTGCCCCGGTAGGGCAAGGCGGCCCGGCCGGCGTTCAGACGCCCTCGATAATGCGGATGTCGCGCTCGGCACCCTTGCCGAGCGCCGCCAGCGCCTTCTGGTAGCCCGGGCTGTCATGCGCGGCGCGCGCCTGGTCCACGCTGTCGAACTCGATCACGACGGTGCGCTGCTGCAACCCCGCCTCGTAGAGCTGCGACGGCATGCCCCGGGCCAGGAACCGGCCGCCGCCGGCGGTCAGGGCCGGCCCGGCGAGCACCGCATAGGCGGCCAGCGCCTCGGGATCACTGACCGACCGATAGGTCGCCACCCAATAGGCCTTCGCCATCGCCACCTCCTCCTTCGCTGCTGCGCGAGCCCGGATGCGCCCGCGATCCTCCGTGCCGACGCGCGGCTGGCCTGCGGCTCAGCTCAGCGTCAGCCCGCCATCCACCACCACCGTCTGCCCCGTGACCATCGCCGCGCCGGCCAGCAGGAACAGCATCACCTCGGCCAGGTCGTCGGTGGTGCAACGCCGCTTCAGCAGCGCCTTGTCGATCGAGCCGGCGCGCTGCTCGTTCGTCCACTCGATCATCCAGGAACTGTCCACCGCGCCCGGCGCGACGGCATTCGCGCGGGCCTCCGGCGCCAGGGTGCGCGCCAGGTTCTTGGTCAGGCTGATCACGCCCGCCTTGGTCGCGCCATAGGCCATGGAGGATCCCGGGCTGTCGAGCCCGGCGATGGAGGCGGTGCTGACCACGGCGCCGCGCGCGGCCTTCAGCGCCGGCGCCGCCGCCTTCACGCAGCGGAAGACGCCAAGGAGGTTGACCTGGATCACGCTCTCCCACAGCTCCTCGGTCAGCCGGTCGAGCGCCGTGGGCGGGATCGAGGTGCGCGTGCCCGGCGTGCCGGCATTGCAGGCCAGATAGTCGAGCCGGCCGAGATCGCGGATCGCGGTCTCCACCATGCGCACGCAATCGGCGGCGTCGCCGACATTGCCGGGGGCGCCGATCACGTCGAAGCCCCTGGCGCGCAGCGCCTCCACCTGCTCCGGTCCGCGCGCATCATCGGCCAGGTGGTTGATCGCCACCCGGGCGCCGTTGCGCGCGAGCTGCGTCAC
>CAYNYQ010000672.1:0-2367 GCA_964401305.1 uncultured Acetobacteraceae bacterium | reverse complement strand
GCCTCGGCGCCGCCGAGGCAGCCGAGGGAGGTGCCGCCGATCACCCGCGGCGGCCCCGGCGCCGGGCCCGGCGCGGCGGCCCAGCTCGCGGCCGGCTGGGCGGCGGCGCCGGCATGCAGGCCGAGCAGGAGCAGGAAGGAAAGCCAGGCGGGCGGCATCTCGCGGCTCCGGCGGGGGCGGGCGGGGCAGGCATAGCATCCCGCCCGCCGCGCCGCAGGCCGCGCCGGCGGCTGCCTTGTGCGTTGGGCGGGCCGATTCAACCCTGCGCGCCTCGCGGCGCTCCGGCCATCGGGCCGCCTTGTGCGTTGGGCGGGCCGATTCAGCCCTCCGCGCCTCGCGGCGCTCCGGCCATCGGGCCGCCTTGTAGGTTGGGCGGGCCGATTCAGCCCTGCGCGCCTTGCGGCGCTCCGGCCATCGGGCCGCCTCAGAAGCGCCGCTCGAACACCGTCACGACGTCGCCGGGCTGCACCAGGGCCTCGCGCCCGGCGCGGTATTCCCCCGCCCGGCCATCCTCGCCAATCCGGGTGACGGACACATAGTCCTGGATCGCGCGGTAGTTGAAGCCGCCGGCGACGGCGACGGCGGTCAGCACCGTCATGCCGGGCTGGTAGGCGAACTGCCCGCCGCGCTCGACCATGCCGAGCACGAAGATGGGCCGGTACTGGTCGACCTGCGCGGCGACGTCGGGGTCGCGGAACAGGCCGCGCCGCTTCATCTCGCGCTCGATCGCCTGCTCGAGCTCGTCGGTCGTCAGCCCCGCCGCGCGCACCGTGCCGACCAGCGGCAAGGCGAGGGTGCCGGCGTCGGAAATGCGGAACTCGCCGGTCAGTCGCGGGTCGTTGAAGACGGTGATGCGCAGCTGGTCCTCGGGCCCGAGGCGGTAGGCGGCGCGCGTCGTCTCGGGCAGCGGCGGCAGGTTGGCGCCGGGCGTGGCGCAGGCGCCGAGGACGAGGAGCAGCAGGGCGGCGAGCAGTCCCGGGCGCGGCGCGAGGGAGCTTGGCATCGGTGGTGTTTCCTTTCGCTTGGCTCGCAGGGCGAGCATGCCCCGCGGCGGCATCGGCGGGGTGCGCCGCGGGCGCGCCGCTCCGGCACGCTGGTTCTGGCAGAGCAAGCCGGATGCGCCATTCGCGTTTCCTTGCGCTCCTGGTTCATCACGCCGTTGTTTGTCGTGGCGCACGCGTCATCGCCGGAGCGTTTGTTGACCCCCTCCGCCCATGGCGCGACATGCGGCAGTGGTCGGGACCTGCGACGCCCCGCCCGCACTCCGCACCAGGGGCGAAACCCGGCACGCATGCTCGACAGGACGGCTGATCCACGCCCATCGGCGGAACGACGCCCGGCGGCGCCGCGTCTCGGCGTGCCGAGCGCGCCGCAGATCGAGCCCGCCGGCTTCGCGCTCGGCGACCTGCTGGCCGCGCTGCGGCGGCGCCGGCACGTGCTGGTGCTCTGCGCGCTGCTCTTCCCGCTGGCGGCCTATGTCGCGGCCAGGCAGCTGACGCCGCGCTACACCGCCGCGACGACGGTGATGTTCGAGCCGACGGAATACTCGGCGCGCGAGCTGCAGAGCATCCTGCGCGACGAGAGCACCACGGATGCCGTCCTCGCCAGCCAGACCGAGGTGATCCGCAGCCTCTCCGTCGCGCGCCGCGTCGCCGCGCGCTTCGATCTCGCCGAGCGGCCGGAATTCGCCTGGTGGGTGCGCGCGCGGCTGGAGCGCGAGGGCTGGTGGTACCAGACCCGCGCCGCGGCGGCAGAGCGGCTGGAGCCCCTCGCGCCCTGGCTCGCCGAATGGGTGGCGCCGCCGCCGCCGCCGCGCCCGCCCTCGGCCGAGCACGCCGAGATCATGGCGGCCGAGGCGGTGCGCAACGCGATGCTGGTGGACGTCGTGCGCAACTCGCGCGTGATATCCATACGCTTCACCTCGGAGGACCGGCGCCTCGCGCAGGAGGTCGCCAACTTCACGGCCGAGCTCTACATCGCCGACCAGCTGGAGGCGAAGTTCAACGCCGTCCGCCGCGCCAGCGACTGGCTCGATTCCCGCGTCGCGCAGCTGCGCCGCGAGGTGCAGGTCACCGAGGCCCGCATCGCCGAGCTGCGCACCTCCTCGGGCCTCACGCGCGGCGTGAGCGCGGGCCTGGCGACCGAGCAGGTCAGCCGCATCAACATGGACCTGATCGAGGCGCGCAACCAGCTCGCCACCGCCGAGGCGCGGCTGGCGGCGGCGCGCGGCGGCGGCGGCGGGGCGGACCTGACGGCGCTCGGCGCGGCGAATCTGACAGCGCAGCGCGGCGCGCGCGATGCGGCACGGCAGGAGCTGGAGCGGCTCTCGGCCAGCCTCGGCGCCAACCACCCGGACGTGCGTGCGGC
>CAYNYQ010000671.1:0-2375 GCA_964401305.1 uncultured Acetobacteraceae bacterium | reverse complement strand
GACCCCGCGCCGCTGGTCTATGCGCGGCTCTTCGCGCGGCACCCCGAGGCCGAGGCGCTCTTCGTCATGGACAAGGGCGGGCATGTGCGCGGGCAGATGCTGGCGATGGTGCTGGAGGCGCTGCTCGACGGCGGCGAGCGGCTGGGCGGCCTCGTCGCCATCGAGCGCCTGAACCACATCGGCTACGGCGTCGCCGAGGACGCCTTCGATGGCTTCTACGCGCTGCTGATGGAGACGGTGCGCGACGCGCTGGGGGAGGCCTGGACCGAGGCGATGGACCGGGCCTGGCGCGCGCGGATCGCCGCGCTCGCGCCGGCCTGACGCATCCGCGGGCGGCCAGCGCACGCCGCGGTCGGGTCGGTCCCGCCCCGCGCCGCGCTCAGTCGCCGATCGCGTCCCAGCCGAAGCGCAGCAGCGGCGCCGCCTCCAGCGCGAAGCCGGCGATCGCGTCCAGCGCCGCGGCCTCGCGCATCGTCGCGTCGTCAAGCCGGCGCCGCACGATCCAGTTGCGCAGCTTCATCAGCGGCTCCTCCGGCGTGCCCGCCGCCGCCTCGCAGCCGCGCGGCAGGCGCGCCAGGGCCTCGCCGTCGGAGAGCGCGAGGCCCTTCGCCTCCAGCGCCTTCGCCGCGCGCCGCCAGGCCGCGCGATCCTCCAGCGCCGCCGCGCGCAGCCGCGCCAGCACCGGCGGCTCGGGGTGCCAGAAGCCGGCCGCGGTGAAGCAGTTGCCGGGCTCGATGTGGACATAGAGCAGACCGGGCCGGTCCTTGCCGCCATCGCGCGAGAGCAGCCCGCCGGCATTGGTCTTGAAGGGGTGCTTCTCCCTGGCGAAGCGGGTGTCGCGGTGCAGCCGGAACAGGCCGCGCCGCGCGTCGAAGCGCAGCGGCAGCCGCTGGGCCCGGAGGCGGTCGGCGAGGCCGGCCAGCAGCGCCGCCAGCGGATCGCGCAGCCCCGCCTCCCAGCGCGCCTTGTTCGCGGCGTACCAGGCGCGGTCCTGCGTCGCGGCGAGTTCGGCGAGGAAGGCGAAGCCATCGGCGGGGACACCCTCGAAGGGCGGCGGGGGGAAGCCTTCCTCGGCGGCGGCGCGGCGGGCGGGGCTGGCGCGGGCCATGCGTCAGCCGCTTGCTGGCGCGGGCGGCCTCGCCGGGAGGTGGCGTCGGATGCGGCGCATGGCGGCATGCTCGCACCGCGGCACCCGGCGGGCAACGACGGCCGCGCACGACCCGGCGGCGCGTGCTCAGGGCGCGACCGAATCCGCCATCCGCGCGCCGCGCGCGCCCATCGGCTGCTCGGGGCCCGTCGTGGTGTCCCGCGCGGTCTGGTGCTCCATCTCGGCGTCCAGCTCCGCCCCGGCCAGCACCACGATGGCGGAGATCCAGATCCAGGTCATGAAGCCGATCACCGCGCCGAGCGAGCCATAGGTCTCGTTGTAGGAGCCGAAATTCGAGACGTACCAGGAGAAGGCCGCCGAGCTCGCCACCCAGAGCAGCGCCGCGATGCCGCTGCCCCAGCTCACCCAGCGCCAGCGTGCCTCCGCGCGGCTCGGCCCGTAGCGGTAGAGCACGGCAAGATAGGCGCCGATGCCGAGCAGCAGCAGGGGCCAGCGCGCCAGGCTCAGCAGCGTCTCCGACCCGCCGAGGCCGACCAGGCCCAGCACCACCGGCAGCACCACCACCGCGCCGACGGCCAGCAGCACGAAGGCGATGCCGCCGAGGGTCAGCGCCATGGTCACCAGGGTGCGACGGATGAAGCCGCGCTTCTCCTCCTCCTCGTAGACGATGTTGAGGCTGTCGACGACGGCCTTCATCGCCGCATTGGCGCTCCAGAGCGAGACCAGCAGGCCGATGACGGCGCTGACGCCGAGCGTGCTGCCGCCCTTGGCCGCGATGCGCTGCACCTGCTCGCGCAGGATCTCCATGCCCCCGCCCGGCACCAGCCCGCCGACGAGGTCGAGATGGCGCTGGATCGCCTGCGGATCGGCGAAGAGGCCGTAGATGGAGATCAGCGCCGCGATGGCGGGGAAGAGGGCGAGCAGGGCGTAGAAGGTCACGCCGGCGGCTTCCGCCATCACCCGGTCCTCGGAGACCTGCTGGACCGTGCGCTTGAGGATCTGCCACCAGCCGCGCGCCGGGATCTCGCTCGGCGTGGCGGCGTCGCGGCCATGCGGGTCCGCGGCGCGCCCGCTGCCTGCGCCGTCGCGTCGGCGCCGCCCGGCGCGGGCGGGGGCGTGTCGCGCCGGCTCGGTCGCGCCGGCGGCCGCCGGGCGGCGGCCGGCCGCAGCCATCATCAGCCCGGCCGTCGTCACCGCGGCGGCCAGCAGGCCGGTGGGCTTGCGCTCGTCGGACATCCATCCTCCCCGGCCGGCTGGGGCCCGGCCC
>CAYNYQ010000670.1:0-2377 GCA_964401305.1 uncultured Acetobacteraceae bacterium | reverse complement strand
CGCTCGACGTCACCATCCAGGCGCAGATCCTCGACCTGATGCGCGACCTCAAGCACCGGGTGGGCGCGGCGATCATCCTCATCACCCATGACCTCGGCGTGGTCGCCGAGGTCGCCGAGCGCGTCGTCGTCATGTATGCCGGCCGCAAGGTGGAGGAGGCGCCCGTGGGCCCGCTCTTCCGCAACCCGCGCCACCCCTACACCCAGGGCCTGCTCGGCTCGGTGCCGAAGCTCGGCTCCTCGCTGACGGGGACGGAGACGCGGCTCTCCGAGATCCCGGGCCTGGTGCCCAGCCTCAAGGCGAAGATCCCGGGCTGCGTCTTCGCCAGCCGCTGCCCGCACGCGACCGACCTCTGCACCGAGGTCGCGCCGGCGCTCGAGGCGAAGGCGCCCGGCCATGTCGCCGCCTGCCACTACGCGCCCAGGGAAGGGGCCATCGCGGCATGAGCACGACCCCGGTCCTGCAGGTCACCGACCTCAAGAAGCACTTCCCGATCCGCGGCGGCTTCCTCGGCGGCACCACGGGCTATGTCTATGCGGTGGACGGCGTCTCCTTCGAGATCATGAAGGGCGAGACGCTGGCCCTTGTCGGTGAGTCGGGCTGCGGCAAGTCCACCGTCGGCAAGGCGATCCTCCGCCTTTTCCCCATCACCGACGGCCAGGTGGTGCTGGACGGCACGCGCATCGACGACATGCCCGCGGGCACGCTGCGGCCGATGCGCCGGCGCATGCAGGTGGTGTTCCAGGACCCCTTCAGCTCGCTCAACCCGCGCATGCGGGTGCGCGACATCCTGGCCGAGCCGATCCGCAATTTCGGCCTGGCGAAGGACGCGGCCGACCTCGATGCGCGCATCGCCGGGCTGATGGACAAGGTGCGCCTGCCGCGCGATGCCGTCGGTCGCTGGCCGCACGAGTTCTCCGGCGGCCAGCGCCAGCGCATCGGCATCGCCCGCGCGCTCGCCGCCGACCCCGACATCATCATCTGCGACGAGGCGGTCTCGGCGCTCGACGTCTCGGTGAAGGCGCAGATCGTGAACCTGCTGCAGGACCTGCAGCAGGAATTGGGCTTGGCGCTGCTCTTCATCAGCCACGACCTCGCCATCGTCGAGCACATGACGCATCGCGTGGCGGTGATGTATCTCGGCAAGATCGTCGAGGTGGCGCCCAAGCGCGAACTCTTCGCCGCGCCGAAGCACCCCTATACCGAGGCGCTGCTCTCCGCCGTGCCGCAGCCGACGCCCGGCGTGCAGCGCGAGCGCATCATCCTCAAGGGCGACGTGCCGAGCCCGATCAACCCGCCCAAGGGCTGCCGCTTCCACACGCGCTGCCCCTATGCCTTCGACCGCTGCCGGACGGAGGAGCCGCCGCTGCGGCCGGTGGAGAGCGGCCATCTCGCGGCCTGCCACCTGCACGACCGCCCGGCGGCGGAGAATCCGCTGGCCGGCGCCAAGGGCGCGGCGCTGCTCGCCGCCGTCTGATCCGCCGCCCGCGCCGGCGGCGGGCCGGCTCCGTACCGGCCACGGGCAGGCGCAGGTCGGCCACGAACACGGGACCCGCCGCGCCACGCGCGCGGCGGGCGAGGAGACGGGCCTTGGCCGATCCGGTGATCCTGGAGGCGCGGGAGCCGCGCAGCCGCTTCGGCCGAATCGTGAAATGGGCCTTCTGGCTGTTCCAGGCCGGCGTGCTGCTGCTCGGGCTCGGCACCTGCGTCGCCGTCGTGCCCTATGCCGGCTCGGAGGATCCCGAGGTCGCGGCCGGCGCGGGCCTCTTCGCGGTGGAGACGCTGGCCGTGCTCTCCGGCCTCTGGCCGTTGGGGACGCTGGTGCTCGGGGTGCTGCTCTTCCTCACGCGGGGGCGGCGCCGGCTGGTGACCCTGCCGGCGGCGGGGCAGGCGGAGGCAGGCGTTGCCCCTATGTGGTTGCCTCTATGTGGCTGCCTCCACAAAAGGCAGCCACTTTGGGCTGCCTCTACTGTTTTTTACCGGCCACCTTCACCCTTTGTACAAAAGCCTGGGCCCGGTTGTTGTCTACAATCTGGATTTCAAAATTCTCTCCATCCTCCATTTTGAGCACCAATTCGGTTTTTTTCATCTTATTCGCCTCATCCATAAAGCGGCTATCGTTGGAGGTCAATTCCAAAATGCCTTGCTTGTACCCGTAATAGTAATAGATGTCGTTGGGCAGCTTTAAGTAAAAGTATACCCGGTCGTCATCGTTGCTTGGCATTTTGTACTCAACATAGGAGGTAATTATTTTATTGACCATGGTTCCATTCATCGAAATGAGGCCAATCTTATCCTTGGTACTAACAAAAGATTGGTAATCCATGTCCCAACGCATCTTCAAACCCGAGAGCAAGAAGTTGTAGGTATTGTACTT
>CAYNYQ010000669.1:0-2378 GCA_964401305.1 uncultured Acetobacteraceae bacterium | reverse complement strand
TGCCATTGCGGCGTGATCAAGGCTCGATCCTGCAAGAATCGTGCAAGATCCGCGCCGCGGACGCATGACGGGGCCGGCGCCGCACGCATGGCTCCCGGCACGCCGATGGCGTGGCCGGCCATGGCGGTCAGGGGATGCCGAGCTGCTCGCGGAATCGGGGGTCGTTGAACTCGAACAGCAGCGGCGGGAAGCGCCCGCCATATTCCTGCTGGAACAGGCTCACCCGCGTCTCCTGCCCCTGGGCGTCGACCACCGCCCATTGCTTCAGCTCCACCGGGTTCTCGGAAAACACCAGGGTCAGCCGCCCCTCGGCCGGCGCGCCGGTGCGGTGCAGGGTGATGCGGAACAAGCCGCCGCCGCGCTCGACCCGGCTGACCGTGATGTCGCCCTCGAAGCGCAGGTTCTCCCGCAGCAGCAGGCCGAGCGGGGTCGCCGAGACGGGCACGATGCTGGGCTGGCGCAGCGCCTTGTCGAAGTAGAAGAACTGGCCGTGGCTGGCGACCAGCAGCAGCGGCTCCTGGTCGTATTCGAAGCGCATGCGCCCGGGGCGGAGGATCCAGGCCGTGCCCTCGGCCGCGGCGCCGTTCTGGGCGATCTGCAGGAAGCGCGCCTTCACGCTGCCGAGCCGGTTCAGCCAGGCCTCGGCCGCGGCGATGTCGGCGCGGTCGCGCTCGGTCAGCGCGGCGCGCGGCTGCGCGGCCGCTTGCGTGGCCAGGAGGGGGAGGAGCAGCAGGGACCGGCGGGAGGGGCGTATCATGGTGCCCCTGTTCTGGCCCCGCGCCGCCGCCGCTTGAAGCCCCCGCGCCGAGGTTTCAGCGCCGCGGCGGCGGTCCGCCGCCCGGCATGGCCGGCATGTCCATGCTGGCGTAGCCGGCGGGCGGGCGGAACCGCGCCGGGTCCTGCGCAGCGAAGGAGACCGCGGTGGCCGTCATGCTGCCCGCCCCCGCGCCGGGCGCATTGCCCTTCGAGCGCAGCATCACCCCGTCCGCCGTGACGCAGGCCTCGCCCTCGCCCTCGGCGCCGGCGAAGCCCCAGACCGTGCAGCTGTGGCCGAGGATCGTCTCCGTGCCGCGCCGGGTGAAGCGCATGTCGGCCGGCGGTTGCATCGGGTTGGGGCGGGAGGGGTCGGGCGGCATGCGCATCACCACCCGCTGCGCCTCCTGCACCATGAAGGTGGCGCCGGTGGCGGTGTCGGTCACCGACCAGCCGATGCCGCCGGGCAGGTCCATGCGCATCTTCCGCTCGGCGTTCAGCCAGGAGAGGCGCATCTCCGCCTGGCCGGCCTGGCCCGGCGGCCCGCCCTCGGCGCGGTAGGTGACGGCGACATCGCGCCCGGGCTGCATCGGCGGGCGGTCCTGCGCCGCGGCCGGCAGGGCCAGCGCGAGGAGCATCGCGGCAAGGGGAAGGCGTCGCATCGGGCTCGCTCCGGAGGGGATGGGCGCAAGGTCGGGGCCGCGGCCGGGTCGGTCAAGGCGGCGCCGGCCGCGGGGCATTGCCGCCGACGCGGCTCAGTCCTCGTCGCGGCCGCTGCGCGGCGCCAGCACCTCGCGCTTGCCGACATGGTTGGCGGCCCCCACCACGCCCTCCTTCTCCATCTGCTCGATCAGCTTGGCGGCGCGGTTGTAGCCGATCTGCAGGTGGCGCTGGATGAAGCTGGTGCTGGCCTTGCCCTCGCGGGTGACCAGCGCCACGGCCTGGTCGTAGAGCGAGGCATCGGCATCCGTGTTGCCGCCGAGCACGCCGGAGGCGAAGAGCGCGGCATTGGCCGCATCGTCGCCGTCCTCGGCCTCGGTCACCTCCTCGATGTAGCTGGGCTCGCCCTGTTCGCGCAGGAAGGCGACCACCTTCTCCACCTCGGTGTCCGAGACGAAGGGCCCGTGCACGCGCGCCACGCGCCCGCCGCCGGCCATGTAGAGCATGTCGCCCTGGCCGAGCAGCTGCTCCGCCCCCTGCTCGCCGAGGATGGTGCGGCTGTCGATCTTCGAGGTGACCTGGAAGCTGATGCGCGTCGGGAAATTGGCCTTGATGGTGCCGGTGATGACGTCCACCGAGGGCCGCTGCGTCGCCATGATCACGTGGATGCCGGCCGCGCGCGCCATCTGCGCCAGGCGCTGCACCGCGGCCTCGATCTCCTTGCCGGCGACGATCATCAGGTCGGCCATCTCGTCGATGACCACGACGATCATCGGCAGCGGCTCGAGCGCCAGCGGTTGCTCCTCGAACACGGGCTTGCCCGTCTCTGGGTCGAAGCCGGTCTGCACGCGCCGCGTCAGCACCTCGCCGCGGCCGCGGGCGGCGGTGACCTTCTCGTTGTAGCCGCCGATATTGCGCACGCCGAGCTGGCTCATCGCGCGGTAGCGCCGCTCCATCTCGCGCAC
>CAYNYQ010000668.1:0-2391 GCA_964401305.1 uncultured Acetobacteraceae bacterium | reverse complement strand
ATGATCGCGCTGGCCGTCGCGCTGGTCGAGCAGAAGCGCGCCACCGGCCGCCGCGCGCGCGAGCAGCTGGAGGCCGTGGTCGAGAACATCGCCCAGGGCGTGGTCATGGCCGACCGCGAGGGCCGCGTCGCCCTGGCCAATGCGCGCGCCGTCGCGCTGCTCGGCCTGCCGGCGGACGAGGCGGCGCCGGGTCGGCCGATCGCCGGCCTGTTCGGCCCCCGGCCTGCCGCCGGCGGCCCGGCCGACCCCGAGGAGACGATCCGCACCCGCGCCACCCCAGGCGAGGCCGAGCCGGGCGGCACCTACGAGCAGACCCGGCCCGACGGCACCGTGCTCGAGATCCGCACCGAGGCGATGCCCGATGGCGGCATCGTGCGCACCATCACCGACGCCACCGCCCGGCGCCGCGCCCGCGACGCGCTCGCCGCCGCCCGCGATGCGGCGCTGGCCGCCGAGGCGGCGCTGGCCGCGGCCATCGACAACGTGCCCCAGGGCATCCTGCTGGTCGGCGGCGACCGGCGGCTGAAGGTGATCAACCGCCAGGCCGCCGCCATGCTGGGCCTGCCGCCGGACCTGGCCCGTCCCGGCGTGCATGTGCGCAGCATCCTCGAGTGGCAGGTCCGCCAGGGCCGCTACGAGGGCGACCCGAACGCGCTGGCCGAGGCGCTGCGCGGCATGGGCGCGGACCGCGTGCAGTCGGGCCAGTTCGAGCGCCGCATGCCGGACGGCAGGCTGCTCGAGCTGCGCACCGTCAGCCTGCCCGACGGCGGCGGCGTGCGCAGCTACACCGACATCACCGACCGCCGCCGGCAGGAGCGCGCGCTCGAGGAGGCGCATGCCGCGACCGTCGCCGCCGAGGCCGCGCTCTCGGCGGCGATCGAGAACGTGCCGCAGGGCGTGATGCTGCTCTCCCCCGAGGGTCGCGTGAGGGTGATGAACCGGCGCTGCGCCTCGCTGCTCGACCTGCCGCCCGCCCTGGCCCGGCCGGGCACCGATGTGCGCGCCATCCATGCGCTGCTGCGCGACCGCGGGGACGATGCTCCCCCGGCCGGGATCGCGGCGACCGCCGCCGCCGAGGGGCCCGCCGTGCCCGAGGGCGCGCCCGCCGTCACCGAGCGCATCCGCCCCGATGGCACCGTGCTCGAGGTCCGCACGGTGCGGCTGCGCGACGGCGGCGCGGTGCGCACCTTCACCGACGTCACCGAGCGCAAGCGGGCCGAGCGCGAGATGGCCGCGGCGCGCGACGCGGCGGAGGCCGGCGCCCGGGCCCGCACCGAGTTCCTCGCGGTGATGAGCCACGAGATCCGCACGCCGCTGAACGCCGTGATCGGCCTCTCCGGGCTGCTGCAGGACGCGACCCTGCCGCCCGAGCAGGCGGCGCATGCGCGGTTGATCCGCGAGGCGGGCGACCACCTGCTGGCCGTGGTGAACGACATCCTCGACTTCTCGAGCCTCGAATCGGGTCGCCTGCAGCTGGAGGAGGCCGCCTTCGACCCGCGCGCCGAGACCCTCGTCGCCGTCGAGCTGCTGGAGAACCAGGCGCGCGGCAAGGGGTTGCGCATCCAGGCCGAGATCGCGCCCGACGTGCCGGCGCGCGTCGTCGGCGACCCGGGGCGGCTGCGCCAGGTGCTGCTGAACCTGCTCAACAACGCCGTGAAGTTCACCGACGCCGGCACCGTGCGGGTGACCCTGCGCCGGCTGCCCGCCGGGGCGGGCGAGGTCCGCCTCGGCTTCGCGGTGCAGGACAGCGGCATCGGCATCCCGACCGAGGCCTTGCCGCACCTCTTCTCCGCCTTCCGCCAGGTGGATGCCTCCACCTCCCGCCGCTTCGGCGGCACGGGTCTCGGCCTCGCCATAAGCCGCCAGCTGGTCGAGCGCATGGGCGGCACCATCCGGGTGGACAGCGAGCCCGGCGCCGGCAGCGTCTTCAGCTTCGACATCCTGCTGCGCGCGGCCATGCTCGACCCGCCGGCCGGCGGCCAGCCGCCCGCCGCCCCGGCGCAGGAGATGCCGCGCCTGCGCATCCTGCTGGCCGAGGACAACACCACCAACCGCCTGGTGCTGACGCACCGGCTGCAGCAGATGGGGCACCGCATCGACGCCGTCTCCGACGGGCGGGAGGCGCTGGAGGCGGCGAAGGCGCGACCCTACGACCTCGTCATCATGGACATGATGATGCCCGGCATGGATGGGCTGGAGGCGACGCGGGCGATCCGCGCGCTGCCCGGCGCCGCGGCGCGCATCCCGATCATCGGCCTGACCGCGGCGGCGATGCGCGAGGACGAGGAGGCCTGCCTCGCCGCCGGGATGGACAGCTATGAGCGGAAGCCCATCGGCACCGAGCGGCTGCGCGCGGCGATCCTCGCCGCCGCGGCGATGCGCGCGCCGGAG
>CAYNYQ010000667.1:0-2395 GCA_964401305.1 uncultured Acetobacteraceae bacterium | reverse complement strand
CCGAGAGCATCACCCCCGAATGGGCCGAGGCCGGGATGCGCGTGCTGGCCGATGCGGCGCTGGCGACGGCGGGGCTGGTGCGGCGATGAGCGCGTCCGATCGTCCGGGCGCCAGCGAGGGCGTGAATCGGCCGCGCCAGGCCAACCTGCCGGTCTCGGTCGATCGGCTCTGGGCCGACCTGATGGCGATGGCGGCCATCGGCGCGACGCCCGAGGGCGGCTGCAACCGCCCCGCGCTCTCCGCCCTCGATGCCGAGGCGCGGCACCTGCTGGCGCGCTGGGGCGACGCCATCGGGCTGACGCTCAGCGTCGACCGCCTCGGCAACATGGCGCTGCGGCGGGAGGGCAGGGACCCGTCGCGGCCGCCCGTGCTGGTCGGCAGCCATCTCGACACCCAGCCCTCGGGCGGCAAGTTCGACGGGCCCTATGGCGTGCTGGCCGGGCTCGAGATCCTGCGCGCGCTGCAGGAGGCGGGCACGGTCACCGAGGCGCCGATCGTGCTGGTGAACTGGACCAGCGAGGAGGGCTGCCGCTTCAGCCCCTCCATGATCGGCGCCGCCGGCGCGATGGGCGTGCTGCCGGAGGCGGAGGTGCTGGACCGCCGCGCGCTCGACGATGGCGAGCGCTACGGCGACGCGCTGCGCGCCACGGGCTGGGCCGGCGCGGCCGACCCCGCCCTGCTGCGCAACGCGGTCGCCTATTTCGAGGCGCATATCGAGCAGGGACCGGTGCTGGAGGCCGAGGGGTTCGATATCGGCGTCGTCACCGGCGGCTTCGCCACCGAGCGCGCCCTCGTCACCGTGGCCGGCGAGACCAGCCATGCCGGCACCACGCCGATGGCGATGCGGCGCGACGCGGTGCTGGCCGCCGCCGAGATGATCACCGCGGGCGAGCGCATCCTGTACGATCGCGCGCCGGAGGGGCGGATGACGGTCTGCCGCTTCCTCGTCGACCCAGGCGCCGATGGCGTGGTGCCCGGCGGGGCGCGCTTCGCCTTCGAGTACCGCCACCCCGAGGACGCGACGCTGCGCGGCCTGCTGGACGCCGCCGATGCCGCCTTCGCGGCGATCGCTTCGCGGCGCGGCCTCGGCGTGGTGCGCGAGCCCTACTGGTCCTTCCCGCGCGTGGTCTTCGACGCGCGGCTGGCCGGGCGCCTGCGCGCGGCCGCGGCCAGGCACGGCGCGAAGCACCGCGACATCCTCTCCGGTGCCGGCCACGACGCCTACCACGCCGCGGCGCGCATGCCGGCGGTGATGCTGTTCATCCCCTGCCATGGCGGCATCAGCCACCACCCGACCGAGAGCATCTCGCGCGCCTGGGCCGAGACCGGGCTGCGCGTGCTGGCCGATGCCGTGGTCGAGACGGCGAACGCGCCGGCCTGACGCACATGCGCATCGCCGTCGCCGGCTTCCAGCACGAGAGCAACAGCTTCGCGCCCCACACCACGGGCTGGGCGCAATTCGTCAGGCCCGGCGACTTCCCGGGTGTGCAGCGCGGCACCGCCATGCTGGAGACGCTGCGCGGCATCGCGCTGCCGATGGCCGGCATCGTCCCGGCGCTGGAGGCGGCGGGGGCGGAGGTCGTCCCGCTGGCCTGGGCCGTGGCGAACCCCGCCGGACCCGTCACCGCCGAGGCCTTCGAGCGAGTCGTGGCGCTGATCCTCGCCGGCCTCTCCGATGCGCTGGAGGCCGGGCCGCTCGACGGCGTGGTGCTCGAGCTGCACGGCGCGATGCTGGCCGAGGGCTTCGACGACGCCGAGGGCGAGTTGCTGCGCCGCATCCGCGCCGTGGTCGGGCCGGCGGTGGCGATCACCGCCAGCCTCGACCCGCATGCCAACCTGACGCCGCGGATGGCGGCGCTGGCCGATGCGCTCTCGCCCTATCGCACCTATCCGCATGTGGACATGCACGAGGCCGGCGCACGGGCGGCGGCGCTGGCGCTGGCGCGCATCCGCCGCGGTGCGCCCTGGGCGCGGGCCTATCGCCGCCTCGACTATCTCACGCCGCTGACGGCGCAATGCACGCTGGTGCCGCCGATGGCCGGCGCAATGGCGGAGCGCGCGCGCCTGGCGGCGCTGCATGGCTGCGCCGAGCTCGCCTTCTGCTTCGGCTTTCCCTATTGCAATTTCGAGGGCTGCGGCCCGGCCATCGCCGCCTATGCGGAGACGACGGCCGCGGCCGAGGCGGCGGCGGATGCGCTGAAGGCCTGGATGGACGCGCAGGAGGCGGCCTTCGCCGTCGCCGTGCCGCCGGCGGCCGAGGGCGTGGCGCAGGCCATCGCCGCTTCGCGCGGCGCGGGGCGGCCGGTGATCCTGGCCGATACCCAGGACAATCCCGGCGGTGGCGGGCATGGCGACACCACGGGCCTGCTGGCCGAGCTGATCCGCCAGGAGGCGG
>CAYNYQ010000666.1:0-2401 GCA_964401305.1 uncultured Acetobacteraceae bacterium | reverse complement strand
CTAGGGGTGCTAGGGTTTGCGCCGATGATCCTGCCCCCCCTTCGCCTGGTGCCCCAGGCCGGTCCCGCCGCCTGGAGCGGCGCGGACCTCACCCCCGCCGACTGGATGCTGCCGATCGGCGCCGAGGAGGCGGCCGAGCTCGAGGCCGGGCTGGACGCACCCGCCGCGGCGCGGCTGCCGCGGCTCGGCCCGCTGCTCGACCAGGTCACGGCGCGGATGGAGACGGGGCGCGGCTTCGTGCTGCTGCGCGGCCTGCCGCTCGGGCGGTTCGACACGCCGGCGCGGCTCGAGGCCATGCTGCGGCTGATCGGGGCGCGGCTCGGTACGGCGCTGCCGCAGGACGGCGCCGGCAGCCTGGTGCTGGGCCAGACCGGCGGGGCCGGCCCGCCGCTCGGCGCGCCGATGCGCTTCAAGGCCGATCCGGCCGATGCCGTGGTGCTGCTCTGCCTGCGGCAGGAACCGACGGGGGGCAGCGTGACGTTGCTGTCGGCCCCGGCGCTGCACAACGCCCTGCTGAAGCAGGACCGCGCGGCGCTGGCGACGCTGCATCGTGGCCTGCCGCAGGCCCCGCCCGAGGGCGGCGCGCCGGTGCCGGTGCCGGTCTTCTCCACCGAGGGCGGCGTCTTCGTCAGCCGCTGCGACCACGACGCCATCGCCGAGGCGGCGCTCGGCGAGGAGGAGCGCGCGGCGCTGGCGGCGCTGGAGGGCGTGGCCGCGGCGCCAGGCCTCGCGCTGAACGTGCCGCTGCACCCGGGCGACCTGCTGTTCCGCAACCCGCTGCTGGTCTGGAAGCGCGCCGGCGCCGAGGACGCCGCGGGGGTGCCCGAGGCCGGCAAGCGCGCCCTGCTGCGGCTCTGGCTCTCTACACCCGGGGCGCGGACCCTGCCGGAGAGCTACCGCGCCGTCTTCCGCTCGGTCGAGGCGGGGGCGCGGCGGGGCGGCGTCGCGGTGCAGGCGCCGCCGGGGATGGTCGGCGGGTAGCACGCGCCGCACGCCCGCCCTGGCCGCGGGCCGCCGCCTGCCGCAGCATGGCGCCCTCCGCAGCGGAGGGACCGAGGGACCATGCGCATCCTGGTGGCCAATGCCAACACGACGGAGGCGATCACCGCGCTCTGCGCCGCCTCCGCCCGCGCCGCCGCGGCGCCGGGGACGGAGATCATCCCCGCCACGCCGCGCTTCGGCCCCGCGGTGATCTCGACCCGGGCGGAGAACGTCGTCGCCGGCCATGCGCTGCTCGAGCTGCTGGCGCGGCATGCCGGCCAGGTCGAGGGCGTGCTGCTGGCGGTCAGCCACGACACGGCGCTGGATGCGGCGCGGCAGCTGATGCCCTGCCCGGTGGTCGGCATGACGGAGGCCGCCTGCCTCACCGCCTGCCTGCTCGGCGGGCGCTTCGGCCTGGTGACCATGGGCGCCGTCGCGCCCTACCGTGAGCTGATCGAGGCGCGGCACGGGCTGGGCGCGCGCCTGGCGGGGCTGGCGACGATCCCCTCCACGCCGCAGGACGCGGTGCGCGACCCGGCGCGGGTCGAGGCCGAGCTGGCCGAGGCGATCGGCGCGCTGGTCGCGCAGGGCGCGGATGCGGTGGTGCTGGGCGGCGCGGCGCTGGCCGGCATGGGGCCGCGGCTGCAGGTGCGCGCGGCGGTGCCGCTGCTGGACGGCATCGCCTGCGGGGTGAAGCTGCTGGAGGGGCTGGCGGCGCTCGGCCTGCCGAAGCCGGCGCAGGGGAGCTACGCGGCGCCCAGCGGGCGCGCGGTCGCGGGGGTGGATGCGGCGCTCGCGGCGCTGCTGCGGGGCGGCTGAGGCGGGGCCCTGCTCGCCCTCCCGTCCACGGGCGAAGCGGCGCATACTGCGCGCCGCACCCGAGGGAGGACGCGATGATCAATGAGCTCCGCATGTACACGCTCAAGCCGGGCAAGCTGCCGGAATACCTGGAATACGCCCGCACCATCGGCCGCCCTGCACGCGGCAACGACTACGGCGTGAACCACGGCTACTGGACCACCGAGCACGGGCCGCTGAACCAGGTCTGGCACCTCTGGTCCTACGACAGCCTGGATGAGAGGGCGCGGCTGCGCGCCGAGCTGCAGAAGAACAAGGCCTGGACCACGGAATACACGCCGCGGATCATGCCCCTGCTCGAGCGCCAGGAGATCCGCTTCATCCACCCGATGAAGCCGATCGTCCCGCCCGAGAAGGAGGGCGGCATCTACGAGCTGCGCATCTACCGCACCCAGGTGGGCCAGGCGCGCAAATGGGCCGAGGCCTACCTGAAGATCATGCCGATGCGGGAGCGGTACTCGAAGAATGTCGGCCTCTGGGTCGGCGAGGCGCCGCAGCCCAACGAGGTGCTGCACATGTGGAACTACGCCGACGGCGCCGAGCGCGCGGCCAAGCGCAAGGC
>CAYNYQ010000665.1:0-2405 GCA_964401305.1 uncultured Acetobacteraceae bacterium | reverse complement strand
GCGTGATTCACGCCTGCGGGCGTTACGCCCTTCGGCGATCACGCTCTAGCCGCCGAAGAATACGGAGACATGACGATTTCGTGACGCCATGTGGTCGACGGATGGCGGCCGGATCGGCCGCGGCGGGATCACCCGTGGCCGGGGTCCCGCGGCGCGAGGTTGCCGTGCAGCAGCTCGCGGCCGGCATAGATGTCGCCGCCCACCTGAAGCGCCAGGCGCTCGGCATCGCGCCGGCGCACCGCGGCGATGGTCTCCGCCGCCGTCTCCGGGTCGTCGCCCAGCGCCTGCAGCGCGGCCTGCCCGAAGACCAGCGCGGATTCGAAGGTCTCGCGGATCTGGAAGGCGACATCGGTGCCCAGCAGCGCCAGCGCCTCCTCGCGGTCCCGCACCCGCGCCAGCACCGGCACCAGGGGGAATTCCGCGCGGGCGAGCGTGGCGATGCGCCGCACCGCCGCGGCGTCGTCGATGCAGACCAGGATCGCCCGCGCCTCCGCCGCGCCGGCGGCGCGCAGGATGTCGAGCCGCGTGCCGTCGCCGTAGTAGACCTTGAAGCCGAAATCGGCGGCCTCGCGGATCGCGTCGGCATTGCGGTCGATCAGCGAGACCTGGTGCCCGCGCGCCAGCAGCGGCTGGCTGACGATCTGCCCGAAGCGCCCGAAGCCGATCAGCAGCACCGCGGCGCCGATGTCGCGCACCGCGTCCACGCCATCCAGCGAGGGCCGCGGCTTCGGCAGCAGCCGGTCATGCGCGAGCACCACCAGCGGCGTCAGCGCCATGGACACGACGATCGCCGCCGTCATCACCGCGTTGACCTTGGCGTCGATCACCCCGGAGGCCGCCGCGGCGGCGTAGAGGACGAAGGCGAATTCACCGCCCTGGCACATCAGCGTGGCGCGCAGCAGCGCCTCGCGGTGGCCCGCCCGGGTCAGCCGCGCCACGGCGTAGACGCCGGACATCTTCAGCGCCATGCAGCCGACCACGCCGGCCAGCACCAGGCGCCACTCCGCGGCGACCACGCCGAGGTCGAGCGCCATGCCGACCCCGATGAAGAAGAGGCCGAGCAGGATGCCGCGGAACGGCTCCACATCCGCTTCCAGCTGGTGGCGGAAGGCCGAGCCCGAGAGCAGCACCCCGGCCAGGAAGGCGCCGAGCGCCATGGAGAGCCCGCCGCGCTCGAGCAGCAGCGCCGCCCCGAGCACGACCAGCAGCGCCGCCGCGGTCATCACCTCCCGCGCCTGCGCCCCGGCCAGCAGCCGGAACAGCGGGTTCAGCAGCCAGCGGCCGGCGGCGAGCAGGGCGGCGATCGCGCCGAGGCCGATGGCGACCGCCGCCGCCCGCTCGGCCAGCGTCGCCGACGGCGCATCCGGCACCAGCAGGGCGATCAGCGCCAGCACCGGCACCACGGTCAGGTCCTCGAGCAGCATGATGGCGAAGATGCGCCGCCCGCCCTCGGTCGAGATCGCGCCACGCTCCTCCAGCAACTGCATCACGATGGCGGTCGAGGTCATGACGAAGCCGATGCCGGCGATGAAGGCGACCGCCGGCGGCAGGCCGATCGCCAGCCCCGCGCCGGTCAGCAGCGCCGCGCAGGTGCCGACCTGCACCAGGCCGAGGCCGAAGATCTCGCCGCGCATGCGCCAGAGCCGCGCCGGGGCGAGTTCCAGGCCCACCACGAACATGAACAGCACCACGCCGAGCTCGGCGACGTGGAGGATCGCCGCGGTGTCGCGCACCAGGCCGAGGCCGAAGGGGCCGATGGCCACCCCCGCGGCCAGGTAGCCGAGCACGGAGCCGAGGCCGAGCCGGCGGAAGATCGGCACCGCCAGCACCCCGGCGGCGAGCAGCGCCATCACCTGCGGCAGGCCGAGGCCGTCGCCTTCCATGGGGGCGCGACCGCCTCAGCCGCGCCGGGGCTGGGCGTCGGGTTGCGTGGCGGCGCGCCGGCCCGGCCGGCGGGCATGGCCCGTCACGCCGCGAATGGGCTGCTCCTCGGCCGCATGAGCCCTCCGGTCCGGTGCTGCATCGACGCGTGGTATAGCCGCCATCGGCGCGACGAGTCTGCCCGGCCATCCGGGGGCACGGTGTCCCCGATGCCGGTCGGGTCGGTGCGCGGGCCGGCCGCTGGACCCCGTCGCGGCGCCCGGGGTGCGCCGGTCACCTCAGGGCCGCTGCCACCGGCACCGCCGCGCCGAGCGCCAGCTCCAGCGCGACGCTGGAGGCGATGCCCGCCACCGCCCACTGGCCATCCGCCCCGCGCGCCAGCAGCGGCGCGCCGCTCACCCCCCGCGTGCCGGCGCAGTCATGCACCAGCAGCACCTGGCCGGCGCTGTCCCGCCGCTGGCCGAGCATGCGGCAGGCAAGGTCGGCCAGCACCACCTCCGGCCGGTCCTGCTGGTAGCCGCCCA
>CAYNYQ010000664.1:0-2405 GCA_964401305.1 uncultured Acetobacteraceae bacterium | reverse complement strand
GTCAGCGCCGGCCGCATCACGATCGGCGGCGAGACGGTGATGGGGCCGCGGCGCGATGCCGGCCTGGTGTTCCAGGACGCGACGCTGCTGCCCTGGCTCACGGCGCGGGAGAACGTGCTCTTCCCCATCCGCATGATGAAGCTGGACGAGGGCCGCTACCGGTCGCGGTCGGAGGAGTTGCTGGCGCTTGTGGGCCTCGCCGGCTTCGAGGCGAAGCGACCTTCCGAGCTCTCGGGCGGCATGCGCCAGCGCGTCGCACTCTGCCGCGCGCTGATCCACGACCCGCCGCTGCTGCTGATGGACGAGCCCTTCTCCGCGCTGGACGCCATCACCCGCGACGGCATGGCCGAGCTGCTGCTCGACCTCTGGGAGAAGGACCACGCGCCGGGCGTGCGGCGCACCGGCATCTTCATCACGCACTCGATCCGCGAGGCCGTGCTGCTCTCCGACCGCGTGCTGGTGATGACGCGACGCCCCGCGGTGGTGGTGGCCGACGTGCCCATCCCCTTCGCCCGGCCGCGCGACCCCGCGGTGCAGGACAGCGCCGAGTTCAACGCCATCGTCGCGCGCCTGCGGGGCATGATCGACCACGGGCTGAAGGCGGCCGCCTGATGTCGGAGAGCGCCATCCCGACCGCCACCACCGCCGCCCGCCGCCGCGCCGCCATCGGCCAGGGTGCGCTGCAGGTCGGCCTGCCGATCGCCTTCGCCGCCGTGGTTCTCGGCCTGTGGCAGGCGCTGGTGCGGATCTACGACGTGCCGCAGGTGGTGCTGCCGGCGCCGACGGACGTCGCCGAGCGCATCGTCTCCGCCTGGCCATTCCTGATGAAGCACCTGGTGCCCACGACGCTGGAGGCACTGGGCGGCTTCATCCTCGCCGCGGTCCTCGGCACGGCGCTGGCGGTGCTGCTGGTCTATTCGAAATGGGCGCGGCTCGCGCTCTACCCGAACGTGGTCTTCTTCCAGCTGATCCCGAAGATCGCGCTGGCGCCGCTGTTCATCGTCTGGCTCGGCATCGGCAGCGAATCGCGGCTGACCTTCTCGCTCTTCATCGCCTTCTTTCCCGTGGTGATCGCCACAACCACGGGGCTGAACCAGACGCCGCCCGACATGCTCCGGCTCTGCCGCGCCTACAGCGCCAGCGCCTGGCAGGTCTTCACCGCGGTGCGCTTCCCCTACGCGCTGCCCTACTGGTTCTCCGGGCTGAAGATCGCGGTGACCTTCGCCATCATCGGCGTGGTGGTGGGGGAGTTCATCACGGCGCAGGCCGGGCTCGGGTACCTGATCCTGTTTGCCGCGAGCCAGGCGGAGACGGCGCTGATCCTCGCCTCGATCTGCGCGCTCTGCGTGGTCGGCCTCGGCCTCTATGGTATCGTGGTGCTGGCCGAGCGCATCATCCTCGGCCGCTTCGGCCATCGTTGAGGAAGCAACCGCCATGGCGACCGAGACCTATGACCTGCTGCTGAAGGGCGGACATGTCATCGATCCCGATGCGGGGATCGACGGGGTGATGGATGTCGCGGTGCGCGGCGGCCGCATCGCCGCGGTGACGCCGGAGATCCTGCCGAGCGCGGCGAAGGCGGTCACCGATTGCCGCGGCCGGCTGGTGCTGCCCGGGCTGATCGACACCCATGCGCATGTCTTCACCTATGTCTCCGGCCGCTTCGGCATGCCGGCCGACATGGTGGGCGTGCAGTCCGGCGTGACCACGCTGGTCGACCAGGGCGGCCCGTCCTGCATGACCTTCCCGGGCTTCCGCGAGTTCATTGCGAAGCCCGCGACCTCGCGCGTGCTCGCCTTCATCTCCGCCTATGTCGTCGGCGGGCTCGAGGGGCACTACTACCCGTCGCTCTACGGGCCGGAGCAGATCGATGTCCGCGCCACGGTGAAGGCGGCGCAGGCCAACCGCGACCTGGTACGCGGTGTGAAGGCGCATGCCGAGATCGGCGGCTTCGCCCGCTGGGGCATCGCGGCGATGGAGAAGGCCGCCGAGATCGGGCGCGAGGCGGACCTTCCGGTCTACATCCATTTCGGCCAGCTCTGGGCGCTGCCGGAGGGCGGGCTCAACGGCGTCGATCCCGACGCGATCCTGCCGGGGATCGTCGAGATCATGCGTCCGGGCGACATCCTGGCGCATCCCTTCACGCGCCATCCGGGCGGCTTCGTCGACAAGGACGGGAAGGTGCATCCGATCGTCAAGGCTGCGCTGGAGAAGGGGCTGAAGATCGATGTCGGGCATGGCAGCCACTTCTCCTTCCGCATCGCGCGCCAGGTGCTGGATGCCGGCATCCTCCCCGATACGCTCGGCGCCGACATGCATGGCTACAACACCCGCATCCCGCCGCCCAAGGGCACGCCCGGCGAGCACCCGGACGAGGAGAACCACCCCTTCGCCGGCCAGGCGCG
>CAYNYQ010000663.1:0-2409 GCA_964401305.1 uncultured Acetobacteraceae bacterium | reverse complement strand
GCCCATCGCATCCCCTACCCGCCGGAGAAGGGGGAGAAGATCCGTGCCTGGCACATGCTCGACCACCTGGCCGGGCGGTGGGAGGTCGATCTCGGCTGCCTCGTGGACGACCCCGCGGACCTCGCCCACCTGCCGGTGCTGCGCGCCCGCTGTGCCGAGGTGGAGGCGCGCCCCGTCGGGCGCCGGACGCAGACCACACGGGCGCTGCTCCGGCTGCGGCCCGGCCTGCCGCTGACCCTCGGCTGGTTCCACGAGCCCGGCCTTGCCGACTGGGTGGCGCGCGGGCTGGCGGCGCATCGCTGGGATGCGGCGCTGGTCTATTCCTCCGCCATGGCGCCCTACCTGATGGGCCCGGCCGCCGGGCGCGCGCGCCTGCGCCGCGTGCTCGACATGGTCGACGTCGATTCCGAGAAGTGGCTCGCCTATGCCGCCGACGCGAAGCCGCCGATGCGCCAGGTCTGGGCGCGCGAGGGGCGGACCCTGCTGACGCTGGAGCGGCGCGCGGCGGCGGCCTTCGACCTCTCCCTCTTCGTCTCGGAGGCGGAGGCCATGCGCTTCGCCGCCCTCGCGCCGGATTGCGGCGGGCGCATCGGCTGGGTCGACAACGGCGTCGACCTCGTCCGCTTCGACCCGGCGGCGCGGCACCCCAGCCCCTATCGCGGCGAGGCGCCGGCGATCGTCTTCACCGGCACCATGAACTACCGCCCGAATGTCGAGGCGGTGCTCTGGTTCGCCGAGGAAGTGCTGCCGCGGCTGCGGGCGGCGCGCGACCCGGCGCCCGAATTCCACATCGTCGGCGCCAACCCCGCCCCCGCCGTGCTGGCGCTGCGCGACCGGCCCGGCGTGCACGTCACCGGCACGGTGCCGGATGTGCGGCCCTATGTCGCCCATGCCGCCCTGGCCGTCGCGCCGCTGCGCATCGCGCGGGGGATCCAGAACAAGGTGCTGGAGGCGATGGCGATGGCGCGGCCCGTCATCGCCTCGCCGCAGGCCTTCGAGGGGGTGCGCGCCGTGCCCGGCCGCGACCTGCTGATGGCCGACGGCGCCGAGGCGATGGCCGCCGCCGCCGCCGCGGTGCTGGATGGCGCGCATCCCGGCCTCGGTGCCGCGGGCCGCGCGGCGGTCGAGGCCAACCATGTCTGGGCGGCGGCGCTTACCCGGCTCGACGCGGCGCTCGAGGGGCAACCGGCGCCGGAGCCCGCCGCCCGGGCCCATGACGTGAAGGGCGCGCGGGCGGCCAGTGGTGTATGAAGCGCAACGTCGGCGCGGCGCCTCGTCCCGGGGGCGCCGCGGCATGGATGGGGCGGGCAGCATGAGCGATGCGGGATCGGGGGCAGGGTGCCGCGCCTGCCGCGGCATGGCGTGCCCCCGTGGACTGGCGGAGGCGACGCGCCATGGCTGACGGCATCGCCACCCTCGCGCCGCCCTCCTCGCGCCTCTCCGGCGCCGCCTGGCGCGGGGCGCTGCTCGCCCTCGGCCTCGGGCTCGCGCTGCTCGGCTGGCTCTTCGCCGCCGAAGCCATGGCGGCCGTCGAGGTCTGGAACACCTCCACCGCCTACAATCACTGCTGGCTGATCGGGCCCATCGCCGCCTGGCTGGCCTGGCAGCGCCGGCACCGCCTGGCCGGGCTGGCGCCCAGCCCCCTGCCGGCGGCGGCGCTCTTGATGCTGCCCGCCGGCCTCGCCTGGCTCGCCGCCGAGCGGCTCGGCATCATGGAGGGCCGCCAGCTCGCCGCCATGGGCATGCTCTGGGTGCTGGTGCTGGCGGTGCTCGGCTGGCGGGTCTCGCGCGTCATGGCGGCGCCGCTGCTCTACCTCGTCTTCCTGGTGCCCTTCGGCGAATTCGCCACGCCGCGCCTGCAGGACCTGACGGCGTGGATGATCGAGATCGGCCTCGGCGTGCTCGACATCGCCTATCACCGCGAGGGCATGCTGATCGACACCACGGTCGGCACCTTCCACGTCGCCGAGGCCTGCGCCGGGCTGCGCTTCCTGATCGCCGCCATCGCCTTCGGCGCGCTCTATGCCATCGTCATGTTCCGCAGCCCCTGGCGCCGCCTGACCGTCATGGTGCTGGCCGTGGTGGTGCCGATCCTGGCCAACGGGGTGCGTGCCCTCGGGATCGTCGTGGTGGCGCAGTATCTCGGCAGCGCCGAGGCGGCGGCGGCGGACCACGTGATCTACGGCTGGGGGTTCTTCTCGGTCGTGATGCTGCTGCTGATCCTGGCCGGGCTGCCCTTCCGCCAGGACGGCGCGGCCGACGGGCCCGCCCCCGCCGCGGCACTGCCGGCCAGAGGCGAGCCGCTCGGGCCGCCGCGCGGCACCGCGCTGGCCGCCGCCACCGGGCTGGCCGTGGCGCTGGCCGCCGACGCGAAGAGCTCCAGGGCACCGTGGCTGAGTAGAGGGCAGA
>CAYNYQ010000662.1:0-2415 GCA_964401305.1 uncultured Acetobacteraceae bacterium | reverse complement strand
CCGGCCACCAGGCCGTGGCGGTTGGCGCGGGAGAGGATCAGCTCGACCGGGCCGCCCTCGCCGCGGCCGATGAGGATGGAACTCGCCGCCATGCCGTTCCCCGCGCGGATCGCTGGACCCCGGCCGGTATAGGCGAAGGCGTGCCGCGGCGCATCAAGGCCGTGCGCGCGGGTCGCGAGAAGGGCGGCCCGCGCGGTGCGGACCGCCCCCTGGAGGCCCGCTGGAGGGGATCAGGCCGCCGCGGCGACCTTGCCGCGGAGGACGTCGGCCCGGGCCTCGACCAGGGCGCGGACGGCGGCCGGCACCTGGCGGTGCGACTTGGCGCGCGGCAGGTCCATCTCGGCGACCGGCTCGGCCTGCCCGACCAGGACCAGGTACTCGTCCCAGTTGTCGAAGCGCTCGCGGTCGACGTTGTCGACGAAGGTCTCGGCCGCGACGCCCTCGGCGAGGATCAGGCTGTGGTCGGCGGTCTCGACATGCCAGTAGGTGAAGACCTCGGGGACATCGGTCTCGCGGGCGATGGTGGTGCCGTTGACCAGGGCGCCGGCCTGGACCAGCACGCCCTCGACCAGCAGCGCATGGCGCGGGGAGACGAGCAGGTCGCGGACGGGCAGGCTCTCGGCCAGGGCGCCGGCGCGGATCCGGATGGGCAGGGCCCTCAGCGGGTCGGCGAACCGGGTGGCGACCGACTGCCGGGCCATCCAGCGCACCACCGCCTGGCGGCCATCGGCGGTCAGCACCTGGTCGCCGGCGCGCAGCGCCTCGACCGGCACCGGGCCGGCCGGGGTGGCGATCAGCGTGCCCGGGAAGAAGCAGACCGGGTCGCCGGGCTGGGTGTCGCCGGTGCCGGAGACGAGGTTGCCGTTCGCATCCGCGACGGCGACGGCGGCGCTGACATCGCCGACGAGGCCGGAGACATCGGCCGTGAAGCTGCCATTCGCGCCGACCACCGCCTGCACGGACCCGCCGCCCGAGCCGGTGAAGGTGATCGTCGCGGTGGAACCGGCGCCGAGGCCGCCGAGCGTGTACAGCACCTCGGGCGCGGCGCCGGGCACGACGTCGGTGATGTCGATCGTGACGCCGGTGTCGGCGACGGTGTCCACCGTGACGGGAAGGCCGCTGCCGCTGTTGATGGTGTTCGGGTTGTTGGGATTGTTCGCGCTCGGGATGACGGCGCGGAAGGGCACGGCGGCGCCGTCGATGTTGGCCAGGGGGCCGGTGGCGAGGTTGGTGGCGGTGATCGTCGCCGACCAGCCGATGCCGCTGGTATTGGCCGGCGCGGAGGAGCCGGGCACGGTCCCGGAGCCGACGGCCACCCAGTTGCCGTTGACGAAGGCCTCGACGGTGACGGTGCGGTCCTGGTTGGTGCCGTTGCCGGTGGCGAGCGTGCCGCTGACGGTCAGGCTGCCGGCGCCGCTGAAGTCCGACAGGTTGAGCAGGCCGCCGGAAACCTGGGCGAGCGAGATCGACGAGATGGTCATTGCGCTTATCCCGAATCCTTCGGCCAGTCGCCCTGCACCCATCCTGGCGCACCGGCCCGATGCCGCGCGGAGGCGGGGGCCAAGGCAAACGTTTCGGTTGATCGTGCGCCGGCACCTTCGCGGAACCGTAGGGGTTTGTCCAGACTTTTAGAAAATCTACACCGATACGCGATTTGAATGTGTGTCATGAGACATTTTGAGCGGCCCGCCACGGGCGCTCCGCCGCGCCTTGCGCCATCCGGGTGCGCCCTGTATGTGCCGCCCGCGCGGCGAGCCGGTGCCTGTGGGGCATGCCCGGCCGCCTCGACGCGTCCGCGTCCCATCCCGGGCCGCCGGACGCCTCCCCCGACCAGGAGGTCCGAAATGCCCAAGATGAAGACGAAGTCTTCGGTGAAGAAACGCTTCCGCCAGACCGCCACCGGCAAGGTGCTGGCCGGCCCCGGCAAGAAGCGCCACCAGCTGCGCAACCGCTCCTCCAAGGTGAAGCGGCAGAACACCGGCAGCCAGGTGCTCGAGCATCAGGACGCGCTGACCGTCCTGCAATGGGCGCCCTACGGGCTGCGGTGAGCGGAGGAGTCTGAGTCATGGCACGCGTCAAGCGGGGCGTCACCGCCCATGCCCGCCACAAGAAGGTCCTCGAGCTCGCCAAGGGCTATCGCGGCCGCAGCGGCACCAACTACCGCCCCGCGCTGGAGCGGGTGGAGAAGGCGCTGCAATATGCCTACCGCGACCGGCGCAACAAGAAGCGCGACTTCCGCGGCCTCTGGATCCAGCGCATCAACGCCGCGGTGCGCGAGCACGGGCTGACCTACAGCCAGTTCATCGCGGGCGTGAAGGCCGCCGGCATCGAGATGGACCGCAAGGTCCTCGCGGCGCTCGCCTTCGACGAGCCGCAGGCCTTCGCCACCGTGGTGGAGAAGGCCAAGGCGGCGCG
>CAYNYQ010000661.1:0-2421 GCA_964401305.1 uncultured Acetobacteraceae bacterium | reverse complement strand
GTGCTGGTGCTGCCCTCGCGCTTCGAGGGCGTGCCGCTGACCGTGCTGGAGGCGCAGCGCCTGGGCTGCGTGCCGGTGGCGACCGCGGCGGGCGAGATCGCCGAGATCGTGGCGCATGGCGAGGACGGCTTCCTGGTGCCGCAGCGCGGCCGGGCCGAGGCGGCGATCATCGCCGGGATGGCCGGGCTGCTGGAGCGCCTGGCGGCCGACCCGGCGCTGCTGCTGGAGACCGGTCGCCGCGCCGCCGGGCGGGTCGCCGCCCTGGAATGGGAGGAGTGCATGGCCGGCTTCCTGGATCACCTGGACCGGGTCGTGCCGGCGGGGCGGCCGCGGTGAGCGGCGCCGATACCCCCCCGCCCGCGCTGCGCGCAGCACCCGGGGCGCTGGCCGCGCTCTGCACCGGCGGCCCCGCCCTGCTGCTGCTCGGCGGGATCGAGGCGGCGGCGCTGGACCTGCCCGGCATCGCGCTGTGGCGCGCCGCGGCGGCGCCCGATGCGCCGGGCGCGCTCTGCCTGCATGCCGCCGCGGACCCGGCCCCCGCCGCCACCCTTCCCCTGCCCGCCCTGCCGGCCGGCGTGCTCGGCATCCTCGCCGCCGCGGACCCGGAACCGCTGCTCGCCGCCTGGGCCGGGCTGGCGCCGCCGCCGGTGATCCGCGCCGCCAGCGCGGCCGAGGCGCTGCCCGGCCTCGCCCGCCTGCTGGCCGCCGCGCTGGCGGCGCGCGAGGCCGAGGCCGGGCGGCTGCTCGCCGGCCAGGCCCTGCTGCGCGAGGAGGCGGAGGAGACGCGCATCGCCATGGCGCGCCTGGTCCAGGGCATCGGCGACGAGCCGCCGGCCGCGCCCCTGCTGGCCATCGCCGCCACGCCCGACCCGGCCTGCCGCGCCGAGGCGGAGGAAGGCGGCCTCGTGCTGGCGCAGCGCCTAGGCTGCAGCCTCGAGGGGATTTCGGCGATCGGCCTGCATCTGGCCGCGGTCGCCGCGTCGGGCCCGCTGCGGGTGCGGCTGCTGGGCGAGGAAAGCGGACGGGTGCGCGCCGCCTGGCACGTCCCGGCGGACGACATTGCGCCGGGCTGGCTTGCGCTCGAGCTGCCCACCCCGCTCGGCCCGCTGCGCGAGACGGCGGTGCTGGAGGTGGTCGCCGAGGCCGGCCTCGGCCTGTCGCTGGAGGCGGCCGAGGCGCCGCCCGAGCTCTGCCCCACCGTCGCCGCCGGCGTCGCGCCGCCTGGCCGGGCGCTGGCGCTGCGGGTCTGGACCGCCCCCTTCGGCCGGCGCGCCGTGCTCGCCCCCTGGTGGGACTGGGAGGCGGCGGACCTGCCGCCCGCCCTGGCGCAACGCCTGCCGGAGCAGGTCTGGGCGGCGGCACGGGTGGTGGCGGGCCGCGGGCAGGCCCTGGCGCTCGGCGAGGAAGGACCGCTGCGGCCGCAGGTGGCGCTGGCACCGGGCGAGGCGCCCGCCCTGCTGCTGCTGCCGGCCATCCCCACGGCGGGGGTCGACCTGGTCGAGGCGGAGGTCGCGGTGCGCCTCGGCGAGGCGGGGGCGCTGGAGGCCGCGCTCTGGCTGCAGCCGGCGGGCCTGCCGCTGGCCGGCATGGGCGACCTCTCGCTGACCCGGCCGGGGGCGCGCAGCACGGGGTGGCGGCGGGCCGATGCGGCCCGCGGCGCCATCACGCTGGCGCTGCGGCTGCCGCCGCCCGGGGGCGCGCTGGCGGTGGCCCTGGCGCTGCGGCATGGGGGCGCGCCTTCCGCGGAGGCAGCGCCGCTGCAGGTGGAATGGGCGGGGCTGCTCGGCCGGCGCCTCGGTGCGGACCTGCCGCCGGCTGCCGCCCGGCCCTCCCCTGGAGCTTCCCCTGGGCCTTCCCTCGGCGCCGGCGTGCCGCCCGCCGCCACCTTCCTCGCCGCGGTGCCGCCCTCGGCCGTGCCGGCGCTCGACCCCGGCGGCGCGGTCCGGCTGCAGGAGGCCTTCGCCATGCCGGGGGGCGGCTACCGCCACCTCGACATGGTGGTGGAGGGGCTGCGGCTCGGTGCGCTGGTCTGGCCGCGGCTGCGCTTCAAGTTCGCGGTGAATGGCGGCGCGCCGCAGATCGAGGTGCGGGCCCGGCCAGACTGGCCGGTGCTGTTCGAGCGCTGGCCCGGCACCGCCGCCGACGAGCACGGCCCCTTCTTCCTGGTGACCGAGGCGGATGCCGGCGGCCGGGCGATGGAGCGGCTGCGCGCCGAGCGCGACCGGCGGGTGCTGGACGCGCTGCTGCGGCTACTGCCGACGCTCGTCGCCACCGCGGCGCGAGCGGCGACGGCCGATGCCGCCGCCTATGCCGAATGGGTGGCGATGGCGCGGCGCCTGGCCGCGGCGCTGCTGGAAGGCGAGGCAGGCGGCGGGTAGAGCGTGATCGCCGAAGGGCGGAACGCCCGCAGGCGTGAATCAC
>CAYNYQ010000660.1:0-2425 GCA_964401305.1 uncultured Acetobacteraceae bacterium | reverse complement strand
CCTGCAGGTAGGTCTTGTACTCCATCAGCTTCTCGGTGCCGCGGTGCAGCAGGCCAATATGCGGGTCGGCGCGCTCCACCACCTCGCCGTTCATCTCGAGGATCAGGCGCAGCACGCCATGCGCGGCCGGGTGCTGCGGGCCGAAATTGATGGTGTGGCTGTCGACCTCGACCGTACGGGTCGTCGTCGTCGCCTCGGGCGCGGGCAGCGCGGGCGCCTCGGTCATTGCGCGGGCCCCTCGATCTTCGGCGGCGCGGCTGCCTCGGCCTCGCGCGCGATGCGGTTCATGTGGACCTTCTCGTCGCCGGGCAGCGTCGTTACCGCCTCCCAGGGCGAGAGGAAGTCGAAGTTGCGGAAGTCCTGGGTCAGCGTCACCGGCTCGTAGACGACCTGCTTGCGCGCCTCGTCGTAGCGCACCTCGACATAGCCGGTCAGCGGGAAGTCCTTGCGCAGCGGATGGCCCTCGAAGCCGTAGTCGGTCAGCAGGCGCCGCAGGTCGGTCTGCCCCTCGAAGACGATGCCGTACATGTCCCAGGCCTCGCGCTCGTACCAGGTGGCCGAGGGCCAGAGGCCGGCGACCGAAGGCACGGGCGCCGCGCCATCGGTGCGCACCACGATGCGGATGCGCTGGTTCAGCGCCAGGCTGAGCAGGTTGTAGACCACGTCGAAGCGCTCCGCGCGCTCCGGCCAGTCGACGCCGCAGATGTCCATGCACTGCTCGAAGGCGAAGCGCGGGTCGTCGCGCAGCAGCGCCAGCGCCGGCAGCAGCGCGCCGCGGGGCAGGCGCAGCGCCAGCTCGTGGCCGCCGCGCTCGAGCAGGATCTCCTCCACCGCGCCGGCGGGAAGCGAGGCCGCCACCGCCTCGCCCAGCGCGCGCAGCGCCGCGGCGCGGCTGGGCGCGGCCGGCGTCCCGGCCTCCGCGGCGGTCTTGGGTTCGTCAGCCACTGAGGATCGTCCCCGTCTTCAGCCGCGCAGGATGGTGCCGGTGCGGCGGATCTTCTTCTGCAGCTGCAGGATGCCGTAGACGAGGCCCTCGGCCGTCGGCGGGCAGCCCGGCACGTAGACATCGACCGGCACGATGCGGTCGCAGCCGCGCACCACGCTGTAGGAGTAGTGGTAGTAGCCGCCGCCATTGGCGCAGCTGCCCATGCTGATCACCCATCGCGGCTCGCTCATCTGGTCGTAGACCTTGCGCAGCGCGGGGGCCATCTTGTTGGTCAGCGTGCCCGCCACGATCATCACGTCCGACTGCCGCGGCGAGCCGCGCGGGATGATGCCGAAGCGGTCGAGGTCGTAGCGCGCCATGTAGGCGTGGATCATCGGCACCGCGCAGCAGGCCAGGCCGAAGGTCATCGGCCAGAGGCTGCCCGTGCGCGCCCAGTTCACCAGCTTGTCGAGGTTGGCGACGACGAAGCCCTTGTCCTCCATCTCGCCGGTGATGCCCTTCACGACGGCATCCTGGGCAGGACCGGGCGGCAGGTGCTCGCGGTTCCAGGCCAGCACGCCGGCCGCGGTGTCGCGCGGCGGGGCGGTGCCGGGCGCGCCGGAGGGGACCCCCTGGGGCGCGGCGGTATCGGTCGTTGCACTCATCATGCTCTCCAGCACCCTGGCGCCGCCGCGGTGGCCGACCCGGCAACGCCCAGGGTTCGTAGGATCACTCCCAGTCGAGCGCGCCCTTGCGCCACTCGTAGACGAAGCCGACGGTCAGCACGGTCAGGAACCCCATCATGGAGAGGAAGCCGAACCAGCCGATCTCGCCCAGCGTCACGGCCCAGGGAAACAGGAAGGCCACCTCCAGGTCGAAGATGATGAACAGGATGGCGACCAGGTAGAACCGCACGTCGAAGCGGCGGCGGGTGTCGTCGAAGGGCTCGAAGCCGCATTCATAGGCCGAGAGCTTCTCCGCATAGGGCTTCTGGCGCGCCAGCAGCATGCTGCCGCCCACCATGGCCAGCGCGATGCCGCCGGCGATGCCGAGGAAGACCAGGATCGGGAAGTACTCGGCCAGCATAGGCTCGGTCATCGTCGCTCCGTCCCTTCATCCGCCTGCGGCAGGCTGCCCCGTGGCCTCGCGGAGGGCGAAGGCAGGCAGCGCCGCCCCGCGCACGAGCCGGATCCGCCCTGGGGGAACCGTCCGGGGGCGGGTGCCACGCCCGTGCCGCAGCGCAACGCGCGCGGACCATACCCCTGCCCTCGGCGCTTCGCCATAGGGCCCGACGGGGTTCCGACGCATGACCTGGGCCCGCAGCACGGGAACGAAAAGGGGGTACGCGGCCGCCCGTGACCGGGCCAGCAGCCGATGCCCGCAGCGTCGATCGTTTCGGTGGGGGTCGATCGCCCGCGGTGCCAAAACCGCCCGGCGGCATCCTGTGGCGCGAGTGACGGGGCTCGAACCCGCGACCTCCGGCGTGACAGGCCGGCGCTC
>CAYNYQ010000659.1:0-2429 GCA_964401305.1 uncultured Acetobacteraceae bacterium | reverse complement strand
CGTCAGGCGCATCCATTCGATCTCGTCGGTCATCGGGGGCGGTCCTCGCGGGCTGGGATGGGCGAGGATAGCGCGGGGGCGCGGCGCCGCGTCAGCCCCATCCGGCCGCCATTCCCTCCCCGTCCAGGAAGGCCTTCGCCTCCGCCCGCATGGCCGCGACCCGCGCCGGGTCCATCCGCTCGAGCGTGCGCAGCGGCATCGCCATCCGCGGGTTCCCCGCGAAGCGCTGCGCGTGCCGCGCGACGAAGTCCCAGTAGAGGTAGTTGAAGGGGCAGGCGCGCTCGCCCGTCGCCGCCTTCACGTCGAATGCGCAGCCGCGGCAGTAGTCGCTCATGCGGTTGATGTAGGCGCCGGACGCCGCATAGGGCTTGCTCGCCATCAACCCGCCATCGGCGTGCAGCGCCATGCCGTGGGTATTGGGCAGCTCCACCCACTCGTAGGCATCGGCGTAGACGGCGAGGTACCACGCGTTCACCGCGGCCGGGTCGATCCCGGCGAGCAGCGCGAAATTCCCCGTCACCATCAGCCGCTGGATGTGATGCGCATAGGCGTGGTCGCGCGTCTGCCGTACCACCTGGCGGATGCAGTTCATCGGCGTCTCGCCGGACCAGTAGAAGCCGGGCAGCGGCCGCCCTGCCTCCAGCGCGTTGAGCGCCGCATAGCCCGGCATGCGCAGCCAGTAGATGCCGCGCACATATTCGCGCCAGCCGAGGATCTGGCGGATGAAGCCCTCCACGGCGTTGAGCGGCGCCCGGCCCGCGCGCCAGGCCGCCTCGGCGGCGTCGCAGCATTCCCGCGGCGAGAGCAGGCCGAGGTTGAGGCTGGTCGAGACCAGGGCGTGGAACATCCAGGGCTCGCCGCTGGCCATCGCATCCTGGTAGTCGCCGAAGCGGGCCAGGCGATGCGCGACGAAGTCGTCCAGCGCCGCCCGCGCCGCCGCCGCCGTCACCGGCCAGGCAAAGCCGTCGAGGCGGCCGAAATGCGCGCCGAAGCGCTGGGCGACCAGCGCCATCACCTCGCGCGTGATCGCGTCGGGCGGGGCGCGGCGCGGCGCGGGCGGCACCACCCCCTTCGGCAGCGCCTTGCGGTTCTCCGCGTCGAAATTCCAGGCGCCGCCGGCGGGCTCCGCGCCCTCCATCAGCAGGCCCGTCGCGCGGCGCATCTCGCGGTAGAAGAACTCCATCCGCAGCTGCTTCTTCCCGCGCGCCCAGCGGCGGAACCAGCCGAGGTCGCAGAGGAAGCGGTCGTCGTCGCGGATCTCGACGGGGATGCCGGTCTCGGCCTCCCAGGCCTCCATCGCCTGCAGCACGCGCCACTCGCCGGGATGGGTGGCGATGATGCGCGCCGGACGGTGCCGCGCCGCGGCGCGCGCCACCTCACCCGAGAGCGTGCCGGTATTCGCCGGGTCGTCGAGCCGCACATGCTCGACGCGCACCCCGCGCGCTGCCAGCGCCTGCGCGAAATGCCGCATGGCCGCGAGCACGAGCACGATCTTCTGCGGATGGTGCGGCACATAGGTGCACTCGCCCATCACCTCGGCCAGCAGCACCGTGTCGTGCGCGGGGTCGAGCCCGGCCAGCGCCGAGAGCCCGCGCGAGAGCTGGTCGCCGAGGACGACGCGCAGCGCGCCGCCCGCCGCGCCCTGCCGAGTGCCGCCCCCGCTCACGCCCGCTCGTAGACCACGACCGAGCCGTCGTCGCCCTTGGTCGTCCAGCCCATCCAGGTGCCGTCGGCGCCCCAGACGCCCTCGCTCTCGCGGTCGCCGGTGCAGCGCCAGCGCCGCCCGCCCTGCGGCAGCGGCGTGCGCGTCCAGGTCAGCCGCAGCGGCTTGCCGGAACTGTTGTCGAAGAGCGGCCGCTCCGCCTCGATCCGCGCCACATCCCACCAGGAGAGCGGCGCGGCCTGCGCCGGCAGGCGCGCCGGGCCCTCGGGCCCGCGCACCAGCAGCGCCTCGCCCTCGGCCCGGGCCTGCATCTCCGTCACCGTGCCGTTGCGGTCGAGGCGCGAGGCGACGCGTTGCAGCCGCGGCCCGGCCCAGATCTCCTCGAAGCGATGGGTGAAGCGGAACACGGTGAAGCCGGCGAGCTTCACGGCGATGTCCACCTCGGTCAGCGCGGCGATCTCGCCGCCGCCGCGCTCGGCGAAGCTGACGCGGTGGGTGCCGATGGCGCTGCCCTCGCGGATGATGCGGAAGCGCAGCGGCGCGGGCGGCGCGGCCCGGGCGGCGGCAGCGGGCAGCAGGGCGGCGAGGGCGAGCGGGGCGAGGCCCCGGCGCGGCAGGGGAATGCTCATGCCGTCGGCTATAGCACCGCGCGCCCGAGTCACGCCGGCGCGACCGGGCGGAACCGCCTCGTGCCCTGGCCTCACCCCTTGCCCCGCAGCGTCGCCCGCCCGCCATCGACGCCGATCACCTGGCCGGTGATCCAGCC
>CAYNYQ010000658.1:0-2441 GCA_964401305.1 uncultured Acetobacteraceae bacterium | reverse complement strand
GCCTCGCCGACCGGCTGCGTGCCGAGCAGGATGCGCTCTTTCCGGTCGACCTGCCCGCTGCAGCGCTGAAGGGTAAGCGAGGCCTAGAGGCCCGTCTTCCGCGGTAGTGGTGTGATGTGCTGGGTCGTTCGGAAGCAGGGGGCATCCGGACGACGTTATGGATAGCGTTAGCGACGACGCGAACGGCATCGGGTATCGCCGGATCGAGGTTCTGACTGGTCCCGGCCGGCGTCGGAAATGGTCGGACGACGATAAGGCGCGGATCGTCATGGAAACGGCGGCACCCGGTGCCAAGGTGACCGAGGTTGCGCGGCGCTGGCAGGTGTCACCGCAGCAGGTGTTCGACTGGCGACGTCAAGCGCGTCGGGCGTCTTCGGCGGCGTCAGAGCTGCCCGCCTTTGTGCCGATTGTGCCCGAGGCGTCGACCGGTTCGTCGGAGCCGCCGACGGGGGTGGCGCGCTCGTCGCCTCCGATCGAGGTGAAGCTCGCTGGCGCGGTTCTGCGAGTTGCACCCGGCACCGACGAGACGCTGCTGTTGACGGTGCTGCGGGCGATCCGGGCCTCGGCGGCATGATCGCGTTGCCGGCCGGCGCGCGGATCCTGCTGGCGAGCAAGCCGGTGGATTTCCGCAAGGGCGCGCACAGCCTGGCCGCGCTGGCTGCCGAGGTGCTGGACGCGGATCCGTTTTCGGGTGCGGTGCTGGTGTTCCGCTCGCGCCGTGCGGACCGGATCAAGATCCTGGTCTGGGACGGCAGTGGCCTGGTGCTGGTCTGGAAGCAGCTGGAGGGTGGCGCGTTCCGCTGGCCGGCGATCGTGGATGGCGTCCTGCGTCTGACCCCGGTGGAGTTCGCCGCGCTGTTCGATGGGATCGACTGGCGGCGCGTGCAGGCGTCGCGGGAGATTCCCAAGCCGAGCGCGCCTGCGTAGAATCGCGGCCACGATGCGCGTCGCGACCACCGACATGCCGAGCCTGCCGGAAGACCCCGCGGCGCTGCGCGCGCTGCTGCTGTCGGTCATCGCCGAGCGCGACGGCCTGGCCGCCGAGCGCGACGCGCTGGCGGTACGGAACGAGCAGCTCCACCACCTGCTGCTGAAGCTCAAGCGCCGGCAGTTCGGGACGAAGTCGGAGCGGCTGCCCGAAGACCAGTTGCTGTTCGCCTTCGAGGAGATCGAGGCGACGCTGGCCGCCAACGCGGCCGAGGCGGGCAAGGCGTCGCCGACGCTGCAGGAGAAGCAGGCAAAGCGTCGGCGCGAGGGGCGTGGGCGGCTGCCGGCGCATCTGCCCCGTATTGAGCAGGTCCTGGCGCCGGAGGCGACGGCCTGCCCCTGCTGCCAGGGGCCGCTGGTCGAGCTCGGCTGCGATGCGGCCGAGCGGCTCGACGTCATCCCGGCACAGTTCCGTGTGCTGGTGACCAGGCGGCCGAAGCTGGCCTGCCGCGCCTGTCCTGGTGTCGTGCTGCAGGTGCCGGCGCCAGCGCGGCTGATCGAGGGCGGCGTGCCGACCGAGGCGACGGTCGCGCATGTGATGGTCGCCCGCTACGCCGACCACCTGCCGCTCTATCGCCAGGCGCAGATCCTGGCGCGCCAGGGGATCGAGATCGGCCGCGAGATCCTTGCCGACTGGGCCGGCGCCGGAGCGCTGGAGATCACCCCTGTGGTCCGGCGCCTGCACGCGATCCTGCTGGCCTCGCCGCGGCTGTTCGCCGACGAGACCACGATGCCGGTCCTCGACCCCGGTCGCGGCAAGACAAAGAAGGGCTATGCCTGGGCCATCGCGCGCGACGACCGACCCTGGGGCGGCACCGACCCGCCGGCCGTGGTGTTCCGCTACGCCCCGGGGTGCGGCGCCGAGCACGCGAAGGCGCTGCTGGCCGGCTACCGGGGCATCGTGCAGTGCGACGGCTACGGCGCCTACAAGGCGCTGGCCGCGAGCAATACCGGCATCACACTGGCATTCTGCTGGAGCCACGTCCGGCGTGAGTTCATCGAGCTGGCCAAGGGCAAGACCGCGCCGATCGCCACCGAGACGTTAAAGCGCATCGCCGCGCTCTATGCCGTCGAGGCGGAGATCCGTGGCCAGCTGCCAGAGCTTCGCCGCGCCGTTCGCCAGACGCGCAGCCGGCCGTTGGTCGAGGACCTGTTCGCCTGGCTCGCGCAGCAGCTTGCCCGCCTGCCCAGCGGCAGCCCGACCGCGCAGGCCATCCGCTACGCGCTGAACCACCGCGACGGCCTGGTGCGGTTCCTCGAGGATGGTCGCATCGGGCTCGACACCAACACCGTCGAGCGCGCCATCCGCCCGATCTGTCTCAGCCGCAAGAATGCGTTGTTCGCCTCCGGCGAAGATGGCGGGGCACGATGGGTCGCCGTCGCGTCGCTCGTGGAGACCTGCATGTGTGGATGGCCTCCGCGGCGCAAGGGCGTTTCTGGAGCTTCTGGACGCT
>CAYNYQ010000657.1:0-2447 GCA_964401305.1 uncultured Acetobacteraceae bacterium | reverse complement strand
CGGCGAGCATGCCGTCCATGCGCGCGATCAGCCCGTCAGGCGACGGCGGGGTGGCGCCGCGCCTCGACACCGCCGGCGCTGCGCTGCTGGTCGAGCCCTTCGGCCTGAACGGCGTGCCGCCGGCGCGGGCCCACCTGGTCGAGGGCCTGCGGCAGGCGCTGACCGACGGGCTCGCGCGGCTCGGCGCCCGGCCGGTGGCAGAGGGCCCGGCCCCGGTGGACCGCGCCGATCCGTGGCGCGGCGCGGGCCACCGGCTCGCCGCCACCGCCTACCAGGCCGGCGACCGGATCAGCCTGATGCTGACCCTCGCCGCCCCCGCCCCGGCGGGCGGGCTGCTGTGGAGCGAGCGCGTGGAACTCGGCCCGGAGGGCTGGAGCGCGACGCACCGGCACCTCCTGCGGCAGCTCGCGGAAGGGCTGGAGGTGCCGCTCTCGGCGGCGCTGCTGCGGCGGCTGGCCGACTGGCCGGAGACGCTCCGGGCGGCGCTCGATCCCTGGCTGCGCGGGCAGGCCGCCATCAGCAGCGGCAGCTGGGAGAGCGGGCTCGCGCTGCTGCGCAAGGCCGCCGCGGCGGCGCCGGGCTTCGCACCGGCGCGCGCCGCCCTCGCCCATCTGCTCTGCCTCGAGCACCTGCTGCGCCCCGGCCTGCCGCGCAGCGCCGCGCGGGAGGCGGCCGCGCTCGACCACGCCCGCCGTGCCGTGGCGCTCGACCCCGCCGATGCCCGCAGCCAGCGCGCCCTCGGCTGGTCGCTCGCCCTGGCCGGGCGGCACGGGCCGGCGGCGCTGCCCATGCGCCTCGCGCTCGAGCTGGCGCCCGGGGACGGCGCCACGCTGCTCGCCGGCGCGCTGTTCCACGCCTGCTGCGGCGAGCACGCGGCGGCGATGGCGCTGGGGCGGCGCGCCCAGGCCCTGACGCCTGCCCCCACCGCCGCGCACTGGGCCGGCCAGGCCGTCATCGCCGGTCTCGCCGGGGAGGATGCGGCGGCGCTGCAGGCCGCGATGCAGGCGGGCGAGGCGCTGCCACCGCTGCTCGGCTGGCGGGCGGCGGCGCTGGCGCGGCTCGGCCGCCGGGCGGAGGCCCGCGCCCTCGCCGAACGCTTCGTCCTGGCGGTGCGGGCGGACTGGCATGGCGAGGCGGGGGCGAGCCCGGCCGCCACCGCGCGCTGGCTGCTCGCCGCCTTCCCGCTGCGCCAGGCGGCCGACTGGGCCCGGCTGCGCGAGGCGCTGGCGCTGGCCGGGCTGCCGGCACAGGGCGCGACCCATGGGCGGTGGTACGGCCAGAGCGATATCCGATCAGATGGCGCCAGCTGATCGGCTTTCCTGCTCCAGAAACCGCAATGTCGAGAGCAGCCTATCTCCACCCGGACGGAGCGCGGATGCGCCCCGTCGGAGTGGAGGCGGCGGGATCGCCGAAGCTGTGGATCACCCGCACAACAAACGCTGCAGCGGGACCCATGGCGTCCGCCGAGGCCGTCCATGCCGTGAGCCATGCCGCCGCCGGCGGCGCCCCCGGCGCCCGACGGGCGGAGCCCCGTCAGCCCATCATCTCCCGCACCCGACGGCGCAGCGCATCGAGATCCGCCGTCCAGCGCTTCTGCACCGGCGCGGGGTCGGTCGGGTCGGCGCCGCCGAGGATGAAGCCGTGTGCGAAGCCGAGGGAGCCGAGGATCGCGGCATGCCCCTCGATCCAGTCGGGCAGCGGCTCGAGCTGCAGGACGCGGGTGCCGGCGCGGCAATGGACGAGGTTGAACATGCCCGCGCCCGAGGGCCCGACGACGAGTTCCGCGCGGCGGAAGACCGCCATCTGGTGCTCGACCGGATGCGCCTCGGGCTCGAAGGCGTAGAAGCCGAGCCCCTCCAGCAGGGCGATGACCGCATCCTCGTTCAGGCAGCGCCGATAGTCGGGCCGGCGCTGCCCGACGCTGCGGCGCGAGACATACAGCAGCGCATGCGCCGGCCCCGGATGGCGGCGCACGGCATCCTCGGCGAGGTTCTCGAAAAGCGCGCGGGCGCACGGCTCGATGTTGAAGCCCGGGCAGCGGATGCTCGGCACCAGCAGGCGGCGGATCGCGTAGGCGGCGAACTGGTCGTGCGGCACGACCTGCTCCTCCGCCACGCCATAGGCACGCAGCAGCGGCCGCATCCATGGCAGGAAGGCCGGCGCCAGCAGCGGCAGCCGGTCCAGCCCGGTCTCGCGCAAGGTCACGAGCTTGGCCAGCACGCGCAGCAGCCAGGCGCCGTAGTTCGCCGGTTCGGTGGAGGCGAGCAGCACCGCCTCGCCGGACAGCGCATGGGCGGGCGCATCGAGGCTCGGGACCTCCAGCCAGCCATCCGCCGCCGCCTCGGCCGGCATGCGCTCGAAGGCGCGGCGCCGCGCGGGAAAGAGCGGCCGGCGCGGGGGGTCCGCCCCCGCGGCGCACACCCGCGCGCCGCGCGGCGGGACGACGG
>CAYNYQ010000656.1:0-2447 GCA_964401305.1 uncultured Acetobacteraceae bacterium | reverse complement strand
CCTCCTGCAACTTCCCCGTCCTGCTGATGAGCACGATGTGGAAGGGCTGCACCACGACGGGCGCGCTGGTGGGCGGCTTCCTTGGCCTGGTCTCGGCGGTGGTGATGGTAGTGCTGTCGAAGGCGGTCTGGGTGCAGACGCTCGGAAATGCCCAGGCGATCTTCCCCTACGACAACCCGGCGCTGTTCTCGATGACCATCGCTTTCGTCGGCATCTGGGCGGTGTCCAAGATGGACGCGACCCAGCGCGCCAAGGCGGAGGTCGCGTCCTTCGATGCGCAATACGTCCGCTCCGAGACCGGCATCGGCGCCGCCTCGGCGCACGTCCACTGACGATAGGGCAGGGGCGGGGGCCAGGCTGTCCCCGCTCCCTCCCACCTGAAGCATGCGCCAGCACCTCGAGGTGTCGCCCTTCCGATGAGCGAGGGATTCGATGCCCACAACCCACCCTTCGACCGCCTGACGCAGCAGGAGGTCGAAGAGATCCGCGCCGCGCTCGACATCGGCTACTTCGCGCCGGGCGAGGTCATCATCGCTGAGGGAAGGCCCGCCGAGGCACTGCACGTCGTCATCAAGGGCGCGGTCGAGGTCCGGCTGGATGGCGCCCTCGAGGCGGTGCTGGGGCCTCATGACAGCTTCGACAGTCGTGCCCTCGTGCACGGAGCGGCCGGCGAGGAGTTCCGCGCCACCGAGGAGACGCTCTGCTTCCTCGTTCCCGGCGCGGTGGTCCGCCGGCTGATTGCGAGGAATGTCGGCTTCGCCGCCTTCTTCTACTCCGAGATCTCGCGCAAGCTCGACGCCTTCGCCGACGCCCACCGCACCGATGGCGTCGAGAGCGTGCTGCGCGCCCGGGTGCGCGATGCGGCGCGCGGCAAGGCGGTCGTCATCGACGGCGCTGCCACCATGGAGGCGGCTGGGCAGATGATGAGCGAGGCCGACATCAACGCCCTTTTCGTGCGCGACGGGGACCGCATCGGCGTCGTCACCGGCATGAATCTCTCCAAGGCCGCCGTCCTGAAGCGCTTGCCACTGGAGACGCCGGTTCGCGACATCTCCCGCTTCGACGTGGTGGCGGTCGCGGAAGACGACTTTATCTTCGACGCGTTGCTAGCGATGACGCGGCACGACAAGCGTCGGGTCGCCGTGCGCGGGCCGGATGGGACCTACTCGGGCTTCCTCGAGGACATCGACATCCTCGGGCTGGTAGCCGGCAATTCGCAACTCATCCCGGGGCGCATCGACCGCGCGCGCGGGATCGAGGAACTCGGCCTGGCGGCACGGCAGATCCAGGAGCAGGTGGAGCGGCTCTACCGCCAGGGCGTGAAGGTGGAGCTCATCGCCGAGATCACCTCCGACCTCAATCGGCGGCTTTTCGTGAAGCTGTTCGAACAGCTGGCGCCCCCCTCCATCCGCGAGCAGGGCTGCCTGCTGGTCATGGGCAGCGAGGGGCGGGGCGAGCAGACCGTGCGCACGGACCAGGATAATGGCCTTCTGCTGGCCGGGCCGGTGCCGGAGAACGACCTGCAGATGTTCCGCGAGGCATTCTCCGGCGCGCTCGCCGGCTTCGGCTTCCCGCCTTGCCCGGGGCAGGTGATGGTCTCGAACCCGGTCTGGTCGCAGTCCATGGATGGGCTGGTGCGCCAGCTCCGCGCCTGGGTGATGGAGCGCACTCCCGAGGCGGCGATGAACCTTGCGATCTTCTTCGACGCCGTCGCCGCTGCCGGCCGCGCCGAACTGCTGGCCGAGGCCAAGGGCGCGCTGGTCGGGCTGATGCGCGGCGAGCAGGCGCTGTTGGCCCGCTTCGCCAACCTGATCGAGACCTTCGCCACACCGAGCCTCGGTGTGCTCTCCTCCCTCATGGCGACCGTCGGCGTCGGCGTCGCGGCGGAGGAGATCGACATCAAGAAGGCCGGCATCTTCCCGATCGTCCACGGCATGCGCACCATGGCGATGGACCGCGGCATCCTGGCCACGCCCACCGCCGCCCGCATCGAGGCGCTGGTCGAAGCCGGCGCCTTCGAAGCGGAGTTCGGACGGGAGTTGATCTCGAGTCTGCGCGTCTTCATGGCCTACCGGCTGCGCTCGCAGCTCGAGGCGGTGCGCCGTGGCGATGTCTCGCGGGAGGCATTGGTGCGGCCAGCGGCGCTGTCCTCTGCCGACCGCGATATCCTGCGCGACGCCTTCCGGATCGTGCGGCAGTTCCGGGAGAGCTTCCGCAATCGCTACCGGCTCGGGAGCTTCTGAATGCGCGGCACGCGGGAGGTCTCGCGCAGGCGGGGCCCTCGCTTCCCCCCCTGCGCGGCACGGTCATGACCCGCAACCTCGCCTGGCGTCTCTTCTGGCGGGCCAGTCTCGCCGACCATGCGTATCGCTTCCTCTTCGACCCCGGGCCCGAGGACGAGGCCGTCTCGCTCGACTGCGAGACCACCGGCCTCGACCCGGCGGTGG
>CAYNYQ010000655.1:0-2449 GCA_964401305.1 uncultured Acetobacteraceae bacterium | reverse complement strand
TCGGCGACGATCAGCTCGTCGTCCCAGCTCGTCGCCTGGGCCATGATCTCGCCCTGCGGGTTGACGATGATGGAATGGCCGAACAGCTCGTGCCCGTCCTCCGTGCCGCCCTTCGCCACGGCGGCCGCGAAGCAGGAGTTCTGGTAGCAGCCGGCCTGCACGCTGAGATGGCTGTGGAAGACCCGCAGGTGGTGCGCCTCGAAGCCGCGGTTCTCGGCATTGGTGCTGGGCGTGTTGTAGCCCAGCATGACCAGCTCCACCTGCTGCAGCCCGAGCACGCGCCAGGCCTCCGGCCAGCGGCGGTCGTTGCAGATCATCATGCCGATGTTCACGCCATCCAGGCCGCCGACCGGCGCGCGCACCACGGGGAAGCCGAGGTCGCCCGGCTCGAAGTAGCGCTTCTCCAGGTGCTGGACGCGGCGCACCGGGTCGTAGTCGCGGTGCCCGGGCAGGTGCACCTTGCGGTACTTCAGCACCACCTCGCCCGAGGGATGGACATAGACGGCGGTGTTGAAGCGCCGCCCCTCCGGCGTCAGCTCGGCATAGCCGAGGTGGAAGCCGATCCCGTAGCGCCGCGCCGCCTCGAACAGCGGCGCCGTGGCGTTGGAGGGCAGTGCCGTCTCGTACCAGTGGTTGGCGTTGGCGAGGTCCTCCTCGTACCAGCGCGGGAAGAAGGTGGTCAGCGCGAGCTCGGGGAAGACCACCACCTCGGCGCCGCGGCGGTGCGCCGTCTCCATCAGCCGGACCATGCGGCCGACGGCGACCTCCCGCCCCTCCGCCCGCTGGATCGGGCCGAGCTGGGCGGCGGCGAGGACGAGGCGGCGGCTCATGGCGCCACCATCCCGATCTCCCGCGCCTTGATCTGCATCGCCAGGTATTTCGAGAAGATCCGGCACTGCGCGAGACTCCCGGCGGTGAACCAGAGCCCGGGCTGCGGCGTCGGCCGCCACATGTTGCGCAACTCGCCCTCCGCGTCGAAGCCCCAGACCGGGCCGATGCGCTCGGCGATGGCGTCGCCCATGGCAAGCCGCGCCGTCTCCCGCTGGTTGGCGTAGCCGGTGGCCAGCACGATCAGGTCGGCCGGCACCACGGTGCCGTCCTTCATGCGCGCGCCCTCGGCGCAGAAGCGTTCGAGATCGTCCCATTGCAGCAGGCCGACCTCGCCGGCGACGATCAGCTCCGAGCAGCCGGCGTTGAAGTAGTACCCGCCGCCGCGCTCCTGGTACATGACCTGCCAGCCCGTGTCCTCCGGCCCGTAGGTCAGGCGGAAGCCGCGGGCCGCGAGGCCCTGCAGCAGCGCGGCATCGGCCTCCCGCGCCGCGGCGGTCAGGTGCTGGTGGACGCGGCGCAGCACCGGGAAGGGGGTGGCGGTCGCCAGCAGGTCGCAATCGGCGAAGGGGATCGGCTCGTCGTAGAGCGCGTAGGCGGACTGCGCCTCCTTCAGGGAGACCACCATGGTCGGGCTGCGCTGGATCAGCGTGGCCTCTGCGCCCGCCGCATGCAGGTCCTGCGCGACGTCGTGGCCCGAGGTGCCGGTGCCGACCACCAGCGCCCGCTTGCCGCGCCAGGGCGTGCCGCTGCCGTAGTGGCCCGCGTGCCGCACGGTGCCACGGAACTCGTCGAGGCCCGGCAGCTTCGGCATCAGCGGGATGGAGCTGACGCCGGTGGCGAAGACGACATGGCGCGGGCGCATCGCGCGCTCCGTGCCGTCGCCGCGGCGGAGCGTCGCGGTCCAGCGGCCGGCGGCCTCGTCCCGTTCGGCATGGGCCAGCTCCGTCTCTGTCCAGACGTTCAGCTCCATCGCCTCGGCGTAGATCTCGAACCAGTTGGCCAGCATGTCCTTCGGGATGAAGACCGGCCAGCTCGGCGGGAAGGGCATGTAGGGCAGGTGGTTGACCCGCGTCTCGTTGTGCAGCGTCAGCGCGTGGTAGCGGGTGCGCCAGTTGTCGCCGATACGCTGCTCCCGATCCACGACCAGCGTGTCGACGCCGAGCTGGGTCAGCCGCGCCGCCAGCGAGAGGCCCGCCTGGCCGGCGCCCACCACCAGCACGGCGGGGTCGCGGTCGGCATAGGCGCGCGCCTTCCCGCGGCGGTCGAGCCAGTTCTCGCCGCCGAAATTCCGCCGCCAGTCGACGTTCTGCCAGCGCGCGCCGCCCGCCGGGTCCTCGTGGCCGCGGATCTCGTCGAGCACGGTCAGCAGCGTCGCCGCGGCATGGCCGCCCGGGGCGCGCGCATCGGGCACCAGGCGGGCGACGGCCAGCGCCGGGCCGACCGCCGTCTCGAGGGCGAGGATGGCCTCGATGACCTCGGCGCCGCCGCGCTGCACGCGACGCGGCGGGGTGCGGCCGGGGGCGAGGCGGAGGTCGCGCGCCCGGACCGCCGGCTGCGCCGCCGCCATGCGCGCCGCGATCGCATCGGCGCCGGAGGTGGTGCGGAGATCCCAGCCGAA
>CAYNYQ010000654.1:0-2462 GCA_964401305.1 uncultured Acetobacteraceae bacterium | reverse complement strand
CGGCGCCGCGCCGATCGCCGCGCCCGGGATCGCCGCGCCCGCCCCGGCCGCCAGCGCCCGCCGCAGCGCCCCGATCAGCAGGCCGCGGATCGCCCCCTCGTCGCGGAAGCGCAGCTCGGTCTTCATCGGGTGCACGTTCACGTCCACCGCCTCGGGCGGCAGGTCGAGATGCAGCGCGCAGACCGCGTGCCGCCCGGCCGCCACCAGGTCGCGCGTGGCGACGCGCAGCGCGGTGCGCAGCACCGGGTCGCGCACCGGCCGTCGGTTCACCACCAGGTGCTGCCCGGCGACGGTGGCGCGGGTATGGGCGGGCTGGGCGATCAGCCCGGCGAGCACCGCGCCGCCCGCCCCCTCGGCCGCGACCGGCAGGGCCGCGGCGGCGAATTCCGGGCCGAGCAGGTCGGCGGCCCGCGCCGCGCGGTCGGCCGCCGGCGCCAGGGCCAGCACCTCCCGCCCCTCGCTGGTCACCCGGAAGCCGACGCCGGGCCAGGCGAGGGCCAGGCGGCGCACCGCCTCGACGCAGGCCTCGGCCTCGGTGCGGGGGGATTTCAGGAATTTCCGCCGCGCGGGGACGGCCTGGAACAGGTCGCGCATCTCGACGCGGGTGCCCGGCGGCCCGGCGGCCGGCGCCACCGCGCCCTTGCGCCCGGCCTCCACCAGGATCGCATGCGCATCGCCGCCGCGCGGGCGGGAGGTGATGGAAAGCCGCGCCACCGCGCCGATCGAGGGCAGGGCCTCGCCGCGGAAGCCGAGGGTGTCGATGCGGAACAGCATCGCCTCCTCCGGCAGCTTCGAGGTCGCGTGCCGCTCCACCGCCAGCTCGAGATCGGCGGGGGCCATGCCGGCCCCGTCATCCTCCACCATCACGCGCTCGATCCCGCCGCCCTCGAGCGTGACGGCGATCCGGGTGGCGCCGGCGTCGAGGGCGTTCTCCACCAGCTCCTTCACCACCGCGGCCGGGCGCTCGACCACCTCGCCGGCGGCGATGCGGTTGGCGGTGGTCTCGGGCAGGAGGCGGACGGGCATGGCGGTCCGATGCTGGGGCGGGGCGACTCGCGCCGGGGCCGGCCAGTCTAGCGCGGGGCGGGCCACAGCGGGACGGGCTATGGCGGGACGGGCTGTGGCGGGACAGGGCAGCCGGGATCACGCTCTCGCGGCCCTGTCCCGCCGGGGAGCGGCCCGGCGCGCGGCCGCATCACTCCCGCGCGGCGCGGAACTCCGTGTCGCGGTGCACATGCACCGAGAGCAGCAGGCCGAAGCCCAGCATGGTCGTCAGCATGGCCGAGCCGCCATGGCTGATCAGCGGCAGCGGCACGCCGCCCACCGGGATCGAGCCCGTGACCATGGCGATGTTGACGAAGATGTAGAGGAAGAAATTGGTCCCGAGCCCCACCCCCAGCAGCCGGCCGAACTGGTGGCGGGCGTGGAAGGCCACCAGGAAGCAGAAGGTCACCACCAGGCCGAGCAGCGCCAGCACGCTCAGCGCGCCGGCCAGGCCGAACTCCTCGGCCAGCATGGTGAAGATGAAGTCGGTCTGCTTCTCGGGCAGGAAGTTCAGGTGGCCCTGGGTGCCCTGCAGGAAGCCCTTGCCCCAGATGCCGCCCGACCCCAGCGCGATCTTCGACTGGATGATGTTGTAGCCGGCGCCGAGCGGATCGGTCTCGGGGTCGAGGAAGGTGGTGATGCGGGCGCGCTGGTAGTCATGCAGCTGGTCATAGGCGATGGGCGCGGCGAAGCCCACGCCGGCCGCGATCAGCCCGAACTTCCAGAGGCGCACCCCGGCGGCGAAGAACACCGCCCCGCCCACGGCGGCCGTGATCAGCGCCGTGCCGAGGTTCGGCTGCTTGAGGATGAGCGCCACCGGGACCAGCACCATGATGGCGGGCGGGATCAGGAACAGCGGGTTGCCCACCCTCTCCCAGCTTGCCCGGTGGAACCAGGCGGCGAGGCCGAGGACGAGCATGATCTTCATCAGCTCGGAAGGCTGCAGCTGCAGCAGGCCGAGATCGATCCAGCGCTGCGCGCCCTTGCCGACATTGCCGTGCAGCAGCACCAGCACCAGCAGCGCCACGCCGCCGAGATAGCCGAGCCAGGCGAAGCGGGCGATGACGCGGATGTCGACCAGGGCGATGCAGAGCATCAGCACCAGGCCGAAGCCGAAGCGGATGGCGTGCTTGGCCGCATAGGGCTCCGGCCCGCCGCCGCCGGCGGAATAGAGCGCGACATAGCCCACCCCCGCCACGAGGCCGAGCAGCAGCACGAAGCTCCAGGGGATCTGCCAGAGCTTGGTCAGCAGCCCGCCGCCGCGGTCGCGCCGGGCGAGCAGGCGCCGGTCATAGGCGTCGCTCATCGCCGTGGCGCCTCGACCAGGCGCGCGGCGGGGGGCGATGGCGGCGCCGCCTCGGCGACGCGCGGGCCGGCCGAGGACAGGGGCGCGGCGATCGGCGCGGTGGGGCGCGGGC
>CAYNYQ010000653.1:0-2470 GCA_964401305.1 uncultured Acetobacteraceae bacterium | reverse complement strand
TTCGCCGCTCTGTCCTCAATCCGTCTGTGGATCAGGTTTGTCCACGCGACCTAACACTACTTTGGCAGAACGGGCGTTGAGCTGAGGTCGAGGCTGTGGCTGCAATGCGGACATCGGCGACTGTGTGGGCCGAACAGATGCTGCTGCATGGCGCGCCTGACGGCGGGGAGGCTGGGTTCAGGCGGCGGTCCGGCGGGACGTTTTTCCCCCCTTCGCCACGGCGAGCCGCTGGGCTTGCAGGAAGGCGTAGGCGATCATGCTCATCAGCGCGTGGCGGTGCAGTCCGGTCCATGATCGGCCTTCGAAGTGGTCGAGGCCGAGTTCTTCCTTCAGCTGCTGATGCGCCTGCTCACAGATCCAGCGCGCCTTGATGGTGGCGGCGAGGGCGCGCAGCGAGGTGCCGACGGGAAGGTTGGAGAGATAGAACTTCCGCTCGCCATTGGCGCGTCGCTCGCCGATGAGCCAGACCTCCTCACCCGGCATGTGCTGGTTGCCCAGGTCACCGATCCGCTGCGTCGGCCCATCGGCGACGCGCACGCGCAGCGCCGCGAAGCGCGCCGAGAGCCGGCCTTTGGTGCCGCTGCGCCAGGACACTGATCTCCAGGTCGCGCCGGCGAGGATCGTCTCGGCAGGCTGCGACGGCTGGTCCGGGACGTGGCGCTGGCGCGGTCGGCCACGCCCAGCGATCGGAAAGATCAGCGCGACATCGGCCGGATAGATTTTCTGATGGCGGGGGATGCCAACCGCCCAGCGCAGATCGCGCCTGCTCAGCGCCTGACGGAAGGGGGCGCTCAGGCCGTAGCCGGCATCGGCCAGCACCGCGCCGAAGCGCAGCCCCGCCGCGCGCAGGCGGTCGATCTCCTCGATGGCGATCTCGGGCTTCGTCCGCGCGGCCTGGAACTCCGCCGGCACCCCGGCGCGCTGCATGCGCGCGCCATCGGCGGTCCAACCGTCGGGCAGGAACAGCCGCAGCCCCACCATCATGGGAACCTCGCCGCGGGCCAAGGTGAGCGAGACCAGGGTCTGGCAGTTCGCCTGCTTGCCGAGCGCCGAGGCGTATTGCGGCGCCACGCCGACCGAGGCGCTGCCCTTCTTGGGCAGCGCGGTGTCGTCCACCACCAGCACCGCATCCGTGCCACCGAGCAGGTCATCAGCCTTGCGGGCCAGTTCCTCCAGCAGCGGCGCGGCGTCCCAGTTGCCAGCCGAGACGAAGTGGTGGAGCCGGTCGTGCGTGCCGAGGCCGAGCCGTCCGGCCATCGGTTGGATGCTCTTGCGATCGCCTGGCCCGATCAGTCCGGCAACGTAGAGCGGGCACATGCGCTGGCGCGCCTTGTGGCTAAGCCGCTCCAGGAAGGGCGCGAGCCACCGCTCCAGATCGTCACGCCACCCCGCGCCCACACTCTCTCGCGCCATGATCGGCCCCCTGAAGCCGATCCCTCTTGAATCACGCAACCGTCGACAGGGGAATCCGAAATCGGCCGCCGCCCATTCATTTTATGCCAAAGTAGTGCTAACGCCGACGCGCGGACCGCGAGGTTGCAGCCGGCGTGTGCGGACTTGTGAAGCTTCATCACTTTGACGCAGGCGCAGGGAGGCGTGACCTATGGCCGGATGCCAATGTTCTTTTGACAAGCCTGCGCGCCTGACGCATCTTGAGGAGATCCAAGGGGAGCCCTTTCCGCAGGGCTGAGATTCCGCGAGCGACGCGGTGACCCTTCGAACCTGATCCGGGTCATGCCGGCGAAGGGATGGGCACTCGGCGCACGGCGCGACCTTCCTTCGTTCATTTGTTTCGAGGAAGGTCCAAGATGCCCGACACGCTGCCACTACAACGCCCCGCCATCACCACCGGCCCGCTGCCGGCCAGCCGCAAGATCCATGTGGCGGGCCAGCTTCACCCCGAGATCCGCGTCGCCATGCGGCAAATCTCCGTCTCGGGCGGGGAGCCGGCTTTGCGCGTCTATGACACCTCCGGCCCCTATACCGACGCCGCCGTGCAGACCGACATCGCGCGCGGCCTGGCGCCGCATCGGCGGGACTGGATCCTGGCACGCGGCGATGTCGAGCCGATCGCCGGCCGCGCCCAGAAGCCGGAGGATGACGGGCTGAAGCCGGGCGAGGCGCGCCATGTGCCGCTCTTCGACCGCGCCGGCCGCATGCCGCTGCGCGCCAAGTCGGGCCGCGCGGTGACGCAGCTCGCCTATGCGCGGGCCGGCATCATCACGCCGGAGATGGAATACATCGCCATCCGCGAGAATCTCGGCCGCGCCGCCGGCCTCGGCAAGCCACGCGATGGCGAAAGCTTCGGCGCCAGCATCCCCGATCACGTGACGCCGGAATTCGTCCGCAGCGAGGTGGCGCGCGGGCGCGCCATCATCCCCGCCAACATCAACCACCCGGAGAGCGAGCCGATGATCATCGGCCGCAATTTCCTCGTGAAGATCAACGCCAATATCGGCAACTCCGCCGT
>CAYNYQ010000652.1:0-2474 GCA_964401305.1 uncultured Acetobacteraceae bacterium | reverse complement strand
TGCCGGCGGCGGGGCGGGGCGACGCAGCGACGGCGGGGTCGCGCGGCGGTGGCGTGTCGGGCGCGTCCTCGGCCATGGCGGTCAGGTGCGGGCGGCGCGGCGCGGGGTCAAGCGCCGCGCTGCAGCCGCCAGATGATGGGCAGCAGCAGCCGGTGCGGCACCAGCGGCGCCCCGAGCGCGGCGATCCAGGCGCCGGCATCCGGCAGCACCAGGCGCCGCCCGGACCGGAAGCCGCGCCAGCCGCGCTCGGCCACGCGCCGGGCATCGGCCTTCGGCATCATCTGGAAGAGCCGCACCCGGCGCGCCCCGGCCCGCTCGAGGAAGGGCGTGCGCACCGGGCCCGGGCAGAGGCAGGTGACGGCGACGCCGGTGCCGCGCGTCTCGGCCCACATCGCCTCCGACAGCGAACGCAGCCCGGCCTTCGAGGCGTAGTACATCGCCATGCCCGGCCCCGGCAGGAACCCGGCGACCGAGGCGACGTTCAGCACGCCGCCGCGGCCGCGCGCCAGCATCCCCGGCAGCGCCGCCAGCGCCAGCGCCGCCGCGGCACGCAGGTTGAGGTCGAGGATGCCGAGCTGGGCCGCCGCGTCGAGCTTGGCCACCGGACCGAGCAACCCGTAGCCGGCATTGTTGACCAGCACCTCGCAGCAGAGGCCACGCTCGGCCAGCGCTGCGCCGAGGGCGGCTGCGGCATCCGGCGCCGCGAGGTCGAGCGGCACGGCATGGGCCTGCGGGCCGGCGGCATTGATCTCCGCCGCGAGGGCCAGCAGCGGCACGGCGGAGCGCGCGACGAGCACCATCTCCATCCCCTCCCGCGCCGCGACCCGGGCGAGCTCGGTGCCGATGCCGGAGGAGGCGCCGGTGACGACGACGACGGCGCGGCCCTGCCGCGGCCAGGCGGCATCGGCGGCGGGATCCTGGCGCGCCGCGGCGCCGGCGGGGGTGGAGCCGGCTCTGGAGGTCATGGAGGGGTCCTCTGGCCGCGCTGCGGGGATGCGGGCCATGTGCAACGAGCGGCGCCGGGATGCCAGGGGGCATGCCGCCGGTCACGGCTTTTCCAGCCTGCGGGTCGGGGCTAAGCCGGCACAATGCCGCGATCCAGCCGCCGGGTGCGCCCGTGAAGGGCCACGCCATCCCGCTCTCCCCCGCCCGGCGCCTCGTCGTGGAGCATTGCCGGCTGGCCGAGGGCGTGCCCAAGGGGGCGCTGCGGGGCACGCTGGCGCTCGGGCCGCTGCTGGCGGCGCGCAGTGCCGCGGGCGCGGCCCGGCCGCCCTGGACCGCGATCTTCGCCAAGGCGATGGGCCTGGCGGCGCGGGACGTGGCGCCACTGCGCCGCATCTACGTGAAGCTGCCCTGGCCGCACCTCTACGAGGTGCCGGGCAGCGTCGCCGCCATCGTCATCGAGCGCGCACTGCGGGGCGAGCCCGGCCTGTTCTACGGCCGGGTGAAGGCGCCCGAGGCGACGCCGCTGGCCGCCATCGCGGCGCGGCTGCGCGAGGCGAAGGAGGCGCCGCTCGAGACGGTGAAGGATTTCCGCATGGCGCTGCTGGTGGCCCGGCTGCCGCAGCCGTTGCGCCGCGCCGGGTTCTGGGCCGGCCGCAACTGGGGCCGGCAGGTGCCGAACCACTTTGGCACCTTCGGCATCACCGCGGTGGCGGCGGGGGGGACCGTGTTCAGCCGCGTCGTCACGCACTGGACGAGCTGCCTCTCCTACGGGCCGATCGGCGCGGACGGGCGGCTCGAGGCCTATCTCACCTTCGACCACCGGGTGATGGATGGCGCGGCGGCGGTGCAGGGCTTCCAGGCGCTGGAGGCGGCGCTGCACGGGCCGGTGGCGGAGGAATTGCGGGGCCTCGCGCGGGCCGGCACGGCGCCGGCGCTGGCCGGGGCCTGACGGCGCGCGGCGCGGCAGCACGGGCCGGTGGCGCGCAAGGGGTTGCCGCGCCAGGGCCCAGGGGCTAGACGGCGGCGCGTATGGCCCCGGGTTCGCTGCTGTAGCTCAGTGGTAGAGCACTCCCTTGGTAAGGGAGAGGTCGAGAGTTCAATCCTCTCCAGCAGCACCATCACCCTTGCCGCAGCGGGATGCCGCGCCAGAAGGCCTGGCGGGGTGCGCCGGCGGATCAGGGCGCCAGGCGGCGCGCATAGGGCGCACAGCCACCCTCGTTGCCGCGGGAATCCCAGGCGACGATGCGATAGCTCTCATCGACGATGACCCGGATCTGGCAGGCGTGATCCACCGGCGCCATGGCCATGACGTTGCTCGCCAGGGTGGCGGGGCGTCCGACGCGGCCGCTCGGGGCGGTGGGGGTGAAGATCGAGGCCTCGGAGGGCCGGTCGAAGCCCCAGATGAAGGCGCGCCGCCCGGAGACCGTGGTCTGGCGGTCCGGGTAGTTCAGCTTCGCGATCAGCGAGGAGACGGGCTGCCCGACATGGGCGCTGAGCCCCTTGTCGATCTGCTGCTGGGCGCAGCCGGC
>CAYNYQ010000651.1:0-2475 GCA_964401305.1 uncultured Acetobacteraceae bacterium | reverse complement strand
AGCTGCCTGGCCAGCCGCGCCGAGAGGGTGATGATCATGTCCGTCCGCTGCAGGATCGCCGGGACGGCCGAGAGATGCGCCACCACCGCGCCCAGCCGCCGCGGATGCCCGGCCTCGGTCAGCACCGCGTCCAGCGCGCCGTCGCGCGAGCCGTTCGGCGAGTGCAGGAGGTGCGGCACGCCGACGAAGCGTTCGGCGGTCAGCGCGCCCTCGGCCAGCGGATGGCCGGGGCGCATCAGCGTGCAGAAGGCCTCCGGCAGCAGGCGCAGGCGGGTGTAGATCGCCGGCGGTTCGGGCAGCACGCCGACGGCCAGCGTCGCCGCGCCGCCGGTCAGCAGCGCCTCCCAGTTCGTGCGGTCGGCGTGGCGGATCGCCAGCAGGCAGCGCGGCGCCTCCCGCGCCAGGATGTCGAGCAGCGGCGGCGCCAGCACGGCCTCGGCGTATTCGCTGAAGGCCACGGGAAAGACGCGGGTGCTGCTGGCCGGGTCGAAGGGCGCCTGGCTGGAGAGCGCCTCGGCCAGGCGGTCCAGCGCCTCGGCCACGGGCTGGGCGAGGGAGAGCGCCAGCGCGGTCGGCTCCACGCCGCCGGGCCGGCGCAGGAAGAGCTCGTCGCCGAGCGCGGCGCGCAGCCGCGCCAGCGCGTTGGAGACCGCGGGCTGGGAGAGGTTGAGCCGCTGCGCGGCGCGCGTCACGTGCCGCTCCCGCGCCACCGCGTCGAAGACCCGCAGCAGGTTCAGGTCGAGGGAGCCGAGATCCATGCCGGGCCCGCGTCATTCATCCGGCTGATGATGAGCGTTCCGAAGCGGCGTTGGAAGCCCGGCGCCGCGCCGGGCAGTCTGCGGCCACCGCGGGGCGCTTCCGCCCCGCCCGGATGACGGAGACCAGACCATGTTCGACGAGAAGACCACCCAGCCCTATGCCGCCGCGCTGCTGCGCGTCTCGATGGGCGTCCTGTTCCTGGCGCATGGCGCGCTGCTGAAGCTCGGCACCTTCGGGCTGGCCGGCACCATGGGCTTCTTCGGCTCCATCGGCTACCCGCCGGTGTTCGGCGCCATCGTCACCGTCGCCGAAATCCTCGGCGGCTTGGCGCTGATCGCCGGCGTCTGGGTGCGCGCGGTCAGCCTGCTCTTCCTGCCCATCATGATCGGCGCGACGCTGCAGCACCTGCCGGCGGGCTGGCTGTTCACCAGCCAGGGCGGCGGCTGGGAGTTCCCGGCCTTCTGGACCGTGCTGCTGCTGGTGCAGGCCGGGCTCGGCGCCGGCGCCTTCGCGCTCGACCCGGCGCGGCTCCTCGGCCGGCGCGCGACGCCCGCGGTGGCCTGACCCGCGCGACGGCGGCGGCGGGCGGCCCCCGGGCGGGGCCGCCCCTCGCGCGTCAGTCGATGCGGATGCCGCTCTCGGCCGCGATCCGGCCCCAGCGTTCGGCATCGCGCTTCAGCCAGGCCTGCAGCTCGGCCGCGGGGATCAGCAGCGGCTCGGTGAAATTGGCCTTCAGCCGGTCCAGCATGCGCGCGTCCATCGCCGCGTCGAAGGCCCGCTGCAGCGTCGCCAGCACCGGCGCCGGCACGCGGGACTGCGTGAAGACGCCGTTCCAGACGCTGAGGTGGTAGCCGGCCACCCCCTCCTCCTCGAGCGTCGGCACCTCCGGCAGGGCGGCGACGCGGCGGTTCATGGTGATGGCCAGCGCCTTCACCGCGCCGCCGCGGATATGCGGGGTGGAGGTGGCGGAGGCGTCGAACAGCAGGTCCAGCTCGCCCGCCAGCATCGCCGCCACCGCGGGAGAGGAGCCGCGATAGGGCACGTGCACCACGTCGATGCCCGCCATCCGCGCCAGCATCACCTGCGACAGATGCGAGGAGGAGCCGTTGCCGACCGAGCCGAACAGGATCTTCCCGGGCTCCGCCTTGGCCCGCGCGATCGCCTCCCGCGCGCTGGCGGGGTTCCAGCGGCGCGGGTTGCAGACCAGCACGTTCGGCATGTCCGCCATCATGCCCACGCCCATCAGGTCCCGCCGCGGATCGAAGCTGGGATCGGGGTAGAGCACGGGGTTCACCCCCTGCGTCGCCATGGTGCCGAGGAAGAGCGTGTGCCCGTCCGGCTCCGCCTGCGCCGCCACCTTCGCGCCGATATTGCCGCCGGCGCCGGCGCGGTTCTCCACCACCACGGGCTGGCCGATGTGCCGGCCCATCGCCTCGGCGGCGAGGCGGCCCATGATGTCGGTCACCCCGCCCGGCGGGTAGGGCACGATGATGCGCAGCGGCCGGCTGGGGAAGGCGGCCTGAGCGCGCGCGAGGCGGGGCGCGGCCACCGCGCCGGTTCCCAGCGCGGCCAGCAGGCCGCGGCGGTGCAGCAGGGTCATTCGCGTCTCTCTCCCGTGTGGTACCCGGCGGTCCGTCAGCCCTGCTTCGGCTTCGGCACCGCGCCCTCCGCCACCAGCACCTCGTGCGCCGCCTTGAAGGCGTCGAGGCCGGCGGG
>CAYNYQ010000650.1:0-2478 GCA_964401305.1 uncultured Acetobacteraceae bacterium | reverse complement strand
GCCGGCACCTCGGCCATGTGGGCGAGCAGGCGCAGCTCGATCTGGCTGTAGTCGGCGGCCAGCAGCAGGTTGCCCGGCTCGGCGACGAAGGCGCGGCGGATGCGCGCCCCCTCCTCGGTGCGGATCGGGATGTTCTGCAGGTTCGGCTCGGTCGAGGAGAGCCGCCCCGTGCTGGTCACCGCCATGGCGAAATCGGTGTGCACGCGGCCGTCGCGCGCGTCGATCGCCGCGGCGAGCCCCTCGACATAGGTCGATTTCAGTTTCGCCAGCTGCCGCCAGTCGAGCACGGTGCGGGCCAGCGGCACGCCCTGCGCGACGAGGTCCTCGAGCACGGCGGCGTCGGTGGAATAGGCGCCGGAGAGCTTGCTGCGCTTGCCGCCCGGCAGCTTCATCTCCTCGAACAGGATTTCTCCCAGTTGCTTCGGCGAGCCGACGTTGAAGGGGCGGCCGACGAGGTCGTGCGCCTGCTTCTCCAGCACCACCAGGCGCTGGGCGAAATCCTCGCCGATGCGGGCGAGCTCGGCGCCATCCACCTTGATGCCGGCCATCTCCATGTCGCGCAGCACCGCGACCATGCGCCGCTCCACCTGCTCGTAGAGGGCGAGCGCGCCGTCCATGCGCAGCCGCGGCCTGAGCACGTGCCAGAGCCTGAGCGTCACGTCCGCATCCTCGGCGGCATAGGCCGTGGCCTTGTCGAGGGGCACGCGGTCGAAGCTGATGCGGGCGCGGCCGGTGCCGGTGACCTCGTCGAACTTGATCGGCTGGTGCGCGAGATGCGCCACCGAGAGCTCGTCCATGCCATGGCCGCGGCGCCCGGCCTCCATGCTGTAGGAGATCAGCATGGTGTCATCCACCGGCGCCACGGCGATGCCGCCATTCTCGGCCCGGCACAGCACCTCGAGGTCGTACTTGGCGTTGTGCAGCACCTTGAGGACGGTCGGGTCCTCGAGCAGCGGCTGCAGCGCGGCCATCGCTTCGTCGAAGGGGATCTGCTCGGGCGCCGCCTCCGCGGGCGCCGCCAGCATGTCCGCCTGGCTGCCGGCGGCGCCCGGCGCGACATGGCGCAGCGGCACGTAGCAGGCCCGCCCCGGCGCCACGGCCAGGCACAGGCCGACCAGCCGCGCGCGCAGCGCATCCAGGCTATCGGTCTCGGTGTCGAGGCCGACCACCCCCGCCTCCCGCGCCGCCGCGATCCAGCCCTCCAGCGCGGCGAGGGTGGTCACCGTCTCGTAGGGGCCGAAGGGCGTCTCGGAGGGTGCCGGCGGCTCGGCGGCCAGCGCCGCCGCGGCCACCTGCGCGCGGGCGGCACGGGCGCCGGCGCGGCCCGCCGCCTCCCCCGCCGCCTCGCCGAAGCCGAGGCGCGCGAGCAGGCTGCGGAAGCCGTGCTCCTTGAGGAAGGCCTCGAGCCGCGCGCGCTCGGGCGGGGTCGCCTCGAGGCGGGCGATCGGCAGCGGCAGCGGCGCGTCGGCGTCGAGCGCCACCAGCCGCTTCGAGATCCGCGCCTTCTCGGCGTTCTCCTCCAGCGCCTGGCGCCGCTTCGGCTGCTTGATCTTCGCCGTGCTGGCCAGCAGCGTCTCGAGGTCGCCGTACTCGGCGATGAGCTGGGCCGCGGTCTTGACGCCGATGCCCGGCACGCCGGGGACGTTGTCGGTGGAATCGCCGGCCAGCGCCTGCACCTCGACGACCTTATCGGGCGTGACGCCGAAGCGCTCCAGCACCTCCGGCTCGCGGATCGGGCGCTGCTTGATGGGGTCCAGCATCTCCACGCCGGGGCGGATCAGCTGCATCAGGTCCTTGTCGGAGGAGACGATGGTCACGCGCCCGCCCTCGGCCGCGAAGGCGCGGGCATAGGCGGCGATCAGGTCATCGGCCTCGTAGCCGGGCTGCTCGGCCTTGCAGACGCCGAGCGCATCGGTCGCGTCGCGGATCAGCGCGAACTGCGGGACCAGCTCCTCCGGCGGCTCCGGCCGGTGCGCCTTGTAGGCAGGGTAGATCGCGTTGCGGAAGGTCTCGCGCGCGCTGTCGAAGACCACGGCGATGTGGCTGCCGCGATGGTCGGTCAGGAAACGCGCCATCATCTGGGTGAAGCCGTAGACGGCGTTCACCGGCACGCCGGCCGGGTTCGACATCGGCGGCAGGGCGTGGAAGGCGCGGAAGATGTAGCCCGAGCCGTCCACCAGGATCAGGTGCTTCTCCCCGGGCGGGGTGACGGGCACCGCCTCGGCGGCGCCGTTCGGCAGGGGGCCGGCGGGCGCGCGCGCCGCCGCGCCAGGGTCGGGGGCGAGGGCGGCCTCGCCCTCAGTGGTGCTCGCCGCCACCCGCGCCGTCCCGCAGCACATAAGTGATGGAGCAGTAGGGGCAGGTGACCTCGCGGTCGGTGATGCGCAGCCAGACGCGCGGATGGCCGAGCCCGCCGACGCCCACCTGCCCGTCGCAGGGCACCGCGCGGGCCTCGACCTCGATGCGCTGCACGGGTGT
>CAYNYQ010000649.1:0-2480 GCA_964401305.1 uncultured Acetobacteraceae bacterium | reverse complement strand
CCGGCGCGCCGGGCAGGCCGCCCCGCGGGAGGAGCATCGCATGAACGTCATCGCCGGGACGCCAACGCCGGCCGGCACCGCCGGCGACGCCGGCCGCCTGCGCCTCCTCCACGCCGTCGAGCGCAAGCTGCTCTGGCTCTCGGCCTGGATGATCCACCACGCCAACCACATCCGCCCGAACCGCGACGGGCTGAAGGTGGGCGGGCACCAGGCCTCCTGCGCCTCGGTCATCTCGATCCTGACGGCGCTCTACTGCGACGCGCTGCGTCCGCAGGACCGGGTGGCGGTGAAGCCGCATGCGGGCCCGGTCTTCCACGCCATGAACTACCTGCTCGGCCGGCAGTCGCGCGAGCGGCTGGAGACGCTGCGGCAGTTCCGCGGGATCCAGCCCTATCCCAGCCGGGTGAAGGACGGGGCGGAGGTGGATTTCTCCACCGGCTCGGTCGGCCTCGGCGTCGCGCTGGCGAGCTTCGGCGCGCTGGTGCAGGACTATGTCCGCCTGCACGGCCTCGGGCGGGCGGAGATCCCGCCGGGGCGGCACGTGGCGATCGTCGGCGATGCCGAGCTCGACGAGGGCAACATCTACGAAGCCCTGCTGGAGGGCTGGAAGCACGACATCCGCGACGTCTGGTGGGTGGTCGACTACAACCGCCAGAGCCTGGACAGCGTGGTGCCGGACCGCCTCTTCGGCCGGATCGAGGGGCTGTTCCGCGACATGGGGTGGAACGTCGTCACCCTGAAATACGGCCGCCGGCTGCAGGCCGCCTTCGCGCAGCCGGGCGGCGAGGCGCTGCGGCGCTGGATCGACGACTGCCCCAACAGCCTCTACGCCGCGCTGACCTTCCAGGGGGGCGCGGCCTGGCGCAGCGCGCTGCTGGCCGAGCTCGGCCGCGACGAGGGCGTGCGCACCATCATCGACCCGCTCTCCGACGACGACCTGCACGCGCTGATGACCAATCTCGGCGGGCACGACATCGAGACGCTGATCGAGGCCTTCCGCGCGCAGGACGCCGAGGGCGACCAGCCGACCTGCTTCATCGCCTACACCACCAAGGGCATGGGCCTGCCCTTCGCCGGCCACAAGGACAACCATGCCGGGCTGATGACGAAGGAGCAGATGGCGGGCTTCAAGCGGGCGATGGGGATCCGCGACGGGCATGAATGGGAGCCCTTCGAAGGGCTCGATCTGCCCGCGGCGGAGATCGCGGGCTTCCTCCGCTCCGTCCCCTTCGCCCGGCCGCTGGCGCCGGAGGGGCGGGCGCTGGCCGCGCCGGCGGTGCCGGTGCCCGCGACTTTCGAGGTGCCGAAGGTGCCGGCGGGGCGGAAGCTCTCCACCCAGGCCGCCTTCGGCGACATCCTGGCCGAGATCGGCCGCGGCCAGGGCGAGGCCGGGCCGCTGGCCAGGCGCATCGTCACCACCAGCCCCGACGTGACGGTCTCAACCAATCTCGGGCCCTGGGTGAACCGGCGCGGCATCTTCGACCGGCACCTCAAGAACGACGTCTTCCGCGACGCCAAGCTCGCCTCCGCCCAGCGCTGGGGCATGTCGCCGGAGGGCCAGCACATCGAGCTCGGCATCGCCGAGCAGAACCTGTTCCTGCTGCTCTCGGCGCTCGGCCTCTCGCACAGCCTCTACGGCGCGCGGCTGCTGCCGGTGGGGACGGTCTACGACCCCTTCGTGAACCGCGGCCTCGATGCGCTGATCTACGGCTGCTACCAGGATGCGCGCTTCCTGCTGGTGAGCACGCCCTCGGGGCTGACCCTGGCGCCCGAGGGCGGGCAGCACCAGTCGGTGAACACGCCGCTGATCGGCATCGCCCAGGATCGCCTCGCCAGCTTCGAGCCGGCCTATGCCGATGAGCTCGCCGTGCTGATGCGCTGGGCCTTCGAGCACATGCAGAAGCCGGATGGCAGCGCGGTGTGGCTGCGCCTCTCGACGCGCGGCCTCGAGCAGCCGGAGCGGGCGCTCGACCCCGCGGCGGTGGTGGCGGGCGGCTATTGGGCGGTGCCGCCGGCGCCGGGCGCGCGCATCGCCATCGCCTACCAGGGCCCCGTCGCGCCCGAGGCGCTGGACGCCTTCGCCGAGCTGCGCGCCGAGGAGCCGGGCGCCGGGCTGCTCGCCATCACCTCGCCCGACCGGCTGCACGCCGCCTGGCTGGCGGCGCGGCGCCAGGCGCGCGGCGGGGCGGGGGCGGCGCCGAGCTGGATCGAGCGGCTGCTCGCGCCGATGGCGCCGGGCTCGGCGCTGGTGACGGTGCTGGACGGGCACCCGGCGGCGCATGCCTGGCTCGGCGCGGTGCGCGGGCAGCGCGTGGTGCCGCTCGGCGTCGACCGCTTCGGCCAGGCCGGCGACCTGCCGGACCTCTACCGCGAATACGGGCTGGACGCGGAGGCGATCCTCGATGCCTGCGCGCAGGCGCTGCTGGGCTAGACCACGATCCGCGAGGACTGAATCGCGGATCGTGGTCCAGCGCGTTGTT
>CAYNYQ010000648.1:0-2480 GCA_964401305.1 uncultured Acetobacteraceae bacterium | reverse complement strand
GTCGACCCCTTCTTCAACGCCAACGCGCCCGAGGACCTGGCCGAGGCCGAGGCCCTGCTCTTGCGCGGCGCCTGAGGCGGACGCATAGCGCAGCGGAACGGGCAGGGAGAGCGCCGTCGTGAAATCCGTCCTCGCCGGCATCCTCGCGGCCGCGGTCATCGCCGCGATCGCCGCCTTCGTCCTCGATGCCGAGGTGCAGCGCTCGGTCGAGCAGCAATTCGTGACCACCGGCGTGCGGCTGTAGCGCGACCCTGCCGGCCTGTTGCCCTCCGGGCGCGCCGGGTTAGCCTCGGCGACCGAGCCGAGAGGACACGCCCATGACCCCGCCGCGCCTGCTGCTCTGGACCGACGCCGCGCAGCCCTACGAGGCGGCGATCGCTGAGGCGGGGCTCGCCGACAGGGTGCGCATCGCGGCGCTGCCGCGCAAGGAGACCCCCTCCCCCGAGTTGCTGGCCGAGACCGAGGCGCTGCTCGGCTGGGGCGCGCCGGCCGGCGTGCTGCCGCGCATGCCGAAGCTGCGCTGGATCCAGTCGCTGACCGCCGGCGTCGAGGGCTGGCTCGCGCTGCCCGACCTGCCGGCCGGCATCGCGCTGACCTGCGCGCGGGGCACGCACCGCGAGAGCATGCCGGAGAACATCCTCGGCGCCATCTTCCACATCACCAAGCCCTACCACCTGATCGAGGACGACAACCGGGAGCACCGCTGGACCCGGCGCATGGCGACGCCGCTCTCGGGGAAGACGCTCGGCATCCTCGGCCTCGGCGCGATCGGCGCGGAGCTGGCGCGCAAGGCCGCGGCGCTCGACATGCGGGTGATCGGCACGAAGCGGCATGCCGGCGCCGCCATTCCCGGTGTCGCGCAGCTCTTCGCGCCCGAGGAGACGGATGCGGTGTTGGCGCAGTCCGACTTCGTCGTCTGCCTGCTGCCCGCGACGCCGGCGACCGAGAACTTCCTCGACGCCGCGCGCTTCGCGGCGATGAAGCCCAGCGCCTGGCTGATCAATTTCGGCCGCGGCGCCGTGATCCGCGACGCCGACCTCATCGCCGCGGTGACGGAGAAGCGCATCGCCGGCGCCATCCTCGACGTCTTCCGCCAGGAACCGCTGCCGCCGACCGACCCCTTCTGGAGCACGCCCGGCATCCTCGTGCTGCCGCATATCGGCGGCGGGCACCCGACGCGCGACAGGGTCGTCGCCGCGCTCTTCGTCGACAACCTGGCGCGCTTCCTCGACGGCCGGCCGCTGCGCGAGCTGGTCGACCGCGGCGCGGGCTACTGACGCCATGGCCGAGCCGCTGCCGCAGGAGGCCACCGGCCCGCTGAAGGGCCTCCGCATCCTCGACATGACCGGCGTCGTGCTCGGCCCCTTCGCCACGCAGATGCTGGGCGACTGGGGTGCGGAGGTGATCAAGGTCGAGCCGCCGAACGGCGACCTGGTGCGCAACTCCGGCGTGTACCGCAACCGCGGCATGGCCTCGGTCTTCCTGGCGATCAACCGCAACAAGCGCTCGCTCTGCCTCGACATCAAGACCGAGGAGGGCAAGGAGGTCCTGCGCCGGCTGATCCCGCGCGTCGACGTGCTGGCGACGAATGTGCGCCCCGCCGGCATGGCGCGCGCCGGCTTCGGCTACGAGGACTGCGCCAGGCTGAACCCACGCCTGGTCTACGCCGCCGCCACCGGCTTCGGCCAGGACGGCCCGCACCGCGCCCGCCCGGCCTTCGACGAGATCATCCAGGCCGCCTCGGGCCTGGCCGACATCGTCGGCGAGGACGCCGGGCAGCCGATGTTCGTCCCCTCCCTCGTCGCCGACAAGCTGACGGGCATGGCGCTGGCCATGGCGATCCTCGCCGCACTGGTGCATCGCGCGACCACCGGCGAGGGGCAGCTTGTCGAGGTGCCGATGCTCGAGACGCTGACCGCCTTCGTCGGCGTCGAGCATCTCGGCGGCCTCGCCTTCGACCCGCCGGAAGGCCGGCCCGGCTACGAACGCCTGCGGCACCGCAAGCCCGTGCCGACCGCCGATGGCCACATCACCCTGCTGCCCTACACGGCGCAGCACTGGCGCGCCTTCTTCACCGCCGCGGGACGGCCGGAGCTGATCGAGGCGCTCGGCGTCGACGATCCGGTGAAGCGCAACGCCAACATCGACCAGGTCTATGCCGCGGTCGCGGAGATCGCGCGCACGCGGCCGACCGCCGAATGGCTCGCGCTCTGCGAGGAGCTCGACATCCCGGCCACCGCCTTCTCGCGGCTCGAGGACGTGATCGAGCACCCGCACCTCAAGGCCGTCGGCATGTTCGGGCTGATGGAACACCCGACGGAAGGCACGGTGCGCACCGTGCGGCCGCCGACGCGCTTCGCCCGCACGCCGGCCAATATCCGCCGCCTGGCGCCGCGCCTCGGCGAGCACAGCGCGGAACTGCTGGCGGAACTGGGCTACGAGGAGGCGGAGATCCGCGACCTCGCGGAGCGGAAGGTGGT
>CAYNYQ010000647.1:0-2485 GCA_964401305.1 uncultured Acetobacteraceae bacterium | reverse complement strand
TGCCGCCTCACCATTGCAGGATCGCCCCGCCGGTGGTCGGGACGCTCCATTGCGTCGCCAGCTCCCCGGCCGGCTTGCGGCCGATGACGGGCCGGTCGATCACGCCGTCCTCCTGCTTGTCGCGGCGGATGCGCTCGAACTCCGCCTCCGGCACGCGCAGCCCCCATTTCGCCGTGCGCGCGGTGCGCCCGTCCTCCTCGCTGGTGATGCTGACCGGCACGGCCCGGCCCTGCGCGTCCACCGCCTCGACGATCAGGTAGTAGTTGCGCGCGCGGGTATTGGCGTTGGGCACGCGCCAGATGCCGGACTGCTCGCCGGGACGGGAGACGATGCGCACCTGGTAGTCCTGCGCGAGGTCGCCGCGCAGCGCCTGCATCTCGGCCAGCCTGGCGCGCGCATCGGCCGCCGCGCCGGCGCGCGCCGCGGCCTGGCCCTCCTGCAGCAGCCGCTCGGCGCGGGCGAGCGCATCGGCGTTGCGCGTCGCCGCGCCGATCCGCTCGTGCTCCTGGGTCAGGGCGCGCGGCAGGCCCTCCTGCAGCTCGCGCTGCTCGGCGACGCGCGCGAGTTCGGCCGGGCGCTCGATGCCGAACCACCAGCCGCCGGCGACCAGCACCAGCAGGGCCGCCACCACCGCCGTCGCGCGGCCCCAGCGCGCCCGCGTCGCCCAGAGCGTGGCGAGGCGGCGCTGGAGGGAGGGCGCGGTCGGCTGGTAGGTGAAGCGGCTCTCGGCGATGCGGGCGACGCCCTCCGCCAGGATGCGCTCCGGCACCGTGATGCCCTGGCTGGCGTAGATCTCGCGCAGCCGCTGCGTCAGCGCCGCCGCGCGGTCACCCTCCGACAGCTCGCGCTCGACCAGCGTCTCGGCGTGGCGCAGCGTGTCCACCACGTCCATGGCGAGCATGGTCTCGTCGAGCGCCGGGGCCGGCGCCGCGGCGGGCTGGGGCGTGTCGGGGGGCATGGTCCGGGCGGCGCCGCGTCAGCCCTGCCGCGAGGCCGCGCTCCCGGCCTCCTGCGCGAGGCGCGCCATGCGCCGCTTCGCGTCCTCGACGCTCCGGCTGATCTCGGCGCTGTTGCGCGTCGCGCTCTCGCGCATCTCCTCGATGATGTCGCGCGCGTGCTCCTGGTAGGAGACGACGCTGTCGACCAGCTTCTTCACCGCATCGGCGCGGATGGTCGGGCCGTAGCCGGCGCGCAGCGCGGCCTCCTGCACCTTGCCGCCGATCTCGGCCAGCACCTCGAGCGACTGGCTGACGCCCTCCTTCATCCCCTCCAGCGTCTTCGTGCTCTCGGCCAGGCCGGTCATGCCGGTGAAGCTCGCGGTCAGCGCGGTGAGGACGGATTCGTTGGTCGAGAAGAAGCTGACCGACTGCTGCCAGATCCGCTCCTTGGCGGAGGTGGTCTGCACCAGCCGCGCCATGATGACCTCGGAGGTGTTGTAGGAGACGGTCAGGTTGTCCGAGAGGTCCTTGGCGATCTGGTAGCGCCCCTCCTCGGCCTGCAGTGCCCGCACCGCCTCGTCGCGGGCGAGCTCGAGCCGGGCGCGCTCGGCGGGCTCGAGGCCGGTCGCGCCCTCGACCGTGCGCGAGGCCGCGTCGACGCCCGCCTTGGCCGCCTCGAGCCGCCCCTGCGCGGTCTTCAGCACCTCGAAGGCCATCACCTCGGCCTCCTTCAGGGCGCCGCGGAAATCCTGGTAGGCCTCGAGGATGCGGTGCTCGCGCTCGACCTGATCCTTGGTGTCGCGCGTCACCTCCTGGAAGGTTGCGCGGATCCTGGCGAAGCGCTCGGCGATGTCGCCGCGCGTCGCCTTCTGCCAGATGTTGGCCATGCGCTCGAAGGTGCTGATGCGGCCGTCCTCGAGCTGCTTGACCATGTCGCGCGCATCGTCGCGGATCGAGTTGAAGCCGGTGGTGATCGTCTGGTAGCGCTCGCCGATCTGCATGCCGCTGACCTGCTCGCGCACCACCTCGTTGAAGGTGGAGGCCTGGTTCAGCACCCGCGCAATCAGCACCACCCGGCCCTGGTCGAGCTCGGTGATGCGGGAGAGCAGCGCGGTGATCGGGCTCTCCGCGGCCTCGCCGCTCGGCACCGGCAGGCCGAGGTCGCGCAGCGCGCCGAGTGCCTTGTCGAGGTAGCGCATCGGCTGCGGCCCAGTGACCGCGGTGGCGGCCGGGGCGGCGGCCGGCAGGGGCTGGTCGACCATGATGGCTTCGCACTCCTTCGGGATCCGGCGGGTTGCAGGCCAGCCTGTACCGGCGAGAGGCCCTGCGGCCCAGGCCGGGTACCAGCATCGTCCCCCGCGCCCCGCCATGCCAGGGCGGCCGGCGCGGGACTCCGCAATTTCATCCTGGCCGCCGCCGACCGGGCGCCGCGGTGCCGGCGCACCCGCGGCCGGCGCCCCGCCACCGCGCCGGATGCCGGGGCGAGGGCGCGGCGCCCGAGGCTGGCCTTCCTGCCGCCGCCCGGCCCCAACGCCCCGCGCCGCCCG
>CAYNYQ010000646.1:0-2494 GCA_964401305.1 uncultured Acetobacteraceae bacterium | reverse complement strand
GCGCGCTACTGGATCGCGCGCAGGAAGGCCCGGAAGGGCAGCTTCGTCACCACCAGCGTCGCCATGTCGAAGAACTGCGGCTGCGACACGTAGTTCCAGAGGCCGTTGCGGTAGTAGAGGAAGTTGAAGGCGTTCGGCGCATGCGGGAAGCCTTCGCCGACGCCGTACTCGTCGTAGCCGAAATGGCTGACGATCGGGTGCCCCTCGGCCGCGATGGCGCCCCAGATGCTGGCGGCGAGCTGGCCGCCCGAATCGGGATGCTGGTGGTGATAGACCCGGAAATGCGTCGCCGACCGGTCGGTGACGACGAGCCGGCAGCCATTCATGGCCGCGGTGAACATGAACGGGCTGACCGGGTTGCGCTTGGGGATCTCCACCCAGCCGGGCAGGCCGCCGCCCTGGATGAAGGGACACCAATAGGCCTGGATCGCCGGCTCGGTCCCGCCGGCGACGCCGACCACCTTGGACTCGACCGTGCTGACCGAGACCGCCTCGAGGTCGAACATGCCGAACTTCGCCAGGCCCAGCGTATTGTTCAGCGTACCGAGCGTCGCGCCGTTCGCGGGCATCACGGCGCGGCGGAACCAGGTCAGGTTGTTCACCGTCCGGGCCTGGATGTAGCCCAGAGGGTTCTGGAGGAAGGCGGCGTTGTGTCCGTTCATGGGCGTATCCTGCCGGATCAGGCAGGGCCGGCGGTGACCTAAGAATGATACGCATGCGACTCCCTGCGGCCGGCCGGGCCCGGCGCGCATCGCCCCGGCGCCGTCCGCCGGGTCGCCCGATGGGTCGCCCCCTGGGTCGCCCCCTGGGTCGCCCCCTGGGGCACCCCTGCGCGACCGCTCCACGCCACCGCACCTGCGCCACCGCCCCTGCGCCGCCGCCCCCTGGCGCCAGCGCCGTGACCGCCGCATAAGCCCCGCCATGTCGGCCCCGGCCCCGCTCAGCCCGGCCCGCCGCCGCGCCGCCATGGTCAACAGCCTTCTCGTCGATCATGCGCTGTTCCGAACCGCCTGGCGGAACTGGGGCGTGGTCGAGGCGGGGCGGCTCTACCGTTCCAACCATCCGCTGCCCTGGCAGCTGCGCGATGCGGCGCGCCGCGTCGGGCTGCGCACCGTCATCAACCTGCGCGGCCACCGCGAGGCCTGCGGCTCCGACCTGCTGGGCAGGACGGCGGCGCTCGAACTCGGCCTCGTCCACATCGACGCACCCTTCGAGAGCCGGGGCGCACCGCACAAGGACCGCATCCTCCGCCTGGCGGAGATCTACCGGCACATGGCCGAGCCGGCGCTGATCCACTGCAAGTCGGGCGCCGACCGCACCGGCCTGGCTGCCGGCCTCTGGCTGCTGCTGCAGGGCCGCCCGCCCGAGGCGGCGCTGGCGCAGCTCGGCCTGCGCTACGGCCATGTACGGCAGAGCCGCACCGGGATCCTCGATGCCTTCTTCGCCCTCTACGCCGCGGCGGTGCGCGTCCGGCCCGGACTCCCGTTCCTCGACTGGCTGAGGGACACGTATGACGAGGCGGCGCTGCGGCGCGACTTCCGCTCGCGCGCCTGGGCGGACCGGCTGATCGACGGGGTGCTGCGGCGCGAATAATGGATCAGCTGTCATAATCAAGCCATAAAGCTGCCCTCGCGATACCGGCATCTGCTGGTGAGGAAGGCGGCGGTGTAACGGACGGGTCGCTCCCGGCGTACCGGCCGCGACACGGGGGTAGGGGCGGCTGCATGCCACGCCTGATGCTGGCGTTTTTCTTCTCGGGCTTCGCCGCCCTGCTCTGCCAGATCGTCTGGCAGCGCATGCTCGGCATCTTCGCCGGGTCGGATACCATCAGCGCGGCGCTGGTGGTCGGCGCCTTCCTGGCCGGGCTCGGCCTCGGGTCGATCCTGGGCGCGCGGGTGGCGGACCGGCTGACGGCACGCCGCGCCCTCCTCTGGTTCGCGCTGTGCGAGGCGGGCATCGCCCTCTGCGCCCTGCTCTCCAAGGGCTTCCTCTACGACTGGCTGGCGCTCGGCATGGCCGGGCGGGTGGACAGCCCGGTGGCGATCTTCGCCCTCTGCTTCGCCGGCCTCGTGGTGCCGACGACCCTGATGGGCGCCTCGCTGCCGCTGCTCTCGCGCGCGGTCGCCACCTCGCTCGAGACGGTGGCCGAGCGCATCGCCTGGCTCTACGGGCTGAACACGCTGGGCGCCGGCCTCGGCGCGCTGGTCGGCGGCTGGCTGGTGGTCGGCAATGTCGGCTTCGTCGGCGCCCTCGGCTGCGCCGCGGTGCTGAACCTCTCGGCGGCGGGGCTCGCGCTCAGCCTGTTGCGGGGCATGCGCGCGGCGGAGGCGGCGGGCGGCGCGCCCGCGGCGGCAACCGCGGCCGCGTCGGGGCGGGCGCTCGGCGGCCTGCCGCTCTGGTGCCTGCTGGTCTTCCTCTCGGGCTACGTCATCGTGGCGCTCGAGATCGTCTGGGTGCGGCTGCTCGGCCAGGTCGGGCAGTACCACGCCTATCT
>CAYNYQ010000645.1:0-2497 GCA_964401305.1 uncultured Acetobacteraceae bacterium | reverse complement strand
CGCCCGGTCCGCATCGTGGTGGTCTTCCCGCCCGGCGGCTCCTCCGACATCGTCGCGCGCGTGCTGGCCGAGCAGCTGACGCCGCGGCTCGGCCAGCGCGTCGTCGTCGACAACCGCCCCGGCGCCGGCGGCACCCTGGCCGCCGCGCATGTCGCGCAGCAGCCGGCGGATGGCTACACGCTGCTGCTCTCGAACACCGCGCCGATCGCCACCTCGCCGCCGCTCTACGCGAACCCGGGCTACGACCCGGAGCGGTCCTTCACCCATGTCGCGCATATCGGCGCGACGACGATGGTGGTGGTGACCAACCTCTCGGTGCCGGCGCGCGACCTGGCCGGCCTGATGACCTGGATGCGGGCGCAGCCGCAGCCGGTGACCTATGGCAGCTCGGGCGTCGGCTCGGTCGGGCACATCCTCGGCAGCATGTTCTCGCAGCGCACGGGGATCCCGCTGAACCACGCGCCCTATCGCGGCTCGGTGCCGATGCAGTCCGACCTGCTCGGCGGGTCGATCCTGCTCTCCTTCGACACGCTTCCGGAGAATGTGGAGAACATAAAGGCCGGGCGGCTGCGCGCCTATGCCGTCAGCGCGCCGGAGCGCGCGCCCTCGGTGCCCGAGGTGCCGACCACGGCCGAGGCGGGGCTGGCCGGCCTCGTCGCGGTGAACTGGCTCGGCCTGTCCGCCCCGGCCGGGCTGCCGGCGGCGATCCTCGAGCGGCTGCATGCCGAGACCAACGCGGTGATCGCCACGGAGGCCTTCCAGGCGCGCATGGCGACGGTGGGCATCGTGCCGCGCGCCATGTCCCAGCCCGACTTCGTCGCCTTCATCCAGCGCGAGGTGGAGGTGATGGGCGGCGCGGTGCGCGCCATGGGCATCCGCAACGACTGACCCGGCGCCGCGCGGCGCGGCCGGCATCGCGCGGCTGCCACCCGGCGCGGCATCGGCGCCGCCGCTTGACCGCCGCGGCGGCGCGTGGGTCCATCCTGCGGGAAGCCCGGGGGACAGCCGCCGTGACCGCCACGATGACCGACGAGGACCTGATGCGCCGCGCCATCGCCCTTTCCGCCGAGGCGGCGCGGGCCGGCAACGAGCCCTTCGGCGCGGTGGTGGCGCGCGACGGCGTCATCCTCGGCGAGGGCTGGAACCGCTCGCGCGAGCGGCTCGATCCCACCTCGCATGGCGAGACCGAGGCGATCCGCGATGCCTGCGCGCGGCTCGGCAGCCTCGATCTCTCGGGCTGCGTGGTGGTCACCTCCTGCGAGCCCTGCGCACTCTGCGTCGCGACGATGCAGCTCACCGGCATCGGACGGGTGGTGTTCGCGGCGGCGCTGGCCGACAGCGCGGCCACGCTCGGCCGGCCGCCGGGCGCCACGGCGGCGTTGCGGGCGGAGGCCGGGCAGCCGATCGGGCAGGGCCGCATCCCCGCGCAGCAGGTCCTGCGCGCCGAGGCAATCACGGTTCTGGAAGCGGTGGCCGCCGCGCGCCGGGCGGCCGGCAGGGCCTGAGGCCGGCGCGCCGACAGGCCACGGCGCAGGGCGTGGGGCGCGCCGCGGCGCTGGATCAGGCCCCGCGTTCAGGCCGGCCGGACAGGGCCGCGCTCAGGCGGCAGGGCGGCTGGCGTTCGGCGTCCCGGCGGTGTTCTGGGTGGCCGCGGCCTGCGCGCCGGCCGGGCCCGGGATGCTGCCCGTGGGCTGGGTGCCGGCAGCCGGCGGCGCGCTCTCGGCCGCCATGGAGGCGTCGTTCTCGTCCTCCTTGATGTTCTTCTTGAAGGACTTGATGCCCTTGGCGAGGTCGCCCATCAGCCCGCTGATCTTCCCGCTGCCGAACAGCAGCAGGACGACGAGCAGCACGATGAGCCAGTGCCAGATGCTGAAGGAACCCATGGTGACGCCTCGATAGAACCTGGTTCTGGCCGCCGCGCGGCGGCGCCGCGGCCCATGCCTTCCGTCGCCGGTGGTGCCGCCCGGCCGGCGGCCGAGCCTAGTGCCGCGCACCGGGCGACGCAAACGGCGGGGCGGGGTGGAGCCCGCCTCGCCTTGCCGCCGGCCTCACATGGTGGCGCGGGACCGGGGATGCAAATCCGGATCGCGGGGGCCGGGGCCGCGCCGGGGCCGCAACCGGCCATTCGCGCAGAGGTTGTCCCCGCCCGGGGGTTTTCCACAGGTTTTTTTGGTCAACCCCGCCACAGAACTTGTGGTGTGCGCCGGCGTTCGCCTACCGTATCTAGTGGGTGACGATATCTGGTGGGTCCCAAGCAGGGAGGGACACATGGACTGGACAGGTGAGGCCATCGATCTTCTTCGCGCCTTGTGGGCGGAGGGCCATTCGACGGCCGAGATCGGACGACGAATGGGCATCTCCAAGAATGCGGTGGTCGGGAAGGCGCATCGCCTGAACCTGCCGCCGCGGCCAAGCCCGATCCGCCGGGATGCGGCGGCGCAGGGGCCGCGCCCGGCCCAGCCGCGCCGCAGCGCCGCGCCGGCCCGCCCGCCGGCGC
>CAYNYQ010000644.1:1232-2503 GCA_964401305.1 uncultured Acetobacteraceae bacterium | reverse complement strand
GCGGCGGCGGTGGCGGTGCGGCCGGCGGCAGGCCGCGTCGCGGCGCGGGCGCTGGAGAGCAGGCCGGTGCGGGCCGAGGCCACCACCGGATCGCGCGGCGCGACGCCGCGCATCAGGAAGCCCTGGTCGAGGATGGCCATCATGTGGCGGTCGCGCTCCCGCCCCGTGCGGCCGCCGAAGACGGCGGCGACCAGGCGCACCCCGTCGCGCTCGGCACTGGCGACCAGGTTGAAGCCGCTGTCGTTGATGTAGCCGGTCTTGATGCCGTCGGTGCCGTCGTATTCCTGCAGCAGCCGGTTGTGGTTCCAGTGCGTGCGGCCGCGGAAGACGAAGTGCGGCGTCGAGAAATAGGCGTATTCGCGCGGGAAGTCCTGCACCAGGCGGCGGCCGAGCAGGGCCATGTCGCGCGCCGTCGAGACCTGCTCCTCGTCCGGCAGGCCGGAGGCGTTGCGGAAGGTGGTGCGGGTCATGCCGAGGGCGCGCGCCTTCAGCGTCATCATCTGGGCGAAGCGGTGCTCGCTGCCGCCGCCGAGATGCTCGCCGAGGGCGGCGGCGGCATCATTGGCCGACTTGGTGACCAGGGCGAGGATGGCCTCCTCCACCGTCAGCGTCATGCCCGGGGTGAGCCCGAGGCGCGAGGGCGGCATGGCGGCGGCATGGGCCGAGACCCTGATCGGCGCCGAGCGGTCGGTGCGGCCGTCGCGCAGCGCCTCGAGCGCCATGTAGACGGTCATCATCTTGGTCAGCGAGGCCGGATAGCGGCGCTCATCCGGGCTGGCGGCGACGAGCACGGCGCCGCTGCGGGCCTCGGTGACGATGGCGGCGTAGCGGTCGCTGCCGATCTGTGCCCGTGCTGGGCCGGTAGGCGAAAGACCCGCCAGTGCAACCGCACAGGCAAGCCCGAGCGTCAGGCGCGACGCGCTGAATCCCACGGCAAGATCCCCTGATGCGCGGCCCGCCCCCCCGGCGCACTGCGAATCGCCAGCAGCCTAGGGTGCGAGACGTGTGCGTGTCCACGGGAACCGATGCGGAACTTCCCAGAGTCCGCAGGCGGTTACGCGCCAAACTCAATCCAGGGCACGAAATCGGCGGGCGGTCGGTCGGCGACACTCACGAAGCGATGACCGAACGATGACGGCTGGCTTATGCTGCACTGCGATATTCTGCTTGCATCGCCGCGGATCGCTCCGGTACAAGATGGGCATGTTGCAGCGCAGCAAACCCCCGACACGCTCCCGCCGGACCGCGGCACAACCCCGGGTCGAGGCGGC
>CAYNYQ010000644.1:0-1132 GCA_964401305.1 uncultured Acetobacteraceae bacterium | reverse complement strand
CGCCCGAGGCTCCGGCACCCGAGCGTCCCGTGGCCGAGACCGTGCCGGCCGCGCCCGCAACCCCTGAGATCGCCGAGGCCGCCGGCACTGCAGCGGCCACAGCCCCGCAGGCCATCCCGGCCCCACTGCCACCGGGCATCGGCTCCGGGCCCCAGTCCCCCCAACCCCGCGCGCCAGGCGCGCTCACCGTGATGGAGATTCCCATGCAGCAGGCGAACAAGGCGGCCGAGACCATGATGAAGGCGGCCGAGGAGGCGGCGGAGTTCGGCCGCGGCAATGTCGAGGCGATGACCAAGGCGACGCAGATCTACGTGGCCGGCGTGCAGGACCTCGGCCGCCAGACCTTCGCCATCATGCAGGGCCTCACCGACCACGCCCTCGCCGGCGCCAAGGCGCTGAGCGGCGTGAAGAGCCTGCACGAGGCCGCGCAGATCCAGTCGAACTTCGCCCGCGCCGCGATCGAGAAGTCGGTCGCCGAGAGCGCGAAGCTCGGCGAGGCCGCGCTGAAGCTCACCGAGGAGGCGATGGCCCCGATCACCGCCCGCATGACGCTGGCGAGCGAGAAGGCCTTCCGCCCCTCGCTGGCCGCCTGATCGCAGGCCAGGACGTCCCGGCGCGGCGCTCTCTCCCGGGCGCCCGCGGCCGCATGGTGCGCCGCCCGGCCGGGCGGCGACCCTGATCGGCGAGGGCCCGGCTGTCCCCACCCGCCCCGGCGGGCGGGGGGCGGCCGGGCCCTTCGTCGTTCCGCGCCCCCCTGGCGACGCCCGCCGCGCCAGGCGATGCCGCGCGGCGCGCCCCTTCGCAGCGGGGCGGTCCACACCAAATCCGGATCACGGCCGCGCGTAGCCCTTCACCTCGGGGCCTCCGCGGCGATATCCTCCATCAGGGGCCGGGGTCATGGCATGCCGCGCGCCGCAGGCGAGGCGGCGGGTCCAGGCCGGCGGCACACCAGGATGCGCATGAGCGACGAAGACAAACGGACGGGCGGCGGCAACACGCCGGGCGACAACGGCCCGGCCACCGGCGTCGTCGTCAAGACACGGCCGCGCACGAAGAAGCCGGCCATGTACAAGGTGTTGATGCTGAACGACGACTACACGCCGATGGAGTTCGTCGTGCACGTGCTGGAGCG
>CAYNYQ010000643.1:0-2515 GCA_964401305.1 uncultured Acetobacteraceae bacterium | reverse complement strand
TGGAACCGAGAGATGACCGCCGCCCGCCCCATCCTCATCGTGGACGACGACCCCGCGCTGCGGGCGACGCTCGTCGAGCAGCTCGGCCTCGACGGGGAATTCGCGCCGCAGGAAGCCGCGACGGTGGCCGAGGCCGAGGCGATGCTGACCGCCGGCGAGGCGCGCTGCGACGCCGTGCTGCTCGACATCGGCCTGCCGGACGGCGACGGGCGCGACCTCTGCGCCCGGCTGCGCCGCGGCGGGCTGCGCATCCCCATCATCATGCTGACCGGCGCGGACACCGAGCAGGACGTGGTGCGCGGCCTCGATGCCGGCGCCAACGACTACATCGCCAAGCCCTTCCGCCTGAACGAGCTGCTGGCGCGGCTGCGGGCGCAGCTGCGCGTCTTCGACAACTCGGAGGACGCGGTCTTCACCATCGGCCCCTACCAGTTCCGCCCGGTGGCGAAGCTGCTGATGGAGCCCGCACGCAGCCGCAAGATCCGCCTGACCGAGAAGGAAAGCGCGATCCTGAAATACCTCTACCGCGCCGGCGGCCAGGCGGTGAGCCGCCAGGTGCTGCTGAACGAGGTCTGGGGCTACAACAGCTCGGTCACCACGCACACGCTGGAGACGCACATCTACCGGCTGCGCCAGAAGATCGAGCCCGACCCCACCCAGGCGCGGCTGCTGCTGACCGAGGGCGGCGGCTACCGGCTCGACCCCACGGCCGGGTCGCAGGCGGCGGCGTAGCGGGGCGGTGGGGCAGGCGGGGGCGCCGCGGGAGCTGCTGACGCCGCGGCTGCGGCTGCGCCCCTTCCGGGCCGAGGATGCGGCGGCCTATGCGCGGCTGCGCGCCGACCCCGAGGTGATGCGCCACATGCCGGGCGGCGTCGAACGGGCGGCGCGGACCGAGGCCGAGGCGCCCGGCGCCATCGCCGCCTTCGAGGCCGCCTGGGAACGCGCGGGCTACGGCCCCTGGGCGGTCGAGGACCGGGCGGACGGCACGCTGCTGGGCCATGCCGGCCTCAGGCGGCTGGATGAGCTCGGCGGCGAGACGGAGATCCTCTACCTGCTCGGCCGCGCCGCCTGGGGGCGCGGCCTGGCGAGCGAGGCGGCGGCGGCGGCGCGCGATGTCGGCCTCGGCCCCTGCGGCCTCGACCGCCTGGTGGGTTATGCGGCGCCCGGGAACCTGGCCTCGCGGCGGGTACTGGTGAAGACCGGCATGCGCGAGGAGGGCCTGGTGCAGGTCTTCGGCCTCACGGCCATCCGCCACGTCCTGCCCTGATCCGGTCCCGGCCCCGGCCCCGGCCCCGGCCCCTGGCGGCTACTCCATGCGGCAGGCCTCGTCGAAGCCGAGGCGCGGCAGCCGGCCGAAGACGCCCGCCGGGTCGCCGTAGCCCAGGTTGACCAGGAAGTTCGAGCGGAACCCGCTCTCGGCGAAGAAGGCAGCGTCGACCTTCGCGTTGTCGAAGCCGCTCATCGCGCCGACGTCGAGGCCGAGGGCGCGCGCGGCGATCATCAGGTAGCCGCCCTGCAGCGTGCCGTTGCGGAAGGCGGTGTCGCGCGCCAGCTGCTCGTTGCTGGTGAACCAGTCCCGCGCCGAGGCATTGTGCGGGAAGAGCATGGGCAGCTTCTCGTAGAAGTGCGGGTCGTGCGCGACGATGACGGTGACCGGCGCGCTCATCGTCTTCTCGGTGTTGCCCGAGGAAAGGGCGGGGCGGAGCTTCTCCTTGCCCTCCTTCGTGCGGATGAAGACGAAGCGGGCGGGCGAGCAATTGGCGCTGGTCGGGCCCCACTTCGTCACGTCGTAGAGCTGCTGCAGCGTCGCGTCCGGAATCGGGCGGTCCTGCCACTTGTTCTGCGTCCGCGCCTCGCGGAACAGCAGGTCGAGGCCCGCGGGATCGAGCGTCGGGCGCGCGCCCTCCTCGGCGGCGGGTCGGGCGGGATCGGCGAATTCGCTGCGCATGGGGTCACCGGGCGTGGCTGGAGAAGGGCGCCGCCATAGGCCGGAACGCCCGCGCCGGACAGTCCCGGCAGCCCGGGGCCAGCAAGCGCCGGGCCAGGCCGGGGAGGCGTGCGGCCCGCGACGCGCCCCGGGTCGGCGGCCACCCGCCGGCGCGCCGGGACGCTGCCCCGGGCCAGGCGGTCAGGCCTCCACCTGCTCCACCGCCACCACCTCGGGCACGTAGTGGCGCAGCATGTTCTCGACGCCGTGCTTGAGCGTGGCGCGGGAGGAGGGGCAGCCGCTGCAGGCGCCCTGCAGGTGCAGCCGCACGATGCCGTCGCGGAAGCCGCGGAAGACGATGTCGCCGCCATCGCCGGCGACCGCGGGGCGCACGCGGGTGTCCAGCAGTTCCTTGATCTGCTCGACGACCTCGCCGTCGGCGGGGTCGAAGTCCTCGTCGAGGCCCGCCTCGCTCAGCCCCTCGAGCACGGGCTGGCCGGAGAGGTAGTGGTCCATGATGGCCGCCAGCACCTGCGGGCGCAGCGACGGCCACTCGGCCTCGTCGGTCTGCGTCACGGTGACGAAGTC
>CAYNYQ010000642.1:0-2516 GCA_964401305.1 uncultured Acetobacteraceae bacterium | reverse complement strand
GGCCGCCGGCCGTCGGGGCGGGTCGCCGGGTGGCGGCGGCCGGGCGGCCTCCGGCGACGGTCCGGCCGACGGCGCCTGCTGCCAGGCGGGTTCCGTAGACGGTCCGGCCGGCGGCGCGTGCTGCCAGGCGCCGGCGGCACCCGGCCAGCCGCCGGGGGGCGTGGCCATCCCGGCGAGGAACCGCACCCAGGCCGCGCCCGCCGCCATGGCCTGCTGGCTGAGGGCGAGCCATTCCGGGTCTGCCGCGATGGCGGCGAGCTCGCCCTGCCAGAGCGCGATCCAGTCCTCGGCAAGGCGCTCGAGTGCCTCGTCCTGATGCCGCTCCGCCTCGCCGCGCTTTCCGGCTCTGCCCATTCAGCACCCTCGGGCCTCCGGACCCTCGCCGCCTCGTCCCGCCCCCGGCGGGGCCCTGGCGGGCAGGATAGCCCCTGGATCGCCGCCGGGCAGCCCCTTGGCGCCCGCGGGCTACCAAAGCCTCCGGAGCGCGGCGGGGTTTCCAGCGGGCCGCGCCGCGCGCTAGGCTTTGCGCGACGGAGGCGCGCAGGCCGCCGTCGCCCCGCGCGGGACGACGCGCACGAGAAGCGGACGGACCCTGCCATGCCCGAGCGGACCCCCCGTGCCGAGGCTGCACCCGGATCTGAGGCGTCCGCGACGCCGGTGGTGGTGAAGAAATACGCCAACCGCCGGCTCTACGACACCGAGAGCTCCAGCTACGTCACCCTCGAGGACCTGGCCGGCATGGTGCGCGAGGGCCGCGACTTCGTCGTCTACGACGCGAAATCGGGCGAGGACATCACGCGCTCCGTCCTCACGCAGATCATCGTCGAGGAGGAGTCGAAGGGGCGCAGCCTGCTGCCCGAGAGCTTCCTGCGCCAACTCATCGGCTTCTACGGCGACAGCCTGCAGGCCCTGGTGCCGCGCTACCTCGAGGCCGCGATGGCCGGCTTCGCGCGCCAGCAGGAGCAGATGCGCCGCTCGATGGAGCAGGCGATGGGCGGCTTCATGCACTTCCCCGCGCCCTTCGGGCTCGAGGAGGTGAGCAAGCAGAACCTGGCGATGATGGAGCGCGCGATGAGCCTCTTCGCGCCCTTCCGCGGCGGGGAGCAGGGTGGTCCGGCCGGCCCCGCCGCCGGCATGGCCTCGCCCGCGGCCTCCTTTGCCGTCGAGGCGATGCGGCGCGAGATCGAGCAGCTGCGCCAGCAGCTCGAGGAGGCGCGCGCCGCCGCCGCCAAGGCGCCCCCGGCCAAGGACTGAAGCCGCCAGGAACCGGCAGCCGCCGAGGCCCGACGCCCGCGCCGCGCGACGCGCACGTGCCGCATTTCCATGAAAACTCCGTCTGCCGCGAGCCCCGGCTCACGAGGCCGTCGACGCACGCCATCGTGAGAACACGCTGTTTTCGTATGCGCTAATCGAGATGACGGTTGTGCGATTCCTACGCAGGGTTGCGCAGCGCGGCGTGGCTCGGATCGGCCGGAGACCCGGTGCGACGATTGGCGGTAGCGCAAGGCCAGCTTCAACCATCGATCTGGTCACGGCCTTGTCACGCGCGTGAGGGTGGGGCTTTCCCGAGGAATGGACGTTGGTGATCGGAACCCAGAGGTGATGGAGCGGCAGCCGATGAGCGGCACCATGGAAACGGACATGGCGCCGGGGCCCGGCGCGGCGGTGGAGGCGGCGGAGGGCGACCCCGGGGCGCGGCAATCCCAGCGGGCCAACGCGGCGGACCGGCATGCGGGCACCCGCATCCGGGAGCGCCGGGTGATGATGGGGCTGTCGCAGCAGCAGCTGGCCCGGATGATCGGCGTGACCTACCAGCAGGCGCACAAGTACGAGCGCGGGCTGAACCGCATCTCGGCCGGTCGGCTGTTCGAGATCGCGCAGGTTCTGGGCGTACCCGTTTCCTACTTCTTCGAGGGATTGCAGGCGGAACCGGCGATGCCGGAGATGTCTGCCCGGCAGCGCATGTGCCTCGAGCTCGCGCGGAACTTCTCCATGATCAACAACGAGAAGCACCAGGAGGCGCTGAGCCAGATGGCCCGTGCCCTGGCGGCGCAGAGCCAGGCCGAGGCCGGCCGGGATCGCGAGGGCGAGACCGGCGGATGATCGCCGCGGGTGCCCGCGCCCGCATCGGGCGCGCGGTCCCCGCGAGGTGCCGCCCCCGATGAGCCGCACGGCGTCTCGGCCGCGTCCGCTGCTGCGCCCGCCGCCGCGGCGGCGCACCCTGTTGTGGGCGCTGCCGGCGGGCGTCGGCATCGGCCTGTTGTTCGGCGCGGCGATCGGCGGCAGCGCCGGCCCCTGGGGCCAGGACGTGCCGGGCGGCGCCATGCCGGTCGCCGACCCGGGCGGTGCGACGGCCGAGCTGGGGGCGTTGCGGCAGGAACTCGCGACCCTGCGCCAGGTGGTCGCGGCGGAAGCCGAACGGGTGGCGCGGCTGCGGGCCGAGGCCGAGGCGCTGCGGCGCGAACCCTCTCCGGCCGCGCGGAACCCGGCGCCGCGCGTCGCGGCGGCCCCGCAGG
>CAYNYQ010000641.1:0-2525 GCA_964401305.1 uncultured Acetobacteraceae bacterium | reverse complement strand
GGAATGGTGCGAGGGAAGCTGCCATCGGGCCGTGCGCGCGGGGCGCCGTGCGCACCGCGCCGCGGGTGGTCATGCGGCCGCCGCTTCGCGCTTGTCCTTGCGCTGGTGCTCGGCATTCCCGGCAGCCTCGCGGCGCAGACCCGCTTCGCCGTCTTCGAATACCGCGTCGAGGGCAACACCGTGCTGCCGCCGCTCGCGGTGGAGGAAGCGGTCTACCCGCATCTCGGCCCCGGCCGCACCGCCGAGGACATCGAGCGCGCCCGCGCCGCGCTCGAGGAAGCCTATGGCCGCGCCGGCTATCCCACCGTCTCGGTCGAGCTGCCGCAGCAGCGCGTCACCGGCGGCGTCGTCACCTTCCGCGTGGTCGAGCGCCGCGTCGGGCGGCTGCGCGTCACCGGCGCGCGCTACTTCCTGCCGAGCGACGTGCGCGCCGGCGCGCCCTCCCTCGCGCCCGGCGCGGTGCCGCAGATGGGCGCCGTGCAGCGCGACATCGTCGCGCTCAACCGCCTGCCCGACCGCCGCGTCACGCCCGAGCTGCGCCCCGGCGCCGCACCCAACACCGTCGACGTCGACCTCGAGGTGCAGGACAAGCTGCCGCTGCACGCGACGCTCGAGCTGAACAACCGCCAGAGCGCCAATACCCGGCCGCTGCGGCTCTCGGGCTCGGTGCGCTACGACAATCTCTGGCAGCGCGGCGACAGCGCGAACTTCGCCTTCCAGACCGCGCCGCAGAACACCAACAACTCGACCGTCTTCTCCGCCTCCTACCTCTGGCGCGTGCCCGGCAGCGACGCCTCCATCCTCGCCTCCTTCATCGGCTCGAACAGCAATGTCGGCACGGTGGGCGGCACCTCGGTGGTCGGCAACGGCACCATCTTCGGCCTGCGCGGCGTGCTGCCGCTCGGCTTCACCAGCGGCTTCACCCATACCGCGACGCTCGGCATCGACCGCAAGTCCTTCGAGGAAGGCCTCGTCCTCGGCGCCGACCGCAGCGAATTCCCGATCACCTACTACCCGATCAGCGGCGCCTGGCAGGGCATCTGGAATGGCGAGCGCAGCACCACCATCGCCGGCGCGACGGTGACGGCGAACCTCTCCGGCCTCGGCGACGGGCTGACCGCCTATCAGCAGCGCCGTGCCTTCGCCAGCCCGAACTGGGCGCATCTCCGGCTCGACGGCTCCTACCTGCACCGCTTCGACAACGGCATGCAGGGCTTCGTCGCCACGCATGGCCAGCTCTCGCGCGACCCGCTGATCAGCAACGAGCAGTTCGCCGGCGGCGGCCTCGACAGCGTGCGCGGCTACCTCGAGGTCGAGACCCTCGGCGACTACGGCTTCACCGGCCAGGCCGAGCTGCGCAGCCCCTCCATCGGCTCGCTGATCGGCTCCTGGGTGGACGAGCTGCGCGCCCATGCCTTCCTCGACGGCGGCGCGCTGCGGCTGAACCAGCCCCTGCCGCAGCAGCAGGCGCGCTTCGGCCTGCTCTCGGCCGGCGCCGGCGCGCGCATCCGGCTGTTCGACCGGCTGAACGGCACGCTCGAGGGCGCGGCGGTGCTGCGCGACGGGCCGCTCACCTCCTCGGGTGGCGTCCGCACCCTGTTCCGCGTCTGGGGCGAGTTCTGAGCATGCACACATCCCTCCGCCGCGCCCTGGCGCTGCTCGCCCTCGTCCTGCTGCTGCTGCCCGCGTCCGCCGCCGCCTGGTGGAACCCGGAGTGGCCCTATCGCATGCGCATCGTCGTCGGCGCCGGCGAGGGCGGCACGGCGCAGCCGCTCCGCGCCACCATCCTCGTCCGCCTGCACCAGGGCGTGTTCAACTTCAACAACGCCAAGGAGGACGGCACCGACATCCGCTTCGTCGCCGGCGACGACCGCACGCCGCTGCGCTTCTCGGTCGAGCGCTACGACAGCCTGGTGGACCAGGTCGGGCTGTTCTGGGTGACCATCCCCGAGCTCGCCACCGGCGGCGAGGGCACGCCGATCTACATGTACTGGGGCAACAAGAACGCCCCGCCCGCCGGCAGCGCGCGCGACACCTTCGACACCGAGACGGTGCTCGCCTTCAACTTCACCGAGGACGCGGCGGCGCCGCGCGACGCGACGGGCTACGGCAACAACGCGACCAGCGGGGCGCGGCGCGACGACGGGCTGATCGGCCAGGGCCAGCGCTTCGACGGCACCCAGGTGGTGCGCATCCCGGACAGCGCCGCGCTCGGCTGGGCCGCGGGCGGGCCGGTCACCTGGTCGATGTGGGTGCGCCCCGATGCCGCCGGCGCCGATGCGGTGCTCTACCAGGCGCTCGGCGCGGCGGGCGGCGTGACGATCGGCCTGGCAGGCGGCGTGCCCTATGCCCAGATCGAGACGCCGGGCGGCGTCGCCCGCGCCACCGCGACGACAGCGATCGAGGCGGAGGCCTGGCGGCATCTGGCGGTGGTGGCCAGCGGCACGCGGCTGCAGGTGCTGGTGGATGCGCGCCCCGAGGGCGAGGCGGTGGCCAGCCTGCCGGCGCTCGGCGGCGCCGCCGCG
>CAYNYQ010000640.1:244-2526 GCA_964401305.1 uncultured Acetobacteraceae bacterium | reverse complement strand
TCAGCGGGAGGAAGGGCGCGCCCATGAGCATCAGCGGCAAGGCCTATATCGTCGGCGCCTTCGAGCACCCGACGCGCAAGGCCGACAACGCCTCGGTCGCGCAGCTGCACGCCGAGGTCGCCTGGGGCGCGCTGCAGGATGCCGGCCTCTCGAAGGACGACATCGACGGCTTCTTCTGCACCTCGGCCGCGCCCGGCCTCGGGCCGCTGAACATGGCGGATTATCTCGGGCTGACAAAGCTCCGGCATTTCGACAGCACCGATATCGGCGGCTCCTCCTACGTGATGCATGTGGGGCACGCGGCGGAGGCGATCGCGCTCGGCCTCTGCGACGTCGCGCTGGTCACGCTGGCCGGGCGTCCGCGGGCCGAGGGCATGGCCACGGGCACGGCGCCGCGCGCCTGGGCCGCCAATGTCCCCGACGATCCCTTCGAGCTGCCCTATGGCCGCACCGTGGTGAACGCCTATGCCATGGTCGCGGCGCGGCACATGCACGAGTTCGGCACCACCTCCGAGCAGCTGGCCTGGATCAAGGTGGCAGCCAGCCAGCACGCGCAGCACAACCCGCACGCCATGCTGCCCAAGCCGGTGACGGTCGAGGAGGTGGTGAACTCCCCGATGATCTCCGACCCGCTGCACCGGCTCGACTGCTGTGTCATCTCCGATGGCGGCGGCGCGCTGATCGTCACGCGCCCGGAGATCGCGAAGTCGCTCAAGCGGCCCCTGGTGAAGGTCAAGGGCCACGGCGAGGCCACCAAGAACCAGGCCGGCGGCTACATCGACCTGACCTATTCCGGCGCGCGCTTCTCCGGCGCCCGCGCCTTCGAGGAGGCTGGCGTCGCCCCCGCCGACATCCAGTACGCCAGCATCTACGACAGCTTCACCATCACCGTCCTCGTCCAGCTCGAGGATCTCGGCTTCTGCGCGAAGGGCAAGGGCGGCGCCTTCGTTGCCGACGGCAACCTGATCTCGGGCGTCGGCCGCCTGCCCTTCAACACCGATGGCGGCGGGCTCTGCAACAACCACCCGGCCAACCGCGGCGGCATGACCAAGGTGATCGAGGCGGTGCGCCAGCTCCGCGGCGAGGCGCATCCGAAGGTCCAGGTCCCGGGCTGCACCCTGGCGCTGGCGCATGGCACGGGCGGGCTGCTCGGCACGCGCCACGGCTCGGCCACCGTCATCCTCGAGCGGGAGTGACCGTCGCCGCGCCTGCAGGCCGACGCACCAAGGAGAATCCCATGCCCACCTTCACCGGCAACCGCCCGATCGCCCCGATCGTCCCCGACCCCACCAACAAGCCCTATTTCGACGCGGCGCGGGAGGGGCGGCTGCTCATCGGCCTCTGCAAGGATACGGGGAAGCACTTCTTCTATCCGCGCGGCGCCTCGCCCTTCACGCTCTCGCCCAATGTCGCGCTGGTCGAGGCGAAGGGCACCGGCACGATCTATTCCTGCACGGTGATGCGCACGAAGGAGCCCTATTGCGTCGCCTATGTCGAGCTCGACGAGGGGCCGCGCGTCTTCACCAACATCGTCGACTGCGACCTCGACGCGGTGCGCATCGGCCAGCGGGTGCGCGTGGTGTTCAAGCCGATCCCGGGCGACGGCCCGCCGGCGACGATGTTCACGCCGCTCTAGCCCGGCGCCACGCGGGGGCGGCGGATGCGGAACACCCCGCTCGCCCGCCCCACCCGCTCCGCATCGGCGAAGAGCGCCCCCTCGACGAAGGCCAGGCTGCTGCCGAGCCGCGTCACCTCCGCCCTGACCTCGAGCCAGCAGCCCTCCGGCGCCGGGCCGAGATAGTCGAGCGTCAGGCTCACGGTCGCCATCGGCGCCCGCCGCTCCCCCGCCCGCTCACGCATCACGCCGACCGCGTGGATCAGTCCGAGATCCGCCAGACTCGCCACCAGCCCGCCATGCGCCTGGCCGGCGCTGTTGCAGTGCCGCCGCCCGACCCGGAGCCCGAGCCGCACCTCCCGCTCGCCGCGCAGCACGTGGAAGGGGCCGAGCGCCGCGGCGAAGGGCCCGCCATGCGTGGCCTGCACGTACCCCTCCGGCACCGCCGCCGCGCCCGGCGCGTACTCCGCATCCGCCATGTCGATCCCCCGGGCGGCGCGCGCCGCGCGTGTGCCCCGGGCGCAGGGTAACGGCCGCTCCGGCGCCTGGGTATCCACCGGCCGCAAGGGCCGATGCCTCAGCCGGCGACCCTGCGGCGGCGCGGCACCGGGACGGCGCGCCGCCCGGCCGGCAGCGGGGCGGTCCGCCGCATCGGCTCCACCCGCGC
>CAYNYQ010000640.1:0-234 GCA_964401305.1 uncultured Acetobacteraceae bacterium | reverse complement strand
GCACGTATCCCTCCGGCACCGCCGCCGCGCACGGGGCGCCCTCCACATCCGCCATGTCGATCCCCCGGGCGGCGCGTCCCCCGGGCGCGCCACGGGCGCAGCGTAGCGGCCGGTCCGGCGAATGGGATCTCTACCGGCTGGAGCGCGACGCGTCGGGCGAGCTCGCCTACGTGTCGGGTCACGAGGAAGGCAGCGACGACGACGCGTGAGGGGCTCGGCGACCTCGATCGGTAC
>CAYNYQ010000639.1:0-2556 GCA_964401305.1 uncultured Acetobacteraceae bacterium | reverse complement strand
GTCCAGCGTCGCCGGCACCGGCAGGTCGAGCGAGAGCGGCCCCGCCTGCACGCTCCGCACCTCGCCGAACAGCACGCGCAGCCCGAACCAGAGCGCGAGGTTGGCGATCACGCCCACCACCGCCGCCGTCACGCCCGCCAGCGCGCCCTTGAGGCGCGGCTGGTCGTGCATGCGTTCGACATAGGGCGCGCCGAGGAAGATCCAGGCGAAGCAGGGCGCGAAGGTGACCCAGAGCGTCAGCCCCGAGCCCAGCACCCCGCCCCAGAGGCCCGCATGCGCGTGCCCGGCCAGGTAGCCGACGAATTGCAGCACCAGGATCAGCGGCCCCGGCGTCGTCTCCGCCAGGCCCAGGCCCGCCAGCATCTGCCCGGCGGTCAGCCAGCGGTAATGCTCCACCGCCTCCTGCGCCACATAGGCCAGCACGGCATAGGCGCCGCCGAAGGTGACGACAGCCATCTTTGAGAAGAACCAGGCGATGTCGGCCCAGGGCGCGCCGGACTCGCCGCCCGCCGGCAGCAGCAGCGCCACCGGCCAGACCCAGAGCACCAGCGCGACCAGCCCCGCCCGCCGCGCGGCCGCCGAGAGGCGCTGGATCCGCTCCGGCTCCCGCGCGAGCAGGGCATCGAGCAGGGAGGGCGGCCCCGCCTTGGCCTCGCCATGCCCGCCGCCGGCGAAGGCGCCCGGCATGGCGGCGCCGAGCAGCACCGCGCTCAGCACCACCACGGGAAAGGGCAGGCCGAGAAGGAAGAGCGCGGCGAAGGCCGCGACCGCGACGGCCCAGGGCACCGCCCCCTTCAGCGCGCGCTTGGCCACCCGCAGCAGCGCCTCGACCACCAGCACCAGCACCGCGCATTTCAGCCCGAAGAACAGCGCCGCGATCAGCGGCACCTCGCCGAAGGCGACGTAGACCGCCGACAGCGCCAGCATCACCAGCGCGCCCGGCAGGATGAAGAGCAGCCCCGCGGCCAGCCCGCCCTTCACCCCGTGCATCAGCCAGCCGAGATAGGTCGCCAGCTGCTGCGCCTCCGGCCCCGGCAGCAGCGTGCAGAAGTTCAGCGCGTGCAGGAAGCGCGCATCGGAGACCCAGCGCCGCTCGTCCACCACCTCACGGTGCATCAGCGCGATCTGCCCGGCCGGCCCGCCGAAGGAGAGGCAGCCGATGCGGAACCAGACCCGCAGCGCCTCGGCGAAGGAGGGGAAGGCCGGGGTCATGCCGGCTTCCCCTTCATCGGCCAGTCATGCGTCTCGGCCGTGGCGTCGCGGCACCAGCGGTAGAAGGCATCGTAAAGCGCCATGCCGGCCTCCAGCTGCGCGAGGTCGTCGCGGTGCATGCGCGAGAGGCCGAGCGAGGCGGCGAGCAGCCCCGCCGCCTGCGGCGCGAGATCGAGGCGCGCGGTATCGGCGCCGCGCACGATCGGCGCCAGCCGCGCCAGGGCAGGGTCGGCGTCCAGGGCGAATTCCTCGAGCATCACGTCGAAGGTGCAGCGCTCGCCGCGATGGCTCCAGAAGCAGCCCTCGACGTCGAAGGGCGTGGCGCCGAAGCGCTCGGCGACGGCGCCGACCTCCGGCGGCGCGACGAAGAGGAAGACGGCCGCGCGGTCGACGAAGCGGCGGATCAGCCAGGGGCAGGCGATGCGGTCCACCTTCGGCCGCGCCCGCGTCACCCAGACCGAGCGCCCCTGGCCGTCGCGCGGCGGCAGCCGGTCCGGCGCGACCAGTGGCAGGCCGGCCGCGGCCCAGGCCTCGAACCCGCCCTCCAGCGTCTCGGCAGCGCAGCCGGCGTGGCGCAGCCAGGCCGCCGCCCCCTGGCTGAGCTTCAGCCCGCGCTGGCAGACCACGATCGCGTCACGGCCGGCGAAGTCGCCGGCCCAGTCGGCGGCGGCCTGCGCCGACCTGGCCACGGCGCCGGGCAGCAGGCGCGGGTCGCGCGCCACGTCCTCGGCCAGGCGGACATCGATGATCGCGGGGCTGTCGGGCAGGCCGACCAGGCGGGAAAGCTGGGCGGCGGTGATGGCGGTATGCGCCGGCATGGGCGTCCACTCCTCGAGATGGACGCGATGCTTCGGCCGAGGCCTCACGGGGCGATCGCGGGTGCCCCTTGGTGCGAACGATGCCGGCGGCGGCGGCGGTGTCAAGCACCGGTCGCGTCCCGGAACTGCCGCGGCGCGCCGGCGTTGCCGGATCTCCATCGGACCGGGGCCGCCCATGCGAATCGACCATCACGCGCGCCTCGCCGCGCCCACGGGAAGGCGCCTGGCGATCGCGCTGCTGGCGGCCGCTGCCCTCGGCGGCGCGGCCCGGGCGCAATCGGGCGGCACGACCGGCGAGGCCCAGGGCCGGACGCGCGATCCCGCGCCCCCGCCGGCCGATGGTGCCCCGGCCGCCACACCCCCGGTGGAGTCCGGCGCGCTCGGCACCGGCACCCCGCGCCGCGACGACGGCGCCCCCGCCCCCGTGACGAGCACCAGGCCGGGGACCACGGACGCGACGCGCATGCCGCCCGCGGGTAGCGCCGCGCCGCCGGGGCAATCGGTGGCGCCGGGCGCAAACCCCGCG
>CAYNYQ010000638.1:0-2559 GCA_964401305.1 uncultured Acetobacteraceae bacterium | reverse complement strand
AGCGCCCGAGCCGGCGCGTCTACCAGGGCCTCGCCCGGCTGGACAAGCCGGTGGTCGCCGCGGTGCAGGGCCTCGCCATCGGCATCGGCTTCACCATGCTGCTGCACACCGACATCGTCTACGCCGCGCCCGAGGCGCGCTTCCGCATGCCATTCGTCGATCTCGGCGTGGTGCCCGAGCTCGGCTCCTCGCTGATGGTCCCCTGGATCGTCGGGCGCCACAAGGCGGCGGAGCTGATGCTGCTCGGCGACTTCTTCTCCGCCGCGGAGGCGCATTCCCTGGGCTTCGTCAACCGCATCGTCGCGCGCGACGCGCTGGTGCCGGAGGCGACGGCGCTGGCCCGGCGCCTCGCTGCCAAGCCGCGGGAATCGCTGCGCGCCACCAAGCGCCTGCTGCGGACCGACCACGAGAAGCTGCTCGCCCGCATGGACGAGGAGCTGGCGATCTTCGCCGAGCGGCTGAAGTCCGACGAGACCCAGGCGATCATGGCGCAGGTGCTCAAGCCGAAGCCGCAGGCCGCCTGACGCCGCCGGCGCGAGCGACCGGATCACGACCCAGGCAGCCCCGGGGCACCGGCCGGGGCGCGCCGAGACACGCGCCCCGAGCCGGGCGCGCCGCAGCAACGGAGCCCGACGCATGCACCCCATGATCGCCTCGCTGAAGGGACGGCTCGGCCTGCCCGCCATCGCCGCGCCGCTGTTCATCATCTCCGTGCCCGACCTCGTCGTCGCGCAGTGCACCGCCGGCATGATCGGCGCCATGCCCTCGCTGAATGCCCGGCCGGCCGAGCAGTTCGAGGAGTGGCTCGTCGAGATCAAGGAGCGCCTGGCCGCGCATGACGCCGCGCACCCCGACCGCCCGGCCGCGCCCTTCGCCATCAACCTGATCGTGCACCGCTCCAACGACCGGCTGGAGCACGACCTCGGCCTCTGCGTGAAGCACAAGGTGCCGCTCATCATCACCTCGCTCGGCGCGCGGCCGGAGGTGAACCAGGCCATCCACTCCTATGGCGGCTTCGTGCTGCACGACGTGATCAACCAGCGCTTCGCCCACAGCGCCATCGACAAGGGCGCGGACGGGCTGGTGCTGGTGGCGGCCGGCGCGGGCGGGCATGCCGGCGCGCTCTCGCCCTTCGGCCTGCTGCAGGAGACGCGCGCCTGGTTCGACGGGCCGATCGCGCTCTCGGGCGCCATCGCGCGCGGCGCCTCGATCCTCGCGGCCGAGGCGATGGGGGCGGACTTCGCCTATATCGGCAGCGCCTTCATCGCCACCGAGGAGGCCCGCGCGGCGGCGCCGCAGAAGCAGATGATCGTCGACTGCGGCGCCGAGGACATCGTCTACACCAACCTCATCACCGGCGTGCACGGCAACTACATGAAGCCCTCGCTGCGGAATGCCGGGCTCGACCCGGACAGCCTGCCGAGCAGCGACCCCTCGGCGATGGATTTCAGCTCGGACCGCAAGAAGCGCTGGAAGGACATCTGGGGCGCCGGGCAGGGGATCGGCGCGGTCGGGGCGGTGGTGCCGGCGGGCGCGCTCGTCGCGCGGCTGCGGCGCGAGTACCACGCGGCGCGGGCGCGGATGCTGGCCGGCTCGCCGCTGCTGAACCCGGCCTGGCAGCAGGCCGCGGCGCTCGAGGCCGCGGCCGAGTAGCCCGCCGCGCCCAGGAGGGCGTGCGCGGGGCGTGCGGCGGGGCGTGCTGCGGGGCGTTCAGGCCGCGGCGGCGGCCAGGGCGGCGAAGGGGCAGCCGCCCGACTTCCGCCGCCGGCGCCCCTCGGCGGCATAGCGGCCGGGGCGGTGGTCGGGGTCCTGGTTCGGCACGACGATGCTGGCGTGATAGCCGGCCCAGTCCTCGGTGCCGAACTCCTCGAGCCGGCCGACCAGCCCGGCCCCGCCCAGCACCGCCTCGGCATAGGCCGCCTGCGGCACGGGCTGCACCTGCAGGAAGGGATCGGCCGGGTCGAAGCGCACCGGGATCCCCGTGCGGGTGAGGCGGATATTGGTGAAGAGCGGGCCGAACCAGCGGTCCGCCTCCAGCATGCCCTCATAGGCCTCGAAGCCCGGGTGGCGCGGCAGGTTGGACAGGCCGCGCAGCAGCAGGCTCCAGCCCGGGGCAGTGCGGGCCATCAGCCCGGTCCAGACCTGCACCAGGCCGGGCTCCTGCAGGGCGGTGAGGAAGGGCGGCGCAAAGCCCCGCACCTCCTCCGGCGCGGCGGCGTCGAAGCGCTCGGCGAAGTCCGGGTACTGCGCCGCGTCGAGCGGCATCCAGTCCGGCAGCCCGGCGGGCTCGGCGCGCCAGAACACGGTCTCGCCGTCCCAGAGCAGCTCGAAGGGGAGGGCGGGGTGGATGTGCCAGCCGAAGCCCGCGGCGGTGGTGACCGCGTCGCAATGCCGATAGGCGCGGGTCGGCAGGCTGCCGAGGCCGGAGCGGTCGGCCCGGCGCGGCGCCGGGGCGTCCTCGATCAGCCGGTAGAAGGTGACGACGGGGGGGCTCTGCAGCATGGCGGGTCTCCTCGGCGGCGACCGGGTGCGGGAGAGGGGGGGCCGGCCGGCTGCCCG
>CAYNYQ010000637.1:0-2560 GCA_964401305.1 uncultured Acetobacteraceae bacterium | reverse complement strand
CTCCGCCCCTTGCGGCGGCGGGCTGCGGCCGGGCCACCTGCTGCTGCGGGCGTGCCGCCGGCTGCGGCCGCGCGGCCACCGGGGCTGCGCGGCTTGCCTGGCCGCGCTGCTGGGCCGCGCGCAGATCCTGGCCCTGCCCGATGCCCTGGAGCGCCGACGGGGCGGGGCGCGATGCGGGCCCTTGCGCGGGCAGCTGGGGGCGTCCGCTCGGGGCGATCGCGCGGTTCGCGGGAGCGGGCGTCGGCGCGGGGCGTGGCGCAGCGGCGGGCCGATCGCCGGAGGGGCGGGCCGCGGCCGCGGGCGGCCGGGCCGGTAGCGCAGCGGCTCCGGGTCGCCCGTCCCCGAGGCCCGGGCGTTCGCCGCCCGGTCGCGCGTCCCCGAGGGCCGGTCGGTCGCCGCCCGGGCGCCCGTCGCCAAGGCTCGGACGATCGCCGCCTGGTCGCCCGTCGCCAAGGCCCGGGCGATCACCGCCCGGACGCCCGTCCCCGAGGCTCGGGCGATCGCCGCCCGGCCGCCCGTCGCCAAGGCCCGGGCGATCACCGCCCGGACGCCCATCACCGAGGCTCGGGCGATCGCCGCCCGGACGCCCGTCGCCAAGGCCCGGGCGATCGGACCCCGGCCGCCCATCCCCGGAGCCCGGACGGCCACCGAGCCCGCCGCCCTGCTCCACGCGGCCACGGAACTGCTCGCGCGCCGCGGCCCGGTCGGCGGCGGCGCCGCCCGCCACCCCCGGGCTGCGGAAGCGGTCGCGCACGGCCTCGTCGCGATAGGCCACGCCATGGCGATGCGTGACGTCGTGCTGCCAGCGGTTGTTCGTGATCTGGTTGCGGTTGACGTTGATGTTGTTCACGCGGTTGACGTCGATGTCGACGGAGCCGCGCCCCCAGCCCGGCCGCGCCCAGCCCCAGAGCGAGTTCACCACCGCCACGCCACCGGCGAAGGCCATGCCGGTCAGGATGGCGTTGCCGATGCCCCAGGCGGGGGGCGGCGGGAAGTAGGCCGGCGGGTAGCCCGGATGGGGCCAGGTCCCGAAGACCACCGTCGGATCATAGACCGGAACGAAGACCTGGTCGGGCTGGGTCGGCGCGATGGCGATGACCTGCGGCGGGGCCTGCACGACGGGCGGCGCCGCCCCGGCGGCGGGCGCGGCCACCGTGACGTTCTGCGTGACGTTCACCGTCTGCTGCGGCCCGCTCTCGAGCTTGCCGGCCTCCTGCGCCCGGCCGCGCAGCACCTGGATCGTGTTCAGCACGTCCTCCTGCTGCGCCAGCAGCGCGTCGCCCACGCGCTGCGTCCAGTCGAGCTGGTCGTTCATCATCGTCAGCACGTCCGGGAAGGGCACGAGCGACTTCACCGAAGCGTCCCATGGCTGGGCCTCGAGCGCCTTGGCGAGCGCGTCGCCCTTCAGCCCGGCATTCTGCCCCTGGCCGAGCCAGCGCTTCGCCTGCACCACCTCCAGCGGATAGGTCGCGGCCATCAGCAGCTGCATCAGCAGGTCGTCGGGGAAGAGCGCGACCGGCGCCAACAGCTGCTCGAGCTGCGGCTGGGTCAGCCGCTCGGAGGCCAGGACGGCGACGGCAGTCGGCGGCGGCCCCTGGGCATGCACCGCAGGCGGGGTCCACCCCGTCGCGGCCACCAGCCCGAACAGCGCGGCGAGCACCGCCCGCTGGGCGGCGCCACGGCCGGTCGAGCCGTCCATGGATCCGGGTCCGGATCTCGGCCGCATCCGCATTTCCCCCAAACTGCGCCAGCGTGCCGGACTCGAGGTCAGGGAACGCCGTGTCGCCCGCCGTTTCCGGGCCGGAGCCGCCCGGCGGTGCAATTCCGCTTCGGGCGATCGGTCTCCTTCGGCATCGATCTTGTAGGAAGTGTGAACCTGCTGGCTCGGTCGCGCAACGCACATGCGGCGCTGCGCCCCCGGCGGCCCGCGCGTCAGTCCGCCCGGGGATGCGCCTTCGCCCAGGTCGCCAGCAGCCCCGCCGCGTCCACCGCGGTGTAGCGCTGCGTCGTGGAGAGGCTGGCATGGCCCAGCAGCTCCTGGATCGCGCGCAGGTCGGCGCCGCCGCCGAGCAGGTGGGTGGCGAAGGAATGGCGCATGGCGTGCGGCGTCGCATGCTCCGGCAGGCCGGCGAGGCGCCGGTAGTCGCGCAGCGACTTCTGCGCCACCGCGGGATCGAGCCGCCCGCCGCGCGCGCCGAGGAAGAGCGGGTCCACCGGCAGCGCCGCCGGCCGGTGCCGCAGGTAGGCGGCGATGGCCTGGCGCACCGCCGGCAGCACCGGCACCAGGCGCTGCTTGCCGCCCTTGCCGGTGACGCGCAGCGCCGCCTCGCCCCCGGGCAGCGGCGCCTCTCGGACCTCGAGCGCCAGCGCCTCGGAGAGGCGGAGCCCGCAGCCGTAGAGCAGGGTGAACAGGGCCGTATCGCGCGCCGCCTGCTCGGCCGCGCGCTCGGCGCGGTCGGGGTCGTGCACGGCGCCGACCTCGGTTGCGGCCTCGCGCGCCTGGCCCGGCGTCAGCGCCCGCGGCACGGCGGGCTTGAGGCGCGGGCCGCGCAGCCCGGCC
>CAYNYQ010000636.1:0-2567 GCA_964401305.1 uncultured Acetobacteraceae bacterium | reverse complement strand
ACCGCCACCGAGAGCAGCCGCTGGTCCGGGTTGCGCCCGTCGCGCAGCGGCACGCCGGCATGCGCCGAGGTCAGGCGCAGCCCCTGGCAGGGCACCGCCGCGCCGCCCTCGGGCTCGAGCCGCAGGATGAAGCCGCCCTCGCCGCCGCGCTCCGTCGTCACGCGGGCGGGCACGGCGTCGAAGGCGGCGGCGAGGCGCGGCGCCTCCACCCCGTAGAGGTGGCGGATGCCGAGCGTCACCGCTGCCACGCGCCGGTGCGGCTCGGGGTTCACCACCAGCGCGGCGTCGCCCATCCAGCGGAAGGGGCCGGTCTCGTCCTGCTCGGGCTGGTGCCAGCCGATCGCCAGGTTGCCGGCGGCGGGCGGGATCTCGGCCCGGCTGCCGAGCAGCAGCGCCGCGTCGAGCGGGGGCGCGGCCGCGGCCTCGCCGACCAGGCGGCGCAGCGCGGCGAGGGGCCCCGCTTCCGCCGCGGCGGGCGTGGAGGCGGTGCCGGCCAGCCGGTCCAGCAGCAGCGCGCCGGCGGCCTCGAGGAAGGCATCGGTGCGCTCGGCCAGCAGCGCCGCCTGCTGGCGCACCTGGTCGCGCAGCGCCGCCGCCGTCGCCGCCGCCTCCTGCTCGAGCCGGGCGACGCGGGCGGCCAGCGCCGCGACCGCCGCCTCCGGCGCCTCCGGCCCCGTGCGGGTCCAGGCGAAGCGGGCGATGGGCGCCTCGATGCCCACCAGGTGCAGGTCGACGACCAGCCCGCTCTCGTTCAGGTCGCCGGGCTCGAGCGCGAGGGCGAAGCGGAAGGCGCAGCCGCCCTCGGGCAGCGGCCAGGGCGTCTCGGTCGTGACGCCGCGCGCGCCGGCCGCGTTGATGCGGGCGTACATGACCGGATCGAGCAGGCCGTTGACGCGCTCGATGGCCAGGCCGTGCAGCCGCCCCTGGTCGAGCCGGAGCCCCTCGATGGCGGGCGGCGCCGGCGGGCCGAGCAGCGCCAGCGCCGCCCCGGCATTGGCCAGCGGCCAGGGCGGCGCGAGGTCCGGCCCCTCGGCGGAGGCGGCGAAGCGCAGCTCGGCCGGCAGCTCGAGCCGGGGCAGGCGGGCGATGGGCAGCTCGATCTCGGCGCCCGGGGCGAGCGGGAAGGGCAGCTCGCGCCGCCCCACCTCGATGCCGCGGCAGAGCGCCAGCAGCGCCTCGCCCGGCGCCGGCGCGTGCGGCCGCAGGCAGCGCAGCCGGACCCCCTGCGGCGAGGCGGCCACGGGCAGGAAGACGGGCGAGGTCGTGGCGGCGTCCATGCCGCCGTGATGCCAGGGCCGGGCCGCGCCGTCATCCGCGTCGATGCGATGGGGGAGGGCGCCGGCCCCGCGAGGGCGACCGGCGCGCCGGCCTGCGGGGCACGCGCAGGCGGCATTTGCCGCGCCGCGCCGGGCGTTGCAGGGTGCGCCGGATGGCCGAGACGCCGCCCGACCGCCCCGCAGCTTTGCCCGCCCTGACCCTGGTCTCGCCGCTGCCGCCGGCGCGGAACGGCATCGCCGACTACGCCGCGCTGCTGCTCGGCGCGCTGCAGGGCCGCCACTACGCCTGCGCCGTCGCCTGCGAGGCCTGGGAGGAGGCGCAGCCCCCCGCCGCGGACATCCCCGTCCTCGACGCCGCGCTGGCGCATCGCCATGCGGGGCCGGGCGAGCGGGTGCTGCACCAGCTCGGCAACAATGCCCAGCACGGCTTCGTGCTGCGCGCGCTGCGGCGCCTGCCCGGCGTGACCACGCTGCACGACCCCGGCCTGCTGCACCTGCACGAGGTCGCCGGCGAGGCCGCCTCGACCATCCTCGCCGGCATCGCCGCCGCGCCGGCGCCGCTCGGGCCGGTGCTGGCGGTGCAGCGGGTGCGGCACGGGGCCGGCGGGCGGGCCGTGCATGCGCTCTGCGACCTCTCGGGCGAGGTGCTGGCGCGCTCCCGTGCCGTCATCGTGCATTCGCGCTTCGCCGCGGCGCGGCTGCGCGCCCTGCACGGGGCGGCGCGCACCGGCCATGTCGACGTGGTGCCGCACCTGCTGCCGCCGCGGGCCATGCCGGGGCAGGCGGCGGCGCGCGCCGCGCTCGGCCTGCCGGCCGACGGCCTCCTGGTCGTGACCGCCGGCTTCGCCACCCGCGCCAAGCGCTTCGACTGGCTGCTCGCCGCGCTGGAGCAGGCGCTGGCGGCGGGCACCGGGCTCGCCTGGATCCATGCCGGCGCGGCGCGGCCGGAGGAGCTCGACCTTGCCGGCATGATCGCGCGCGCCTCGCCCGCACTCCGCGCCCGGGCGCGCATCACCGGCCATCTCGACGAGGCCGCGCTCGATGCGCACATCGCCGCGGCCGACCTGCTCGTGACCCTGCGTTTCCCTTCCCTCGGCGAGAGCTCGGGCAACCTGGCGCGCGGGCTGGCGGCGGGCACCTGCTGCCTGGTGACCGATACCGCCGCCTATGCCGAGCTGCCGCGCGACGCCGTGCTGCACATCCCCCGCGTCGGCGCCGGCCCAGCGCTGGCCGCCGCGATCGTAGCGCTGTCACTCTCGCCGGCGCTGGAGGGCGCATTCGGCTGGGGGG
>CAYNYQ010000635.1:0-2574 GCA_964401305.1 uncultured Acetobacteraceae bacterium | reverse complement strand
CCTCGCGGCCGCGGGCTGGATCGTCCAGGACCGCGCCGAAGTGAACCTGCACGCCGGCCCCGGCATCGCCGTGCGCGAGACCCCGACCGCCACCGGCCCCGCCGACTATCTGCTCTTCCTCGATGGCCGCGCCTGCGGCGTGCTGGAGGCGAAGCCCGAGGGCACGACCCTGTCAGGCGTGGTGCGCCAGGGCGACGACTACACGCGCGCCGCGCCGGCCCGGTATCCCGCCTGGGCCGACCCGCTGCCCTTCGTCTACGTGTCGACCGGCGCCGAGACCCTGTTCCAGGACGCCCGCGACCCGCTCGCCCGCCCGCGCCGCGTCTTCGCCCTCCACCGGCCCGAGACGCTGCGCACCATGCTGGCAGCCCGCAGCAGTCTCCGCGCCCGCCTCGCCACCCTGCCGCCGCTCGACCCAACGCGCCTGCGCCCCTGCCAGGCCGAGGCCATCGCCGGCGTCGAAGCCTCTCTCGCTCAGGGCAAGCCCCGTGCCCTGGTCTCCATGGCGACTGGCGCCGGCAAGACCTACACCGCCTGCGCCCTCACCCACCGCCTGCTCTCGCCGCCCGTCCGCATGGGCCGGGTGCTGTTCCTGGTGGACCGCGCCAACCTCGGCACCCAGGCCAAGCGCGAGTTCGACGCCTTCGCCCCCGGCGGCGCCGGCCTGCTGTTCCGCGAGGAGTTCACGGTCCAGCACCTCCAGGGCAGCACCATCGACCCCTCGGCCAGCGTCGTCATCTCCACCGTGCAGCGCCTCTATTCGGTCCTGCGCGGCCAGCCCTTCGACGACGCCGATGACGAGCGCGGCGGCTTCGAGCGCGCCGCCGACGATGCCGAGCGCCCCGTCACCTACAACCCCGCCATTCCGCCCGAGACCTTCGACCTCATCATCGTCGACGAGTGTCACCGCTCCATCTACGGCAACTGGCGCCAGGTGCTGGAATACTTCGACGCCTTCCTCGTCGGCCTGACCGCCACCCCCGGCCGCCACACACTTGGCTTCTTCCAGCAGAACCTGGTCAGCCAGTATCCCTTCGAGCGCTCCGTCGCCGACGGCGTGAACGTGGACTTCGAGGTCTGGCGCGTCCGCACCGAGGTCGGCGAGCGCGGCGGCACCATCCCCGCCGGCTTCACCGTCCCCCACCGCGACAAGGAGACGCGCCGCCGCCGCCTCGCCGCGCTGGACGAGGACATGCCCTACACCCCGGGCCAGCTGAACCGCGCCGTGGAGGTGCCGAACCAGATCCGCACCGTGCTGCAGGCCTATCGCGACGCCCTGCCGACCCAGCTCTTCCCTGGCCGGCAGGAGGTGCCGAAGACCCTCATCTTCTGCCAGTCCGACAGCCACGCCGAGACGGTGACTGAGATCGCGCGCGAGGTCTTCGGCGGTGACGCCCGTTTCGCCCAGAAGATCACCTACCGTGTCACCGGCCGCAGCGGGCAGGAGCTGATCCAGGATTTCCGGACCGACCACCTGTTCCGCGTCGCCACCACCGTGGACATGGTCGCCACCGGCACGGACATCAAACCGCTGGAGGTCGTGATCTTCCTGCGCGACGTCCGCAGCGCCCAGTATTTCGAGCAGATGCGCGGCCGCGGCGCCCGCACCATCCTGCCCACCGACCTGCAACGCGCCACGCCCTCGGCCGAGCGGAAGGACCGGTTCATCATCGTGGACGCCGTCGGCGTGACGGAGAGCGTGAAGACGCCGACCGAGCCGCTGGAGCGCGACCGCACCCTCAGCCTGGAAGCCCTGCTGGAGCGCGTCGCCTTCGGCCACACCGACGAGGACACCTGCGCCACCCTCGCGGGCCGCCTGGCCCGCCTGGAACGCCGCCTGCCCGACCCGGCCCGCGCCGACCTGACCCAGGCCGCCGCCGGGGCGACGCTGACCGACCTCGCCCGCGCCCTGGTGGACGCCGCCGACCCCGTCCGCATCGAGGCCCGTGCGCGGCAGGCCGGCGCCGCGACACCCGACGACGAGGCCGCCTGGGACGCCGCCGCCGAGGCCCTGCGCGCCGAGGCCTGCCGGCCGCTCGCCGCCAACCCCGCCCTGCGCCGCGCCATCCTGGAAGCCCAGCGCCAGACGGAAATCATCGTGGACGAGCTGACGGCCGACGCCGTGCTCTCCGCCGATTTCGACCTGAACCGCGCCACCGAGATCACCGAGCGCTTCGGCCGCTTCCTGGCGGAGGAAGCCGACCAACTCGCCGCGCTGGCGATCCTCTACGCCCGGCCGCATGCGCAGCGCCGACTGACCTACGCGATGCTGCAGGAGCTACGCGCGGCCATGGCGCGGCCGCCCTGGCTTCTGGACGACAGGGCAGTGTGGGCGTGCTACCGGCGCCTGCATGCGGGGCAGACACGCGCGCCGGCGGGCCTGCTGACCGACCTGGTGGGGCTGGTGCGCTACGCCATCGGCGCCCGCGCGGTGCTGGCGCCTTTCGCGCCGGACGTGAACCGCAATTTCGAGCTGTGGCTCGGCCGCGAGAAGAAGGCCGGGCGCGACTACACCGAGGCGCAGATGGAGTGGCTGCGGCTGATGAAGGACTGGGTGGCGAGCAACGTGGAACT
>CAYNYQ010000634.1:0-2581 GCA_964401305.1 uncultured Acetobacteraceae bacterium | reverse complement strand
CCGCTCGAACAGGTGCACGTCCTGCTCGTTCTTCAGCAGCGCGCCGTAGAGCGGCGGGATGGCGGTCTTCATGTCCTGGCTGCGCAGCACCTCGGGCGGCAGGTCCTCGATCATCAGCAGCTTCAGCCAGTCCAGCAGCTCGCTCGTCGCCGGCTTCTTCTTCAGGCCGTCGACGCCGCGCACATGGAAGAAGACGTTCAGCGCCTCCCGCGCCAGCTCCTGCTTGATGTCGGGGAAATGCGCCTGGACGATCTGCTCCATCGTCTCGCGGTCGGGGAAGCGGATGTAGTGGAAGAAGCAGCGGCGCAGGAAGGCGTCCGGCAGCTCCTTCTCGTTGTTGGAGGTGATGATCACCACGGGCCGGTGCCGTGCCTGCACCGTCTCACGCGTCTCGTAGACGAAGAACTGCATGCGATCGAGCTCGAGCAGCAGGTCGTTCGGGAACTCGATGTCGGCCTTGTCGATCTCGTCGATCAGCAGCACCACCGGCGCCTCGGCGGTGAAGGCATCCCAGAGCTTGCCGCGCACGATGTAGTTGGCGATGTCGTGCACCCGCGGGTCGCCGAGCTGGCCGTCCCGCAGGCGCGACACCGCGTCGTATTCGTAGAGGCCCTGCTGCGCCTTGGTGGTGGACTTGATGTGCCACTCGATCAGCGGCATGCCCAGCGCGCGGGCGACCTCGTGCGCCAGCACGGTCTTGCCGGTGCCGGGCTCCCCCTTCACCAGCAGCGGCCGCTGCAGCGCGACGGCCGCGTTGACGGCGACCTCCAGGTCGCGGGAGGCGATGTAGCTCGACGTGCCCTGGAAGCGCTTCGACACCGGGGGGAACCTCTCAGGCGATGATCCCGCCAAGGTGGCGCCGAACCGGCGGGGCGGCAAGCCGCCGCCCGCCGGGGCGCGGGGGTCAGGCCTTGGCCAGCCCGGCCGCCTTCATCGCGTCGCCGAGGAACCTGTCGGCCTCCTCCAGGTGCTTGGCGAAGCCGGCGGCATTCGCATAGACGAGGCCGAAGCCGCGGGCGGTCAGGAAGTCCTGATAGTCCTTCGACCTGAAGGCGCGGTCCAGCGCGGCGTCCATCACCGCCACGATCTCCGCCGGGATGCCGCGCGGCCCGGCCACGCCGCGCCAGGCGCCGACGCGGACATCGACATCCATCGCCTCCTTCATCGTCGGGATGGTCGGGAAGACGCCGAGCCGCTCCCCGGCCATCACGGCCAGGCTGCGCGCCCGCCCGGCATCGAGCATGGCGCGCGCCTCGACGACGGAGTTGGTGGTGAAGTCGAGCCCGCCCGCCGCCAGGTCCTGCATCGCCGGCGCGGCGCCGTTCGAGGGCACCCAGCGCACGTGGTCCGCCTTCAGCCCCATCGCCAGCAGCCAGCTCGCCAGCGCCAGGTGCCAGATGCCGCCCTGGCCGGTGCCGCTGGCCTTGAGCTGGCCCGGGCGGCTCGCCTTGATCGCCTCGGCGAGCTGCCTCGCCTCCCGGTGCGGCGAGGCGGCGGTGACCTGCACGCCGGCCGGATCGTTGTTCATCAGGCCGAAGGGCGTGAAGTTGCGGTAGCTGACATCGGTCAGCCCCTGCCAGTGCATCATGCAGATCTCGGAGGTGATCATGCCGAGCGTGTAGCCATCGGGCGGCGCCGTCGCGATCGCGGTGTGCCCGACCACGCCTGAGCCCCCGGTGCGGTTCACGACGTTGAAGGGCTGGCCGAGATCCTTCTCCAGCACGTTGGCGACGACGCGCAGCACCGCATCCGTGCCGCCGCCGGCGGCCCAGGGGCAGATCATCTGCACGGGGCGCGCGGGCCAGCGCGGCTGGGCGAGCGAAGGGGCGGCGAGCATGGCGGCGCCGCCGGCAAGCAGCGCGGCGCGGCGGTTGATCGGCGGCATCGGGCGTTTCTCCTCCTGGGCGCCGGCCGCGGGCGGGGCGGCGCTGTCCTTGGCGGAATTGCTACCCCGCGGGCCGGCGCGCCCGCAAGCGCCGGTAGGCCCAGACCGCGGCCGGCCAGAGCAGCGCCGTGAAGGTCAGCGCCGCGAGGATGCTGCTCACCGGGCGCTCGAAGAAGGGCCAGAGGCTGCCGTCCGACTTGATGAGGGACGAGATGAAGCTCTGCTCCACCATCGAGCCCATGACGATGCCGAGCACCATCGCCGCCACGGGCAGGCCGTTGCGCTCCATCACGAAGCCGAGGCAGCCGAAGGCCGCCACCAGCACCACGGCGAAGAGGTTGTTGCCGATGGCGAAGGCGCCGACGGCGCAGAGCAGCAGGATCACCGGCATCACCGCCGCCCGCGGCGCCCGCAGCACCAGGGTGGAGGCGCGGATCATCATGATGCCGAGCGGGATCATCACGATGTTGGCCAGGATGAAGATCAGGTAGAGCGCGTACATGGAGGACGCGTTCTCGGTGAACAGCGTCGGACCCGGGTTGAGCCCCTTCATGTAGAGCACGCCGATGGCGATCGCGGTGATGGTGTCGCCCGGGATGCCGAAGAGCAGCGCCGGCACCCAGGAGCTGGCGAGGGCGGAATTGTTCGCCGCCCCCGCCTCCACCAGCCCCTCCGGGTGGCCGGTGCCGAATTTCT
>CAYNYQ010000633.1:0-2604 GCA_964401305.1 uncultured Acetobacteraceae bacterium | reverse complement strand
CCAGGTCGTGCCGGGCGATGAAGTCGGGCGGCAGGATCCCGGGGGGCAGGCGGCGAAGGCCGAGGGGGGAGCGGGGGCGGTGGGGCATGGGGTGGTCCGGGGCGGGGGGCCGGGCACCATGCCGGAATGCCACCGTCGGGCGCAAGGAAAAAATGCCTTATTCTACTTTGACAAAGGAGAAAACAAACCTATGATGAGCGAGCGTGACAGGCCGGCATCGCGCCTCGTTGGAGGCGGGAGTGGCGGCGGGGCGATACCTGCCGCAAATTCAGGCCGCGGCTTGGGCGAATACGGCAGTTGCTTCGCCCCCCTGCATGTGCGCCTCCAACGCGTCGATAACACCAAGCGTCAGCTTGTGCAGCTTTTGGAGAGTTGGGATGACGGCTCGCCGTGGGAAAAACTGATCGTGGCGGAAGCTCAAGTCGAAAACACGGGTTCCTGGGTTGGTAATGGTGATCGGGCCAGGCAGGCCCAGGAAATTCACCACACCGCCTGCACCGACGATAAAATTACAATCCGTGAAGCTGTTGTTGTTCGGGCCGTATCCAGAGACGCCGGTTAGTTTCGTGACTGACGCCACCGGGATCAGCAGCTTGTGCTTGTCGTGGTTGTCGAGCTTGTTCATAGCCCAAAGTGCGTAGGTTCCCTTCTCCCATGGCTTAATGACGTCGGCAATGATGCCGGCCACGTCGGGCGGCAATCCGTACTTTGCTTGTATGTCCTTGATCCTGTTTCGCAGATTCCTCTCTTCCTGATCGAACGGAAAATGAAGTCGGTCGTCCGCTTTCGCCGCGCAGAGTTCGGACATCAGGAAGTCGAGTGCGCATCGGAGGTTGTGGATGGCGTCGCCGATCCCCAGAGGGAACGCGGGAGGCATCGGTTCCGAGCGGACCTTCACCCGGCTCATCCCCGCGCATTCTGCGTTTTCCACAATGAGCGGATGCATCTCCGCGGTGAAGTACTGTCGCGCGACGGCGGCGAGGTCTTGTATGTGGAAGTCGGCGCGCGCCACTTTGAGCTTCGCATGCTGAAATAAGGGGGGTGCAGAGGTCATGACTGGCGATCCCAAACAAAAAGAGCGCCGCGACGCCGTGCTGCTGCGCATGCTGGCGACGCCGAAGCCTGCGAAGGCGACCAAGGAAGAAGACGGCAGGCCGAAGCCTGCCGTCCCCAGCGAGCGCCAGAAAGGCAAGCGCCGGAAGGCTACTTCCCCTTCTTGATCGTCTGCACGATGTGGGTCGCCGGCTTTGTCTCGGCCGTCTTCACGGTCGTGAACCGACCCGTGCCAGCGTTGCAACCGATCTTCACGCTCTTGTCTGCCATAGGCGGTGTGCTCCTTCGCACAAGAAAGAACCGCCTTGACCGACGCGAGCGATATCCGGGAAAGTCCCGGTCGCGTGTGAGCGCGCTTCCGCAGGCTGTTCCGACGCTTTGCGGATTCCACGAAGGCCGGGGCCTGCAACCCCGGCCTTTTTCGTGGCTGTGTCACCGCAATAGATTCCAGAGCATAAGCCCACGCGCAACAAGATTCTGTGCCAGCCTACCAGAGCCGGCCACCATATCTGGTGTTTAGGAGTCGTGAGAAGACATCTTTCGGGTTGACCGCACGAGGCCGCCCTTCGCAGCGCGCCGGCGAATCGCGTCAGCCCAGCGCGCCGCGCAGCCAAGCGAAGAACGCTCTCGCCCTCTGCCTCTCGGTCTTAGGCCGCGTTAACCCGCCGATAGGTGAGCCGCTTGCCTTCGATGCCGCGCAGGGCCAGCCGTGCGCGCTGCGCGTCGTCCACGCCGAGCTTACCCGTCGCCGCCGAGGGGATCGAGCCCGCCGTTCCGCGGCACTCTGGCGAGGAGGCTCGCGCCGGCCGCCGCCGTGCGGCGTGTTCCCCGCGGAACCGCGTTCCACGCCTGCCCGGGCTTTATTCGCTCCTGTCGAAGCCGATCCGTCCTGGCCAGCACCGGTCGGGAGGGGCCAAGCAAGGAGCACCGAATCATGGGTCAGATGCCGCAGAACAGCAGCCGTCATGTCCGCAGGTCGATGGCGGTTGCCGCGCTTGTCGTCGTCTCCGCCTTCAATCTCGCCGCATGCGGCCAGCACGTGGAGCGGGCCAACCTGGGACGCTGCGCGACCCTCCCGAACGCCGGCGGCAGGCTCTGCGAGGAGATCGGCGGAGACTACATCTTCGTCGACGGGCTCACGGGTTCCATGCGCCGCTACAATGCGGCCCAGGCCGAGCTCATCGCACGGGCGAGCGTGTCCCTGGCGTCCGCGCAGGCTTCCAGCATGCAGGCGGGCAGCTCGCATGCGGGTCAGCGAAACTGCCTCGCCAACCCGAGCATCGCCTGTTCGGGATCGCTCAACAACCGGATGAGCGGGTATCGCTCTTCAGGCTTCACCGCGGTCTGCAGCGGCGGAACCTGCCTTTCCGCGGGGCGGTAGGACAGGAGGAGCTTGGCCGGCCGAGAGCGGCCTGTCTGCACCGGATGGCATGCGCGGGCGGCGTCCGACCCCACCCTGGACTCGCGCCGCAACGCTGCCATCGTCCCACCCCGCTCCCCGGTGAAGGACCGCCGCCATGACCGCGACGCTGCCCGGCCCCGATGGCCGTC
>CAYNYQ010000632.1:0-2607 GCA_964401305.1 uncultured Acetobacteraceae bacterium | reverse complement strand
GCCGTCGCGCGCGAGAAGATGATCGAGCGCGAGGAGGTGCTCGAGGCGATGGAGCAGGCCATGGGCAAGGCCGGCCGCGCCAAGTACGGGCAGGAAAAGGACATCCGCGCCCATATCGACCGCCGCGACGGCAAGGTGACGCTGACCCGCTGGACCGAGGTGGTCGAGGCCGAGCCCGTCGAGAACGAGGCGACGCAGATCCCGCTGCGCATCGCCCTCAAGATCCAGCCCGGCATCGAGGCCGGCCAGTTCATCGTCGACCCGCTTCCGCCGATCGACTTCGGCCGCATCGCGGCGCAGACCGCCAAGCAGGTGATCGTGCAGCGGGTGCGCGAGGTCGAGCGCAAGAAGCAGCACGAGGAATACAAGGACCGCGTCGGCGAGATCATCAACGGCGTGGTCAAGCGCACCGAGTACGGCAACCTGATGGTCGATCTCGGCCGCGCCGAGGCCCTGCTGCGGCGCGACGAGACCATCCCGCGCGAGGCGCTGAAGACCGGCGACCGCGTGCGCGCCTACATCTACGACGTGCGCGAGGAGCAGCGCGGGCCGCAGATCTTCCTCTCCCGCACGCATCCGGGCTTCCTCGCCAAGCTCTTCGCGCAGGAGGTGCCGGAGATCTACGACGGCATCATCGAGATCAAGGCGGTGGCGCGCGACCCCGGCAGCCGCGCCAAGATGGCGGTGATCAGCCGCGACAGCAGCATCGACCCGGTGGGCGCCTGCGTCGGCATGCGCGGGTCCCGCGTGCAGGCCGTGGTCGCCGAGCTGCAGGGCGAGAAGATCGACATCATCCCCTGGTCGCCGGACAACGCCACCTTCATCGTGAACGCGCTGGCCCCGGCCGAGGTGACCAAGGTGGTGCTGGACGACGACAGCCGCCGCTGCGAGGTGGTGGTCCCGGACGACCAGCTCAGCCTCGCCATCGGCCGCCGCGGGCAGAACGTGCGCCTGGCGTCCCAGCTGACGCGCTGGGACATCGACATCCTGACCGAGCAGGAGGAGAGCGAGCGCCGGCAGGAGGAGTTCCGCAAGCGCAGCGGCCTCTTCGTCGAGGCGCTCGATGTCGATGATGTGATCGCCGGGCTGCTGGTGACGGAGGGCTTCGCCACGGTCGAGGACATCGCCGTGGTCGAGGACGAGGAGCTCGCCGGGATCGAGGGCTTCGACGAGAACGTCGCGGCCGAGCTGAAGCGCCGCGCCGAGGCCTGGCTGACCCGCCGCGACGAGGAGCTGGACGAGAAGCGGCGCGAGATGGGCGTCGAGGACGCGGTGGCCGAGGCCGGCGGCTTCACGCCGCAGATGCTGGTCACGCTGGGTGAGAAGGGGGTGAAGACCCTCGACGACCTGGCCGACCTCGCCTCGGACGAGCTGATCGAGATCCTCGGCACCGAGGCCGTGGACGAGGAGACGGCGAACGCCATCATCATGGCCGCGCGCCAGCATTGGTTCGAGGGCGAGGGCGGGGACGACGACCTCGCGCCTGCCGAGGAGGCCGCCGAGGAGGCGGTGCCGGACGACGGGACCCGCACCTGACCCCGAGGCCGGCCCGGAGACTGCCCCGGAGCCTGTTCCTGGTCCGCGCGCCGGCGCGGATCCCGCCGGTGTCGCGCCCGAGGGCCTGGAGCCCGGCGTCGAGGCGGCGGAGGAGCCATCGCCCGAGCGCGGGCCGCTGCGTCGCTGCCTGGTAACGCGGGAAAGCCTGCCGAAGGAGGCGATGCTGCGCTTCGTGGTCGGGCCCGGCCAGGCGGTCGTGCCGGACCTGGAAGGACGCCTGCCGGGGCGGGGAATGTGGTTGTCGGCCAGGGCCGATGTGCTAGAACGCGCGGTGCGGCGCGGGGCCTTCGCAAAGGCGGCTCGCGCTGCCGTGCATGTGCCCCCCGACCTTCGCGCACAGATCGAGGACGGCCTGCGGCGCCGGGTCCGGGATCTCGTCGGCTTCGCCCGGCGGAGCGGGCAGGCGGTGAGCGGCTGGGACGCGGTGCGCGAATGGCTTCGGGCCGGCAAGGTCGGCCTGCTGGTGGAGGCTTCGGACGGCAGCCCGGCGGAGCGGGATCGTCTGGTCGGCGGGCGGGCGGTGGCCCTGGTGGCGCCGCTGCCGGCCGCGGTGCTGGGCGCGGTCTTCGCGCGGGAGCACGCGGTGCATGTCGCGGTGGCACCCGGCCGGCTGGCCGAGGCCATCGCCGCCGAGGCCGCCCGGTTGGCGGGTATCGCCGGGGCGCCGGCAGGATGAGCCCGGCAGGGCCCGGCCGATCGGCCGGGACGGAAGGGCGCCGGGGCCAGGAATGGCCCGGGCGGAAACGGCCTGACGAGGCCTGGAGCGGTAGCGGTTGACGGAACACGGATCGGGTTCGGATCGGCGGATGAGCGACCAGAATGAGCAGGATGCGGCGAAGGGTCGCCTGAGCCTGCGTCCCTCCGGCGGTCGGCTGGAATTGGGCAAGACGGTGGACGCGGGCAGCGTGCGCCAGAGCTTCAGCCATGGCCGCAGCAAGACGGTGCAGGTCGAGGTGGTGAAGAAGCGGGTGCTGACGCCGCCCGGCGGGTCGCGCCCCGCGGGCGCGCCGCCCGCCCCGGGTGCTGCGGCCGCGCCGGCACCGGCCGCCC
>CAYNYQ010000631.1:0-2610 GCA_964401305.1 uncultured Acetobacteraceae bacterium | reverse complement strand
GGCCTTGCCGGCGCGGTGCTGCTGCCGGCGCCAGGCGCGCTCGCCGCCGCGGTGGCGGCCGGCCGCCCGCGCCGCCTCTCGGTGATGCGCATGCAGACCGAGGAGCGCTTCGACGGCGTCTACTGGCAGGATGGCCGCTACCTGCGCGAGGCGCTCGCCCGGCTCGACTGGGTGTTCCGCGACCCGTCGCGCGAGGAGGCGACGCCGATGGACCCGCGGCTCTTCGACGTGCTCTTCACCATCACCGAGCGGCTCGACTCCGACGAGCCCTTCCAGGTCATCAGCGGCTATCGCGCGCCGGAGACCAATGCGGCGAATGCGCGCCGCTCGCGCCGTGTCTCCCGCGTGTCGCTGCACATGTCGGGCATGGCCGCCGATGTGCGCCTGCCGGACCGCAGCTCGGTCGGCGTCGCGCGGCTCGCGGCCGAGATGCAGATCGGCGGCGTCGGCCTCTACCGGCAGGACGGCTTCGTGCACCTCGACTGCGGCCCCGCCCGGCGCTGGTAGCGCGGGCGCGGCGGGGCGCGCGCGATCCGGCGCGCGGGCCCCGGGCAGCGCGCCCTGTGCCCTCCGGGCCGCGCCCGCGGATCAGGCCGCGGCCTTCTGCTGCAGCGACGCCAGGCGGGCGGCGAGGACCTTCTCCTGCGCCGGGCCGGCCAGGCTCAGCCGGGCGTGCAGCACGCCCTCCGTGACGTCCACCACCTCCATCGTCGCGCCCTCGACGCCGAGCTCGGCGATGGAGAGCGGCACGCGCGTGCCCGGCGGAACCGCCAGCGTGGTGCGCACCGCGATGCCGATGCGCGACATGTCGACCACGGCGCAGCGATGCGTCGCGCCCGCCCAGGCGAGGCTCGCCGTGACGCCGGAGAGCGCGACGCGCGGCTCCGCCCGGCGGTCCAGCTCGGGCGCGGAGCCGTGCAGCGCCCGGAACAGGTTCTGCCGCATGTGCTCGACCGCCTCCGTCGTGCCCGCCGTCTCGGTGCGCATCGCCTCGAGGCACGCGTCGGCGGCGGCGGCGTCGCGCGCCACCATGTCGATCCCGGCCGCGACACCGCGCGTGCCCTCCGCCGCGCGGGCGATGATGCCGGCGATCTCGCGCGTCGTCGTCGCCTGCTCCTCGACCGCGGCCGAGATGGCGGCGGCCGCGTCGTCGACCGCGGCGACCGAATCGGCGATGCGCTGCACGACGAGGACGGCATCGTCGGCCGCACCGGTGACGGCGCCGATCTGCCGGCCGATCTCCTCCGTCGCCCGCGCCGTCTGCCCGGCGAGCTGCTTCACCTCGCTGGCGACCACGGCGAAGCCCTTGCCGGATTCCCCGGCGCGCGCGGCCTCGATCGTCGCGTTCAGCGCGAGCAGGTTGGTGCGGCTGGCGATGTCGGCGATCAGCGCCGCCGCGCCGCCGATGCGCCCGACCGCCTCGGCGAGGCCGCGGATCGTCGCACCGCCCTCGGCGCCGCAGGCCGCCGCGTCGCGCGCCGCCGCGGCGGTCATGCGCACCTGGCGCGAGATCTCCTCGACCGAGGCGCTCAGCTCGTTGGTGGCGGCCGCGACCGATTGCGTGTCGGAGAGGGACCGTTCCGCGGTCGTCGTCACCTCGGTGCCGCGCGACGCGATCGCCACCACCGCCGCCGCGGTCGCCTCGGCGCTGGCGCGGAGGGCGCGCATCCGCTCGGCGACCTGGACGACGGTGCCGCGCACCTCGGCATCGACGCGGTCGGCCATGGCCCGCAGCGTCTCCGTGCGCTCCTGCTCGGCGCGGAGGCGCATCTCGGCGGTCGCCGCATCCGCGGCCCGCGCCCGGACGCTGACCAGGCGGAGCGACTCGGCGGCGGCGAGCAGCCGGTCGATCTCGTCGGCGCCCCGGGCGCCCTCGGCCCGCCGCTGCGGGATGGGCTGGTCGAGCCGCCCCTCGGCCACCAGCGCGAGCGCCTGCACCGCGCCACGCAGCGGGAGCGTGACGCGGCGGCGCGTCATCAGCGCCACCGCGACGACGCCGCCGAAGGTCAACGCCAGCGCGGCCAGGCTGGCCAGCAGCGCGTCGCGCGCCCGCGCCTCGCGCAGGACGAGCTGCCGGTCGAGCTCGGCCGTGACCGCGCGCTGCGCCGCCAGCACGCCCTCGATGCCGCGGGTCATGGCGCCGAACCAGGCGGGCGGGTCGAGCGGATAGGGCTTCGCCCCGTCGGCGGCTTCCAGCACGCTGCGCCGCGCCGCCTCGGCCCGGTCGCGCCAGCCGGCGCGGGCCTCCTCGAGGGCGGTGGCGACCGGCGCCGGCAGGCCCTCGGCGAGCGCCGCGGCGCGGCTCAGCGCCAGCCCGCTGCGGGCGATGTAGCCGCCGATGCGGCGCGCCTCCTCGGGCGTCGGCGCGCGGCCGGCGGCGATGATGGCGTTGACCAGGCCACGCTCGCGCCCGCCATGCTCGGCCACCTCGCCGAGCTGCGCCCGCAGGGCGCCCAGGCGGTCCTCGATCCGGCCGGCGCCGCGGCCATGCAGCGCCAGCGCGCTGTCGAGGGCGACGACGGCGTCGATCTGGGCCGTGGTCGCGGCGAACCAGGCGGCGGGGGTGGGCGGGCTGGCCGTGCCGGCCGCCGCCTGCCGCAGCGCCGCCAC
>CAYNYQ010000630.1:0-2619 GCA_964401305.1 uncultured Acetobacteraceae bacterium | reverse complement strand
GGGCGGTGGCGATCGGGGGCCGGGGCGCGCGGCACCGCCCGCGGCGCGGGGCGTCCGCCTGCCGCCGCGCGGCGCGCGGGATCGACCGGCGCGCTGCCGCGTTGCGCAGGGCGTCGGGCCGGCCACCCGCCCGGACGTCTCCCGCCGCGGGAAGGGCTCTTTGCCGGCCCGTCGCGATGGCCTAAAGCAACCGCCACCGCGGGTCGCCGCCCCGCCCCGCCGTGCCGAGGAAACGTGCCGCGATGCCCGATTGGCTCACCCTGTTCGTCGAGCAGAACTTCCCCGAATGGGCGCTGCCCCTCATCACGGTGCTCTTCATCGACATCGTCCTGGCGGGTGACAACGCGATCGTCGTCGGCATGGCCGCGGCCGGCCTGCCGACGGACCAGCGCCGCAAGGCGATCTTCTGGGGCATCGCGGCGGCGACGATCATGCGCATCGCCTTCGCCTCGGTCACGGTGCAGCTGCTGCAGATCGTCGGCATCGTGCTGGCCGGCGGCGTGCTGCTGCTCTGGGTCTGCTGGAAGATGTACCGCGAGCTGCGCGAGCCGCATGGCGGGCACAACGACCCGGACACGCTGGATCGTGCCGACGGCATGGCCGCGCTCGGGGGCGCCGAGCCCGCCGCGCCGCGCAAGACCCTGCGCCAGGCCATCACCCAGATCCTCGTCGCCGACGTCTCCATGAGCCTCGACAACGTCCTGGCCGTCGCCGGCGCCTCGAAGGACCACCCCTACATCCTGATCATCGGCCTGGCCGTCTCGGTGGTGCTGATGGGCGTGGCAGCGAGCTTCATTGCCAAGCTGCTGGAGAAGCACCGCTGGATCGCCTGGCTCGGCCTCTTCGTTATCCTCTACGTCGCGCTCGACATGATCTGGCAGGGCACGAACGAGGTGGCGAGCACGGTGCCCGGCGCCTATGGCTTCCTGCTGCTGCCGCTCGGTTACCTGGTGCGGCCGGACGTCTTCCCGCCCTGGCTCTGGGGGCTGGCGACGCTGGGCCAGGTGGTGGTGATCACCGTGGTCGCGGCGGCCACCATGGACCTGATCCGGGCGCTCCGGTCCGGCGACCAGGCCGAGGAGGCGTCGCCGCGCAACGTGGCGCCGGCGGCCCACCCCCGGCCGCACGCCACCGCCGAGCCGGCGCCGGCCATGACCGGCTCCGCAGCGGCGCGCGGGACCTGACCCTGGTCGGCCTTGGCCGCCGGGCCGCGGCCGGCACGCGGCGCAGGGACCGGGCGGGTGCCGGGCCGCCCCCGGCCACTGGCCCTGCCAAGGCGGCGGGCCTTGCCCTTCTCCTCCTCGCCGGGTGCCAGGTGCCGGACCCCGAGGCCGAGGCGGCCGCCGCCGCGCCGCCCCAACGTCTGGCCCAGCGCCTGCCGACCGAGACGGCCGGCTTCCGCCGCGGCGCCACCCTGGCCGAACCGCAACCCGGCGCCGTCGAGGTGCCCTACGCGACCAGCGGCCAGCTTGCCGCCGGCGCCACGGTGACGCTGCTGCCGGTCGCCGGCGCGGCGGACGAGGCGGCGGCGCTCGAAGCCATGGTCGCCGATGCGCGGCAGGCCGCGCCGCACCGCCGGCTGCGCGACGTCGCCCGCTTCACCCTGCCCGCGGGCGGCCCGGCCCGGCTGCGCTGCGCCGAGACCGAGGGAACCTACGGGCGGGAGCGCGTGGAGGGCCTGCTCTGCGCCGGCCGTTCCGGGGCAACCCTGGTGCGGCTGAGGGTGACCATGCCGCGCCGCGATCCGCCCCCCGCCGATGCCCGCGCCTTCGCTGCCGGCATCGCCGCGGCGCTGGCTACGGGCCCCTGACGCCGCAGGGCTCCATCGCCGCACTTGGAGGGGCGGCCCTGGCCGGCTGGCCCGACTTCCTGCGGGTTTCCGGCCCCCCACCGATGCCGGCCCCCCGCCTCGTCCCCAGATCCGCGCCATGACCCAGCGCGCTGCCCCCGCCGACCCGGCGCAGATCTTCGACCGCCGGCTCGTTCGGCTGCGGCGGGATCGCGCGGCGACCCGGGTCGGCGCGGTCGGCCCGGTGCTGGACGCCGCGGCCGAGCTGCTGCTCGACAGGCTGGACGACACCACGCGCCGCTTCGCAAGGGCGCTCGATCTCGGCGGGCGTGGCGCGGTGGCGCCGCGGCTGCGGGCCCGCGGCATCCCCTTCGTCGTCGCCATGGACCTCGGCCCGCGCATGGCCGCGGGCGCCGGCGGCCTCGCGCTGGCGGGGGACGAGGAATGGCTGCCCTTCGCCCCCGGCAGCTTCGACCTGGTGGTCGCCAGCCTGTCGCTGCACTGGGTGAACGACCTGCCCGGCGCCCTGGTGCAGATCCGCCGCGCGCTGCGGCCCGACGGGCTCTTCCTGGCCTCGCTGCCCGGGCTCGGCACGCTGGGCCCGCTGCGCGAGGCGCTGGCGGAGGCGGAGTCGGCGCTGCGCGGCGGGCTCTCGCCGCGGGTCTCGCCCTTCCCCGATCTGCGCGACCTCGCCGGGCTGCTGCAGCGGGCCGGCTTTGCCCTGCCCGTGGCCGATGCCGAGACGCTGCCGCTGGCCTATCGCACGCCGCTCGGCCTGCTGCGCGACCTGCAGGCGGCGGGGGAGGGGAATGCCGTGCTGGCGCGGGACG
>CAYNYQ010000629.1:0-2619 GCA_964401305.1 uncultured Acetobacteraceae bacterium | reverse complement strand
AGGCCGGGCCGCAGCGCCGGCGCTTCGGCTTCGGCCGGCGCCCTGCGCTGGTGAATGTCGACCTGCAGCGCGCCTACACCGAGCCCGCGACCTTCCCCGCCACGGCCTATGAGACCGATCCGCGCCAGGCGGAGCATGTGAACCACCTCGCCGCGCTCTGTCGCGCGCGCGGCCTGCCGGTGGTCTGGACCTATGTGGCCTACCTGCCGGACGGGTCCGATTGCGGCGTCTGGGGCACGCGCTCCGACACGCCGGACAGCCTGCAGAACATCAAGGAGGCTTCGCCCCGCGCCGCCCTCGACCCGCGGCTCGAGATCGCGCCGGGCGACGTGGTGATCAGGAAGCGCATGGCCTCGGCCTTCTTCGAGACGAACCTGCGCTCCCTGCTGACCTTCCACGGCGTCGATACGGTTGTGGTCACCGGCGGCTCCACCTCGGGCTGCGTGCGCGCGACGGTGGTCGAGGGCCTCTCCTGCGGCTACCGCATGATCGTGCCGGTCGAATGCGTCGCGGACCGGCACGAGAGCCCGCACTTCGCCAACCTCTACGACATGGCCGTGAAATACGCCGACGTGCTGCCGGTCGAGGAGGTCGCGGCCGGTCTCGCCGCGATCCCGAACTGAGCCATGCCGCCGTGGGTCGCCGCGCTCGTCGTCGCCTTCGGCCTCGTCATGGTCGTGATGCTGGTGCGCGAGATCCGCGCGAATGCGGCGCGGCAGCGGGAGGACGCGCGCCGCCGCGAGGAGGGGCGGGACTAGGCGGCGGCTTTGCGCGGCCGCGGCCAGCGCGCGGCGACGGCGGGCAGCACCTGCTCGATCAGCATGCGGGTCTGCGCCAGCATCTCCTCGTCGCCGCTCGCCGCGGGCCGCAGGATGAACTTCGAGACGCCCGCCTCCACGTAGTCGGCAAGCCGCGCCAGCACCTGCTCGGCGCCGCTGACGACGAAGCGCTCCGCCGGGTCGCGGCCGGTGCGGCGCCGGTAGCTCTCCATCGCGCGCGCCACGCCGGGCTCCTCGGCGGAGCCGAAGCGATAGGCGAAGGCGGCGCCGTAGTGGTCCTCCTCGATCGCGCGCCCCGTCTCCGCCAGCGCCGCCTTGATGCCGGCGATCACCGCGCCCGCCTCGGCCGGCGTCTCCGGCCCGCCCTGCCAGCCCGTGCCGAGGCGCGCCGTGCGCCGCACCGCGGCCTCCGATCCGCCGCCGATCCACATCGGCAGTTCCGCCTGCACCGGCTTCGGCGCAATGGAGGCGCCGCGCAGCGTGTAGTGCCGCCCTGCGAAATCCACCTTCTCGCCGGTGAAGAGCAGGCGCAGCACCTCCAGCGCCTCGTCGGTGCGGCGGCCGCGCTCCTTCGGGTCGAGCGCCATTGCCTGCCATTCCGGCGCCAGCGGGCTGCCGATGCCGAAGCCGGGCAGCAGCCGCCCCTCCGACATTGCATCGATGGTGGCGCATTGCTTGGCCAGCACCACCGGGTCGCGCATCGCCAGCGACACCACGTTCATGCCGAACTTCACCCGCCGCGTGCGGCCGGCGATCGCCGCCATGGCCGCCATCGCCTCCAGGATCGGCTCGCGGCTGATCAGGCGGTCCGTCTGCCAGAGGCTGTCGACGCCGCCCTGCTCGCAGAGGTCGACCCAGCGCCAGAAGCCGCCCATGGTCGTGAACGGGAACTCGGCGAGGCCGAGCCCGACGGCGATATGCCGCCCCGCCATTCCCGTCACAGCGCGTCCGCCACCGCGGCACGGAAGCGGCGCATCGCCTCCAGATGCTCGGCCATGCTGCGCCCCGCGATGCGCTTGTGGTGGCGGCGGTTGAAGGTGTTGGTCAGCGTCAGGTGCGTCGCACCGAGGCGCTTCCAGTAGCGCGCTTCCTCGGCCCAGCTCCGCTCGTCGCCGGCGCCGCCGCTGATCCAGACCTCGAGGCCAATGGTGGCCGGATCGCGCCCGGCCTTCTCGGCCAGCCTGCGGATCTTGCCCCACTCCGCCTCGATCTCCGCGCCCGGCGGGTAGGCGTTCATGATCCAGCCGTCGCCGAGCGTGGCGATGCGTTCCAGCGTCTGCTCGACATGGCCGCCGAACCAGACCGGCACCTTGCGCTGCACGGGCAGCGGGTTGATGCCGGCATCCTCGATGCGGTGCCACTTGCCTTCGAAGGTGACGAACTCCTCGGCCCAGAGCTTCTGCATCACCTCCACCTGCTCGGCGCTGCGCCGGCCGCGGTTGTGGAAGTTCTCGTTGAGACCGGTGAACTCCACCGGGTTCCAGCCGACGCCCACCCCCAGCCGGAACCGCCCCTCGCAGAGCACGTCGAGGCAGGCCGCCTGCTTCGCCACCAGCGCCGCCTGGCGCTGCGCCAGGATCAGCACCTGGGTCGAGAATTCCGTGGTCGGCCGGCACAGCGCGGCCAGGAAGCCGAAGGCGACGAAGGGGTCGTGGTAGAGCCCGGCCGAGAGCGCGCGCTGCTCCGGTGCCGGCGCGGCCGTTGCCGGATTGCCGCTCAGCACATGGTCGGGCAGGCCGAGATTGGTGTAGCCGATCTCCTCCGCCGCCTGCGCGACGTCACGCAGGGCCTGCGGGCTGCCGCCGAGATCACCGAGCGGCATCATCACGCCGAGACGCAT
>CAYNYQ010000628.1:0-2628 GCA_964401305.1 uncultured Acetobacteraceae bacterium | reverse complement strand
ATACACGCAGGACGCGAAACGGAGGCTGAACAATGCGCGTACTTCTGGTTGAGGATGAGCTCACGACCTCGCGCGGTATCATCGCCATGCTGAAGGCCGCCGCGATGATCGTGGACGTCGTGGACACCGGCGAGGAGGCACTCGATCTCGCCAAGCTCTACGACTACGACATCGTGCTCCTTGACCTCGGCCTGCCCGACATGGACGGCTACGAGGTCCTGCGACGCCTCCGCGCCGCTCGCGTGGAGACGCCGGTCCTCATCCTGTCGGGCTGGGGCAAGACCCAGGCGAAGGTCCGTGGCTTCGGCGCGGGCGCCGACGACTTCATCACCAAGCCCTTCGACGGGCAGGAACTCGTCGCGCGCATCCAGGCCGTCGTGCGGCGCGCCAAGGGCTTCGCCCAGCCGACCCTCTCCATCGGCGGGCTGACGCTGAACCTGGCCTCGCGCGAGGTGACGGTCGATGGCCTGCCGGTCCACCTGACGGGCAAGGAATACGCCGTGCTCGAGCTGCTGACCCTGCGCAAGGGCACGGTCCTGACCAAGGAGGCCTTCCTGAACCACCTCTATGGCGGGATGGACGAGCCGGAGGTGAAGATCATCGACGTCTTCATCTGCAAGCTGCGCAAGAAGCTGGCCCAGGCCGGCGCCGACAACCTGATCGGCACGGTCTGGGGACGCGGGTACGTGATGCGCGACCCGGCGCAGATGACCGGCCGCGCCGGCCGCCCCGCCGCCGCCATGCTGGCGGCCTGAGACCCACGAGGCGTCGGGGCGGGGAGCAGACGCTCCGCCCCGATGCGGGTGGCGCCGCCCGGGCCTGGGCGGAAGACCCGTCGCGCCGGCCTCCACCTGACGCGGCAGCGTCGGAGGGGCCCACGCGCTGGCGCGCGAACCGGCACCACGGGACGAGATCATCAGCGGCCTGGCGAACCACCGCCGCGGTCCCGCGCCTCCGCACCGGGCCATGCCGGACGCGGCCCGGAACGGACCTAAACTTGCATCCCGCCCCACCGCATGCTCCTGGATCGCGGCAGCGCCGCGTCGCCGTCGCTTGCATGTTGTCCGCGAGAGTGGGCGGCCATGCGGCACGCCCACGCACGTTCGCGGCCGGACTATCCCGCCATCGCCGCGGGGCGTGGCAGCTCGTGGACGCCGCGCTGCCCTGGCACGGGGGCGAGGCGATCGGTCAGCCCGAGCACCGTCTCCGCCCCGCCGAGATAGACGCAGCCATCCGGCGCCAGGCGGCTCGCCACCGCGGCAAGGACCCGGCCCTTGGTCGGGGCGTCGAAGTAGAGCAGCACGTTGCGGCAGAAGATGACGTCGAACTGCCCGAGCGGACGCGGATCGTCGAGCAGGTTCCAGGTCTGGAACCGCACCATGGCGCGCAGCGGCGCCGCGATGCGCCAGCCCGCCGGCGCCTCCTGCCGAAAATGCTTCACCAGCAGCTGCACGGGCAGGCCGCGCTGCACCTCGAACTGGCTGAACAGCCCCTCGCGCGCGCGGGCAAGCACCTCCTCGGCGATGTCGGTCCCGACGATCTCCACCCGCCGCCCACCGAGCGACGGCGCCAGCTCGGTCGCCAGCATGGCCACCGAATAAGCCTCCTGCCCGGTCGAGCAGGCCGCCGACCAGATGCGGATCGCCGCACCTGGCGGGCGCGCCGCGGCCAGCACGGGCAGCGCCCTGCGCAGGTGCTCGAAGGGGGTCCCGTCCCGGAAGAAGGAGGTCTCGTTGGTCGTCAGCGCCTCGGTGACCGCGCCGATCAGCGCCGCCTCGGCAGGACCCCGGGCCATGCGGGCCGCCAGCGCGTCGAGCGTGGCGATCCCCTCGCGCCGCAGCAGCGGCCCGAGTCGGGTTTCCAGCATGTAGAGCTTGTCCGGCGTCAGCACGAGCCCGGAGCGCGCCTTCACCGTGCGCGCCACGATATCGAAGGACAGGGGGGTCATGCCGCGCCTCCCACGCCGGCGAGCAGCCCGCGCGACGGCGGGGCCGGCGCGCCGCGCCGATCCGCACCGCCCCGCAGCGCCTCCTGGATCCGGTCCGCCAGGGCCTCCGGCGGCAGCAGCGCATGGGCGAGGCCCGCCCGCGCGACGGCGCCCGGCATCCCCCAGACGACGGAACTCGCCTCGTCCTGGGCCAGCACCATCCCGCCCGCCGCGGCGACGCCGCGGCAGCCCACGAGGCCGTCCTGCCCCATGCCCGTCAGGATCGCCGCCAGCAGCCGCGCGCCGCAGCAGGCCACCAGGCTGCGCAGCAGCGGGTCCACGGCGGGGCGGCAGAAATTCTCGGCCGGGCCGTCCGACAGCCGCGCCACCAGCGCACCGCCCGGACCGGTCTCGACCAGCAGATGGCGATCCCCGGGCGCCAGGTAGACCCGACCCGGCTGCAGCGTCTCGCCCGTTTCCGCTTCTGCGCAGGGCGGCCCGCCGAGGCGGCTCAAGTGGTCGGCCAGCATGGTGGTGAAGCCCGCCGGCATGTGCTGCACCACGAGCACCGGCACGGGCAGCGGGCCGCGCTGGCCGAGCCGCCGGATCACCGTCGACAGCGCCTGCGGCCCGCCTGTCGAGCAGCCGATCGCGACCGCGCGCGGCGGCGCCGCGCCGGGTGCGCGCGCCTGGGCGAGGCG
>CAYNYQ010000627.1:0-2635 GCA_964401305.1 uncultured Acetobacteraceae bacterium | reverse complement strand
TGGAAGGTGATCGCCGCGCATGTGTCGGTGACGGAGGCGACGGCGGCGTATTGAGCCGCGCTCATCTCTGGCCCATGACGAGCGGGCGCACGTCATGGGTCAGGGGCCGCGGTCGAAGGCATGGCCTTCGACCGGGCGTTCGGCCGACCGGGTCGGCCGCGCGTCAGGAACCCGTGGGGGCGATATCAGGCGGCGTTCCGGCCATCCTGCTGCGCCAGGAAGAGCAGCCCGGCGCGTCCGTCGGCGACATGGCGCACCTCGACCGAGACCGGCGCGCGGCCCGGCAACTTGATCCGGCCGCGCTGGCCGGGCCGCAGCCCATCGGCCTCGAGGATGCCGACGCCACGGTCCGACAGGTCGACGATCGGAACGCGGCGCGACATCGCGCCGAACTCGATCGTGGCCTCGCCACCCGGCCGCGAGCGCGGCGCCGCGCGGCGGTCGACCTCCGGCACCGCGGTGCGCAGGATGCCGACCACCTGCCGGTTCAGTGCCGCGGCATCGGCGGCGAGCCGCGCCGTCTCCTCCTGCGTGCGCGCGGCCCGGCCGCCGGCGTCGCGGGCATCGGCGGTGACGGCGGACATGCGGTCGGCAGCCTCCCGGGTCGCTTGCGTCGCCTCGGCGATGCCGTCGGCGATCTCGCGCGTCGCCGTGTCCTGCCGCGCAACGGCCTCGGCGAGGTTGGCGGCGACCTGGTCGATCCGCGCGACGGAGGCAGCGATGCGCCGCACCGTCTCGACCGCCGCCTCGGTGCGGCGGCTGACCGTCTCGATCTGCTGGCGGATCTCCTCCGTCGCCTTGGCCGTCTGGCCGGCGAGTTCCTTCACCTCCCCGGCGACCACGGCGAAGCCCTTGCCGGCATCCCCGGCGCGCGCGGCCTCGATCGTCGCGTTCAGCGCCAGCAGGTTGGTCCGGCCGGCGATGTCGGTGATCAGGCGCGTGACCTCGCCGATCTGCCCGACGGCGGTGGCGAGCGCGGAGATCACCTCCTCCGTCTCCGCACTGTCGGCCGCGGCGCCCCGGCTGACCTCGGCGGCCTCGCGCACCTCGGCCGTGATGGCGCGCACCGCGGTGGCGAGCTGATCGGCTGCCGCCACGACGGCCTCCGCCCGGTCGAGCGAACCGGTCGCCGCGGCGCCGGCGGCGCCGGCATTCTGGTCGACACGGTCCACGGCCGAGGCCATCGCCGCGGCATCCCGCGCCAGCGTCTCCGCCTGGCCGGTGATCTGCGACATGGCGGCCACCATCTCCTTCTCGACCTGGTCCGCCATGCCGCGGAGCGCGGCGATCTCGGCCTGCCGTGCGCGCTCGCGGTCCGCCTCCTGCGTAGCGCGAAGGCGCTTCGCCTCCTCGCCCTCGGCGCGGAACACCTCCACCGCGGCGGCCATGCGGCCGACCTCGTCGGCGCGATCCCGGCCCTGGATCTCGACCGTGAGGTCGCCCTCGGCCATGCGGCGCATCGTCGCTGCCAGCGCGCTGAGCGGCGCGACCGCGCGCGTCGACCAGGCGGCGATGCCGATGCCGAGCACGATGCCGGCCGCCACGATGGCCAGCATGAGGGCCTGGAACCCCTCCGCCAGGCTGCGGACGCGGGCGGCGACGACGCGATTCTTCTCCTCCTGCAGGTCGATGAACTGGTTGATGCGCGCGAGCCACTCGATGAAGGCGGGCCGCGCCTGATCCATCAGCAGCGCATGGGCGCGCGCACTGTCCCCCTGCTGGCGCGCCGCGATCGCTGCGGCGATCACCGGCATGGTCCGCGCCTCGGTCTCCTTGATGGAGGCGAGGATCCGCGCCTCCTCCGGCGTCACTTCCCGACCGGAGGCCATGATCGCGTCCAGCCTCTGGGCGCTGCCGGCGTAGAACTCCTCGAGCCGTCGGATCTCGGCCAGCGCTGCCTGCCGCTCCTGGTCGCTGGCGACCAGCACGACGTCGCGCAGGCTGATGGCGCGGTCGTGCACGCTGCCGCGGAAGTTGATGGCGAAGCGCTGCTTCACGCTGTTCACGTCGTTCACCGTGGCCAGCGATCCGGCGATCTCGTTCACGCGTGGCACCGCGATGGCAGCGAGCACGACGAGAAGGCAGAGCACGCCGGCGAAGCCGAGATAGAGGCGGGCGGCGATGCCGCCGGGCATGCGCGGCGCGGTCAGGCGGGGTGCAGCCATACGGTCTCGTTCCTCTCCAGGGCTGGTTGGTCGTCCGACCAGAAGAGCGCCGGAGTTATCGCCGCCGTCATGAACGCACGGTTACCCGAAGCGCGGCCTTGCGGCCTGGCGAGCAATGCCGGGCAAGTTTCCCCGGAGCGGCAAGGGCGGCGCCGCTCAAGGCCTTGTCAGGCGGACGGAATCGCTCCGGCTGCGAACGGCCCGGTTGCAGCGAGCCTGCCGCCGCGCGGCAGCGATTCCGGCGGAGTGGACCGCTCCGTCACTCGAGGCGCCTTGCGCGAAGACCCCGGTCGGCCGGATCGATCCGATCGGATCAGCCAGGGACCTGCGCTTCACGCTACCCGTGAGCGGAGGGGCGGGCAGGGAGGCTTCGCGCCCCGAAGACGCGCGCCACCCCCGCGCCCCTCTCGCCCGCCCCCGCCCACCCGGCACGCCTGGCGGGTCCGCCATGCGCCGCCGCCGCTGGCGCT
>CAYNYQ010000626.1:0-2640 GCA_964401305.1 uncultured Acetobacteraceae bacterium | reverse complement strand
CCGCCGTGCCGGCCACGGCCGCGCGCCCGCCCGTCCCCGCCGCCGGCCGCGGCGGCACCCTCGCCCCGCTCCGACCCGGGGTGGACGGGCTGCCGGCCATGGCGCCCGACCCGGTGCTGGACGCGCCGCGGCCGCGCACCGGCGGACCGGTGCTCTTCGGCGGCATCATCTTCCTGGTCTTCATCGTCGGCTTCGGTGCCTGGTCGGCCCTCGCCCCGCTGGCCGAGGCGGCGATCGCCCCGGGCGTCATCAAGGTGGAAGGCACGCGCCGCACCATCCAGCACCTCGAGGGCGGCATCGTGCGCGAGATCCTGGTGCGCGACGGCAGCCAGGTGAAGGCCGGCGACGTGCTGGTGCGGCTTGACGACATACAGGCCGACGCCACCATGGAGGCGACCCGCGCCCAGCGCTTCGCCCTGCTCGCCCAGGATGCCCGCCTGACCGCGGAGCGCGAGATGGCCCAGGCCATCGCCTTCCCCGAGGTCCTGCTGGCCAGCGCCGACCCTCGCGCGCAGGACGCCGTCACCCTGCACCGCACCCTGTTCGAGGCGCGCCGCACCAGCCTCAACAGCCAGGTCGAGGTGCTGCGCGCCCGCATCGAGCAGCAGCGCGCCGTGATCGCCTCGAACGAGGCGCAGCTCGTCGCCGCCCGCCGCCAGCTCGACCTGATCCGGCAGGAGGAGCAGATGATGCGCGGCCTGCTCGGCCAGGGCCTCGCCCGCATGCAGCAGGTGCTCGCCCTGCAGCGCGGCATCGCCCAGGTCGAGGGCACGATCGAGGCCGAGCTCGGCGAGATCGAGCGCGCCCGCGCCACCATCCTCGAGGCCGAGCGGCAGATCCGCCAGGTCACCGACCAGCGCATGCAGGAGATCTCGACCGAGCAGAACGACGTGCGCGCCAAGCTCGCCGACGCCGAGGAGAAGCTGCGCGCCGCGACCGACGTCCGCACCCGCCGCGAGATCACCGCGCCCGAGGCCGGCACCGTGGTGAACCTGCGCGTCTTCACCGTGGGCGGCGTCGTCCGCCCCGGCGACCCGCTGATGGAGCTGGTCCCGGCCCAGGACCGCCTCGTCGCCGAGGTCAACGTGCAGCCGCACGACATCGACGTGGTCTATCCCGGCCTGCAGTCCGAGGTGCGGCTGCCCGCCTTCAAGCAGCGCCTCGTGCCCTACCTGCACGGCCATGTGACCTGGGTCGCCGCGGACGTGACCAGCAACGAGCAGACGCGCCAGCAATACTACCGGGCCTACATCATGATCGACCGCGACCAGCTGGCGCAGCTGCCCAACGTCTTCCTCACCCCCGGCATGCCGGTGGAGGCGCATATCCAGATCGGCGAGCGGAGCTTCTTCCGCTACATCACCCAGCCGATCCGCGACAGCTTCCACCGCGCCTTCCGGGAACAGTAGCGCCGCCGCCGCCCCTGGCGGGCGGCGATGCGGGAAGGGTGGTAGTCTCCGGGCGGTCCGCAGGACGGATCGAACCGGAGACCGCCATCATGCCCGATCACCGCACCATCTTCGCCGACGGCATCCTCGAGGCCAGCGTCACCCACGGGGTGGTGCGCGTCACGCTGGCCCAGACCGGCTCCGATGGAAAACCCTCGCCGGCCGGCCAGCTGGTCATGCCGCTGGTGCAGCTGCCCGCCTTCGCCAACGGCCTGGTCGGCCTGCTGCGCCAGGTCGAGACCCGCATGCGCGAGGCCCAGGCGCAGCAGCAGCAGGGCGCCGCGCCGCCGGCCGACAGCCTCGAGCCCGCCGCGGCGCCCACGGTCGGCGCCTTCCGCTTCGGCAGCTGAGCACCGGGCGATGGCAGGCGCGGCGATGGCCGCGGAGCCGGCGCTCACGGTCGTGCTCTGCACGCATGAGCGGCCGCACTACCTGCGCGCCTGCCTCGCCGGCCTGGCGGCGCAGACCCCCCGACCGGCGCTCGAGCTGGTCGTGGTGGACAGCGCCTCCACGCCCCGCCCGGCGGCCGAGATCGGCGCCCTGGCCGAAGCCGCCGGCGCCCGCCTGCTGCGGGCCGAGCGGCCTGGCCTCTCGCATGCCCGCAATCTCGGCCTCGAGGAAGCGCGGGCGCCCTGGGTCGCCTACCTCGACGACGACGCGGTGCCCGAGCCCGGCTGGGCGGCGGCGCTGCTGGCCCGCATCGCCGCGCTGCCGCCCGGCGTCGCGGCGCTCGGCGGGCGCATCCTGCCGGCCTGGGAGGCGCCGCTGCCGCCCTGGTGGCCGGCCTCGCTGCGCGGCGTGCTGACGATTGTCGAATGGGAGGGCGCCGGCGCGATCGGCGGCCCCGGCCTACCGCCCGAGGTTGCGATCTACGGCGCCAACATGGCCTTCGCCGCGGCGCCGCTGCGCGCGGTGGGCGGCTTCCCCGAGGCGCTCGGCCGCGTCGGCACGCGGCTGCTTTCCGGCGAGGAGGTGGAGGTGGTGGCGCGGCTCGGCGCCCGCGGCCACGGCGCCTGGTACGACGGCGCGGTCGCGGTCCGCCATTCGGTGCAGCGCGAACGGCTGCGCCCGGCCTGGCTGCTTTCGCGCCTGCTCTGGCAGGGCGCGACGGATGCGCTGCGCGACCGCCGCTGGCGCGCGGGGCCGGCGCGCGCGGTCGGCGCCGCGGCGCGGCTGGCGGTGCAGGCGCCGC
>CAYNYQ010000625.1:0-2647 GCA_964401305.1 uncultured Acetobacteraceae bacterium | reverse complement strand
CGCGGCCCGACCGCGGCCCGCCGGGCGGCGCGCTTGCCATTCCGCGCCGCCCGGCCCATGGAAGGCGCGCGATGGCGGACCCCCACACCCCGATGTTCGACGCCCGCGTCAAGGCGGTGCTCGGCCCGACCAACACGGGCAAGACGCACCTGGCGATCACCCGGCTGCTGGCACACGCCTCCGGCATCATCGGCTTCCCGCTGCGCCTGCTGGCGCGCGAGAACTACGACCGCATGGTGGCGCAGAAGGGGGAGAAGCACGTCGCCCTGATCACCGGCGAGGAGAAGATCGTCCCGCCCGAGGCGCGCTGGTTCGCCTGCACGGTCGAGGCGATGCCGCTCGACCGGCGCGCCGAGTTCGTCGCGGTGGACGAGATCCAGCTCTGCGCCGACCCCGACCGCGGCCACATCTTCACCGACCGGCTGCTGAACGCCCGCGGCATGGTCGAGACCATGTTCCTCGGCGCCGAGACCATCCGCCCGCTGCTGCAGCGCCTGGTGCCGCGCGCCGAGGTGGAGACCCGCCCCCGCCTCTCGCAGCTGACCCATGCCGGCGTGCAGAAGCTGACGCGCCTGCCGCCGCGCTCGGCCGTGGTCGCCTTCTCCGCCGCCGAGGTCTACGCGATCGCGGAAGCCATCCGCCGCCGGCGCGGCGGCTGCGCGGTGGTGATGGGCCGGCTCAGCCCGCGCACCCGCAACGCCCAGGTGGCGCTCTACCAGAACCGCGAGGTCGATTTCCTGGTCGCCACCGATGCGATCGGCATGGGCCTGAACATGGACGTGGACCATGTGGCCTTCGCGTCCCTGCAGAAATTCGACGGCCACCACCTGCGCGGCCTGACCGCGCAGGAGGCCGCGCAGATCGCCGGCCGCGCCGGCCGCGGCATGCGCGACGGCACCTTCGGCGTCACCGCCGACAGCCCGCCGCTGCCCGAGGAGATCGTCGAGAAGATCGAGAACCACCAGTTCGAGCCGCTGCAGGCGCTGGCCTGGCGCAATTCGGACCTCGACTTCACCAGCATCGACGCGCTGCTCGACAGCCTGGCCGCGCCGCCGCCCGCGCCCGGCCTCGCCAAGGGGCATGACGCGGTCGACCACATCACCCTCTCCCACCTCGCGCGCGAGGGCGAGATCCGCGCCATGGCCGGCTCGCGCGGGCGCGTGCAGCTGCTGTGGGAGGCCTGCCAGGTCCCGGATTTCCGCAAGCTCGCCGACGACAGCCATACGCGGATCTGCGCGCGCATCTTCACCCACCTGGTGCAGGACGGGGCGCTGCCCGCCGAATGGGTCGGCGGGCAGATCGCGCTCTGCGGCAGCACCGAGGGCGACCTCGATACGCTGATGGCGCGGCTCGCCTCGATCCGGGTCTGGGCCTACATCGCCGCGCGCGCCGACTGGGTGCGCGACGCCCAGCGCTTCCAGGCCGAGGCCCGCGCCGCCGAGGACGCCGTCTCCGACGCCCTGCACGAGCGGTTGATGGCGCGCTTCGTCGACCGCCGCGCCGCGCACCTGATCCGCCGCCTCGACGACACCGAGGAGACGCTGCTCTCCGCCGTGACGCGCCGCGGCGAGGTGATGGTCGAGGGGCATGCGGTCGGCCATATCGAGGGCTTCCTCTTCCACCCCGACCCCTCGACCGAGGGCGAGGAGGAGCGGCGCCTGGTGCTGCGCGCCGCCCGCCGCGCCTTGCGCGAGGAGATGCCGCGCCGCGTCGCCGCGCTGGAGACGGCCAAGGACGAGGCCTTCGCGCTCACGCCGCTGCATCGCCTGACCTGGACCCATCCCGGCGGCGAGCCGGCCGAGGTGGCGCGGCTGCGCCCGGGCAGCGAGCCCGGCAAGCCGCAGGTCGAGGTGCTGCCGAGCGAGTTCCTCGACGGCGCGCAGCGCGAGCGGGTGCGGGCGCGGCTGGCCAAGTGGATCGAATCCGTCCTCGCGCGCGAGCTTGGCGCCATCGCCGCGGTCGAGGCCAAGGCGGAGGACGACAACACCCTGCGCGGCCCGGCCTTCCTGCTGCGGGAATCGCTCGGCCTGGCGCCCGGCGGCACCGATGCGGGCATCACGCCGGAGGTGCGGCAGAAGCTGAAGACGATCGGCATCCGCGCCGGCCGCTTCGCGCTCTTCGTGCCGGAGGCGCTGAAGCCGCGCGCCATGGCGCTGCGCGCGCAGATCTGGGCGATGTCGCGCAACATGGCGACGCCGGCCCTGCCGCCGCCCGGCCTCGTGTCGCTGGCGCTGCGCGCGCCCGAGCCCGCGCGGCCGCCGCGCGGCGCGGAACGGCCCGATGCGGCCCGCGGCCCGGATGACGCGGCCGCGGTGGCCGCCGAGACGGCAGCCGCCGAGGCCGCAGCCGCGCCCGATGTGACCGAGGCCTTCGCCACCGAGACGCCCGTGGCCCTGCCGGCCGAGCCGGCTGCGGCCGATGCGCCCCCGCCCCCCGAGCCGGTGGCGACCGATGCGGCCGTGGTCGCCGGGGTCGAAGCCCCACCTGCCGCCGAGGCCGCTGCGGCCGCGGACGATGCCGCCGCGCCGCCGTCCTCGGGTGCCGCGGCCATGCGGGAGGCCGAGGCGCCGGCCACCAGCGCTGAACCTGACGCCGCCCTCGACGCGCCGAGCCTGACCGCGGCGCCCGTGCCGGCCGCGCCTGGCGC
>CAYNYQ010000624.1:0-2648 GCA_964401305.1 uncultured Acetobacteraceae bacterium | reverse complement strand
GGCCTCGGCCGCCTCGAGCCCGGCCAGCGCCGCGAAGCCCGGGGCCGCGGCGGCGATGGCGGCGCCGAGACCGGCCGGCGCGGGTTCGGCCAGCAGCCCGGCTGCCACGGCCTCCAGCAGCCGCGACAGCGCCGCGGCCACGGCCAGGCGCTCGGCCGCCGGCGCGGGCGCCGCATCGGCCGCGTCGAAGGCGGCCTCCAGCCCGAAAGCGGCGGCCGCACGCCAGGTGGCGCCGGCCACCGCCTCGGGCGCGGCGATGGTCGTCAGCCGACCGATCCCGGCGCAGCCCAGCCGGTTCGCCGCCATGTTCGCCAGCGCCATGGCGACGAGATCCCGCCGCAGCCGGTGGCGCGCGATCCCGGCGCCGAAGCGCGCGCGCAGGGCGGTCGGGAAATAGGCCGCGAGCAGCGGGCCGAAGGCCGGGTCGTCGGGCAGGGGGCCGGCCTCGATCGCCTCGGTCAGCCAGAGCTTGGCCAGCGGCAGCAGCGCGGCGATCTCGGGCCGGGTCAGCGCCTCGCCCGCGGCGACGCGCGCCCGCATCGCCGCCGCGGCGGGCAGGCCGGCCACGGCGCGGTCCAGCAGCCCCGCCTGTTCGAGGCGGGTCATCAGCGCCGCCTGGGCCGCCAGCCCCTCCGCCCCCGCCCGCTCCTCGAGCGAGACGGCCAGCGCCTGCAGCGCGTTGTCGCGCAGCACCAGGGCGGCGACCTCCTCGGTCATGTCGCGCAGCAGCGCGTCGCGCTGGGTGCGGGTCAGCGCGCCCTCCCGCTCGGCCTCGGCGAGCAGGATCTTGATGTTCACCTCGTGGTCGCTGGTGGAGACGCCTGCGGCGTTGTCGAGCGCATCGGTGTTGAGGCGCACGCCGGCGCGCGCCGCCTCGATCCGCCCGGCCTGGGTGAGGCCGAGATTGGCCCCCTCCCCCACGACCCGCGCGCGCAGCTCGCGCCCGTCGACGCGGATGGCGTCATTGGCGCGGTCGCCGGCCTCGGCCTGGGTCTCGGTGCTCGCCTTCACATAGGTGCCGATGCCGCCGAAGTAGAGCAGGTCGACCTCGGCGCGCAGGATGGCGCGGATCACCGCCGCGGGCTCCGGCCGCTCCTCCTCGATGCCGAGCAGCGCCCGCGCCCGGGGCGGCAGCGCGATGGCGCGGGCATTGCGCGGGAAGACGCCGCCGCCCGCGCTGATCCGCGCAGGATCATAGTCGGCCCAGGAGGAGCCCGGCTTCGCGAAGAGCCGCGCGCGCTCGGCATGCGCGGCCTCGGGGTCGGGATCGGGGTCGATGAAGACGTGGCGGTGGTCGAAGGCGGCCACCAGCCTGGTCCTGCGACTGATCAGCAGCCCATTGCCGAAGACGTCGCCCGACATGTCGCCGACGCCGGCGCAGGTGAAGTCCTGCGTGAAGATGTCGTGGGCGAGCTCGGCGAAGTGGCGCGCCACCATCACCCAGGCGCCGCGCGCGGTGATGCCCATGCCCTTGTGGTCGTAGCCGGCGCTGCCGCCGGAGGCGAAGGCATCGCCCAGCCAGAAGCCGTATTCGGCCGACAGCCCGTTGGCGAGGTCGGAGAAGGTGGCCGTGCCCTTGTCGGCGGCGACGACGAGGTAGGGATCCTCCGCGTCGCGCCGCACCACGCGGGCGGGCGGCAGGATGCTGCCATCGGCCGCCAGGTTGTCGGTGATGTCCAGCATGCCGCGGACCAGCAGGGAGTAGCAGGCGATGCCCTCGGCCTGCAGCGCGGCGCGGTCGCCGGATGGCGTCGCGCGCTTGAGGATGAAGCCGCCCTTCGCGCCGGTCGGCACGATGATGACGTTCTTCACCCGCTGCGCCTTCATCAGGCCCAGCACCTCGGCGCGGTAGTCCTCGCGCCGGTCGGACCAGCGGATGCCGCCGCGCGCCACCGGGCCGGCGCGCAGATGCACCCCCTCCATGCGCGGCGAGTGGACGAAGATCTCGCGCCAGGGCCGCGGCGGCGGCATCTCGCCCGCCGCGGCGCTGTCGATCTTCAAGGTGAGCCGGTCCTCATGCCCCTGGTGGAAATTGGTGCGCAGCACGGCATCGAGCAGCGTGCGCAGGCGGGAGAGGATGCGCTCCTCGTCCGGGCTCTCGATGGCGTCGAGCAGCGCGCCCCAGCGCGCCTCCAGCGCCGCCTCGGTCGCCGCGCGGTCGCCCGCGAAGCCGGGGTCGAGCCGGGCGTGGAACAGCTCTACCAGCAGCCGCGCCGCCTCGGGCCGCGCCGCCAGCGCCGCCTCGACCGAGGGCTGGGCAAAGCCGAAGCCCACCTGCTTCAGCCAGCGGAACATCGCCCGAAGCAGCCAGCATTCGCGCCAGGTCAGCCCGGCGCGCAGCACCAGGCGGTTGAAGCCGTCCGCCTCGGCGCGGCCATCGAGCAGCGCCGCCAGCGCCTCGAGCAGGGCGGGGAAGCGCGGCTCGGCCGCGGCGGCGCCGGGGATCAGGGTGAAGGCGTGCAGCACCACCGGCGGCGCATCCTCCGGCGTCAGGCGGTGCGGCACCTCCTCGACGGCGCGGAGATCGAGGCTCTCGAACAGCGGCAGCGCGTCGGCCAGCGGCAGCGGCCCGCCGGGATTGGCCAGGCGCAGCACCAGCGCGCCCGCCTGGCCGGGCGGGCGGGCGAGCGCCGCGGCGGGGCGGCCAC
>CAYNYQ010000623.1:0-2655 GCA_964401305.1 uncultured Acetobacteraceae bacterium | reverse complement strand
GCGATGGCCGCCGCGTGCTGGGGACGCTGCTGCGCGACCCGGCCGCGCCGGCGCCGCTGCGCAGCGCCGCGGCCATCGCCCTCGGCAGGGACCCGATGCCGGAGAACCGCGCCGCGCTCGAGGCGGCGCTGGCGACGGAGGACCCGGCGCTGCTGCGCCATGCCGCCACCGCGCTCGGGCGCATCGGCGGGCCGGAGGCGCTGGCCGCGCTGCGCGCCGTGGCCGTGCCGAAGGACCCCTCGGCGCAGCGCGCGCTGGGCTTCGCGCGCAGCCTGGTCGCCTATCGCCACGGCCTGCGCGAGGACTGGATCAAGCCGCCCGCCGCGCGGCGCCTGCCGCTCGACCCCGGGCGGGCCGAGGCGCTGAAGCCCGAGCCGCTCGGCGCCGAGACGGTGCGGGAGATCGAGGCACGGCTGGCGCGCGAGCTGCCGGCCCTGCCGCTCGCGGTCGCCGGCGGCGTCGGCTTCACCTGCAAGGGCGAGGTCTTCGCCCTGCTGCCCGCCGAGGACGCGGCCCGGGCGGCGCGCGCCAGCGCCGTGCCGGCGGTGCTGCTCAAGCGCTCGCACAGCCTCGAGTACCATTCGGTGCATCTCTACCTGCTGAGCCACCCGCTGGGCGAGGACCGCCTGGCGCTCTTCGGCCTGCGCCCCGACGGCACGCTGACCCATGCCGGCGAGGCGCGGCCGGCCGGCGAGGACGCCTATGCCTTCCGCCTCGAGGCGCTGGACACGCCGCACTCCCCGCCGCTGACCGTCGAGGGGCGGCTCGGCCTCAAGCCGCCGCGCCTGGCCGTGGAGGCGCTGCGGGTCGGCACCGGCCGGGCAGAGGGCCAGGCGGCGCCGCGCCTGCCGCGGCGCGCGGCGGTGCCCCTGCCGGCCGCGGTGCCGCCGCGGCGCTGACGGGTCAGGCCTTGCGCTCCCACCCGCGCGGGCCCTGCTGCCAGTAGCTGAGCGCGTGGCCTGCCGACCTGGCCGCGCTCCAGCGCCGTCGCGCCGCCGCCACTGCCGCCTCGTCATTGCCGTCGAAGAGGTCGAAGACCCGGTCGAAGGCGTCGAGCCTGGCGCTCTCCGCCCCGTCCACCAGGACGAGGAAGCGGGCGCCGTTCGGCGCGCCCCCGGGCCCGGCATCCTCGGTGGTCAGCCAGATCGGCTGCAGCGCGGGATCGCCGAGCGGCCCGGCATGGCGGGGCGCGCCATGCGGCAGCCAATCCGGCTCGGCGCAGGTCCAGAGCGCGTCGTCCAGCACGGCCAGCCGCTCCGGCCCGGCGCAGAGCACCAGCGCCCGCCCCTCCTGCGCCAGCACCCGGCCGAGCAGCCGCGGCAGCGCCTGGTCCAGCGGCGTGCGGGTCAGGTGGTAGAAGCCGATCTCGGCCGGCACGCGCGGCGTCTCCGTACGGGCCACACCAGGACGCGCGAGCACGCACTCGCGCAGCGTGGTCCAGCTTGCTGTTTCTGCGCGTGACCCACGCCTCCGAGCGTTACGGCGATCACGCCCTACTCCTCGTAGTGGCGCTCGATCAGCCGGTCGAGCAGCCGGGCGCCGAAGCCGCTCGGCCCCTTCGGCCCCAGCGGCGCCGCCTCCTGCCGCACCGCCACCCCGGCGATGTCGAGATGCGCCCAGGCGAGGCCGGGGGCGACGAATTCCCGCAGGAAGGCCGCGGCATGCAGGGAATCGGGCAGCATCGGCCCGGCCGGCGCGCATTGCCGGAGATCGGCGATGGGGCTCCGCAGGTCCTCGCGCAGCCGCTCGGGCATCGGCAGCGGCCAGACCGGCTCGCCCACCGCCTCGCCGGCCGCCGCGACCTGCGCCAGCAGCGCCGCATCCGTGCCGTAGAGCCCGGCGCGCTGGTGGCCGAGCGCCGTCACCACCGCGCCGGTCAGCGTGCCGAGGTCGATCAGCGCGCGCGGCCGGAAACGGGTCTGCGCGTAGTGCAGCGCATCGGCCAGCACGAGGCGCCCCTCGGCATCGGTGTCGATCACCTCGACGCTGCGGCCGGAGAGGGTGCGCAGCACGTCGCCGGGCCGGTAGGCGGCGGCGCCGAGGGCGTTCTCGGCGATCGGCAGCACCGCCACCGCCGGCGCGGGCGAACGCCGCAGCGCCAGCGCCAGCATCGCCCCGGCGCAGGCCGCCGCACCGGCCATGTCGGTCCGCATCGCCTCCATCCCCTCGGCGCGCTTGACCGAGATCCCCCCGGTGTCGAAGCAGATGCCCTTGCCCACCAGCGCCACCGGGGGCGCGGCGAAGCTGCCCCGCCAGCGCAGCACGGCGAGCTTCGGGCCGTGCGGGCTCGCCCCCCCCACCGCCAGCAGCGCCCCTGCCCCCATCCGCTCCAGCCGCTTGCGGCCGAGCACGTCGACGGCGATGCCGTGCTCGGCCAGCGCCTCCAGCCGGGCGGCGAATTCCCGGGGCGTGAGCAGGTTGCCCGGCTCGGCGGTGAGGTCGCGGGCCAGCAGGCAGCCGCGCAGCGCCGCCGCCTCCCGCTCCCAGGCCGGGGCGGCGGCCTGCGGGTCGTCCACCACAAGGTCGAGCCGGACGAGGCGCGGCGCCTCGGCGCGCGGGGCGGCGTGGCGGTCGAAGCGCCAGGCGCGCAAGCAGGCGCCGGCCGCCAGCGCCGCGGCCGCGACGGGGTCGAGCCCGCCCGCGTCGAGCACGAGG
>CAYNYQ010000622.1:0-2655 GCA_964401305.1 uncultured Acetobacteraceae bacterium | reverse complement strand
CGCCAGGGCAGGTGCGCCCCGCGCGGCCTCCGCCCTCCTGCCGGCAGCCGGGGCGGCCCGGGCCGCGCCCGGCCTGGGCGACGCGTCAGCCGCGCGCGACGCCCGCGGCACCGGCACCGCGATCGCCCCGGAGGCCAGCGCCTGCACGCCCCCCTTCCCGCTCGATGCCGACCTCGCGCCGGTCATGATCTGGCAGGCCGGCCCCGATGGCGCACGGGAGTGGTTCAACCGCCGATGGCACGCCTTCACCGGCCGCCGTGCCGCGGCGGCGCAGGGGTCCGGCTGGGCCGAGGGCATCCATCCCGAGGACCGCGACCGCACCCTCGCCGCCTACGCCGCCGCCATCGCCGCGGGGCGGCCCTTCGCGCTCGAGTTCCGCCTGCGCCGCCACGACGGCGCCTGGCGCTGGGTGCTGGAGGAGGCCGAGCCGCGGCCCGGCGGGGCCGGCTTCCTCGGCACCTGCACGGATGTCACGCCGCTGCACGAGGCCGCGGCCGGCCAGCGCCGCGCCGACGCCGAGCGCGCCAGCCTGCTCGCCGAGCTGCAGCACCGGGTCAAGAACAACATCCAGGCGACGACCAGCTTCCTCTCGCTGCAGGCCAGCCGCGCGGACGACCCCGCCGTGGCGGCGGCGCTGCGCTCGGCGTCGCTGCGGGTCCTGCTGGCGTCGCAGGTGCAGGACCGCACCTTCCACCTGCGCGGCGAGGCCGGCGTGGCGCTCGGCGAGGAGCTGGCCACGGCCGCGCGCACCGCCTTCGATGCCGCCGGCCGTCCCGGTCTCCGGCTCGAGATCCAGGCGCCACTGGCGGCGCCGCTGGTGGTGCCGGCGTCGCAGTCGACCCCGCTGGCCCTGATCGTGAACGAGCTCGTGGTCAATGCGCTGCGCCACGCCTTCCCGCAGGAGCGCCGGGGCCGCGTGATGCTGGCGCTGCGCCGGCTCGGGCCCGAGGGAGCCGAGCTCGTCGTCGAGGATGACGGCATCGGCATCCCGCCGGAGATCCGCGAGCGCGTGCCGCGCCATTGCCTGGGCCTGCACCTGGTGCCGCGCCTGGCGCGCCAGGCGCATGGCGCGCTGCGGATCGAGGGCCCGCCGGGCACGCGGGCGGTGATCGGATTCCGCGTGGCCGCCGTTCCGATGGCCGGAGCGCCGCATGGCGCGCAGGGCTGAATCGGAACGCCCGCAACCGGCATCTCCGATGGCCGGAGCGCCGCACGGCGCGCAGGGCTGAATCGGAACGCCCGCAACCGGCACCTCCGATGGCCGGAACGGCGCAGCGATAAATCGGCCGTCCGCGCTGCGCCGCCCGGGGCGCCCCTCGATGGCCCGGACCCCGCCGCCCTTCGCTTGATCCCCGCCCGGCCTCCGCCATCTCCAGCCCAGCGACGCGATCGAGGAGGCGACCCGTGCCCGAGCATCACACGCCCCTGATCGCCACCATCGCCGCCGGCCTCGTGCTCGCCTTCCTGCTCGGCCTGGTCGCGCACCGCCTGCGCATCCAGCCGCTGGTCGGCTACCTGCTCGCCGGCGTCATGGTCGGCCCCTTCACGCCGGGCTTCGTCGCCGACCAGGCGCTGGCGCAGGAGCTCGCCGAGATCGGCGTCATCCTGCTGATGTTCGGCGTCGGGCTGCACTTCTCGTTGAGGGACCTCGCCTCGGTCGCGCGCATCGCCGTGCCCGGCGCCATCGGCCAGATCGCCGCGGCCACGCTGATGGGCGGCGCGCTGGCCCTGGCACTCGGCTGGGACCTGCAGGCGGCGCTGGTCTTCGGCCTCTCGCTCTCGGTCGCCAGCACCGTGGTGCTGGTGCGCGCCCTGCAGGACCGGCGGCTGCTGGAGACCGAGCGCGGCCGCATCGCCGTCGGCTGGCTGATCGTCGAGGACCTGGCGATGATCGTCGCGCTGGTGCTGCTGCCGGCCATCGCGGCCGCCATGGCGACCGGCGGCGCCTCGCCCCAGGCGATGCTGCTCACCGTCGGCGTGACGCTCGCCAAGGTCGCGGCCTTCGTCGCCGTCATGCTGCTGGTCGGGCGGCGGGCGATCCCCTGGGTGATGCACCACGCCGCGCATACCGGCTCGCGCGAACTGTTCCGCCTCGCGGTCTATGCCCTGGCGATCGGCATCGCCTTCGCCGCGGCCAAGCTCTTCGACGCCTCCTTCGCCCTCGGCGCCTTCTTCGCCGGCATGGTGCTCGGCGAGACGAAGCTCTCGCAGCGCGCGACGGAGGAGGCGATGCCGCTGCGCGACGCCTTCGCCGTGCTGTTCTTCGTCTCGGTCGGCATGCTGCTGAACCCCGCGGTGCTGATCGAGCAGCCGCTGGCCGTGCTGGCGGCGGTCGCCATCATCATGCTCGGCAAGTCGCTCGCGGCCTTCCTGATCGTGCGCGCCTTCGGCCATCCCACCGGCACGGCGCTGACCGTCTCGGCCAGCCTCGCGCAGATCGGCGAGTTCTCCTTCATCCTGATCGGCCTCGGCGCCGCGCTCGGCATGCTGCCGCCGGAGGGGCGGGACCTGGTGCTGGCCGGGGCGATCCTCTCGATCCTGCTCAACCCGCTGGCCTTCGCCCTGGCCGAGCGGCGCGCGCGGCCCGCGGCGACCCCGGCGCCCGCACCCGCGGCCCCCGCCCCGCCCCCCGCCACGGCATCGGCCCGCCTCGGC
>CAYNYQ010000621.1:0-2678 GCA_964401305.1 uncultured Acetobacteraceae bacterium | reverse complement strand
ATCGTGCTGATCGATGCCGGCTTCGGCCAGGGCGCGCCGGCCGGCCTCGCGCAGCGCACGGCGGCGATGCGCGCCGCCGGCATCGACCCGGCAGCGGTGGCGATGGTGGTCTTCACCCATTTCCACGGCGACCATATCGGCGGGCTCATCGGCCCGGACGGCCAGCCCGCCTTCCCGAATGCCATGATCAAGGTGCCGGAGCGCGAATGGGTGTTCTGGAACGACGCCGGCGAGGAATCCCGCGCCGCCGAGAACCGCCGCCCGGGCTTCGCCCAGGTGCGCCAGCGCTTCGCCCCCTATGCGGCGCGCGTCGAGCGCTTCAACCCGGGGGCCGAGGTGGCGCCCGGCATCACCGCCATCGACACGGCGGGGCATTCGCCGGGGCATGTCAGCTTCCTGATCGCCGACGGCAGCGCGCAGTGCCTGGTGATCGGCGACGCCGTCATCACGCCCGGCGTCTTCCTCGCCAACCCCGAGTGGTACCCGATCTTCGACATGGACCCGACCCGGGCGGTGGCGACGCGCAAGGCGCTGCTGGAGCGCGCCGCGACGGAGCGCATGCCGGTGATCGGCTACCACTTCCCCATGCCGGCGACCGGCCGGGTGGAGCGCGCCGGCACCGGCTACCGGCTGGTGACCGGCTGATCGGCGCGCGATCCGCCGATGGGGATCACGCGCTACGGCATGAGGGCGAGGCCGGCGAGCGCGGCGGCATAGGCCGCGCCCGTCAGCGCGAGCCAGAGCAGCGCGCCGACGCCGATCATCGACGGCGTCGCGCGCGCGCCCAGCAGCAGCGCCAGCGCCGGCAGCGCCTGCATCGTATGCGTGCCGAGGAAATGCGCGATGCGCAGGTCGCCTGCCGCGCGCGACCAGAAGAAGGGCGGCCAGGCGCCGGCATCGCCCCCGGGGGCCATTGCATCGGCGCCGATGATCGGCCCGTCCAGCACGGAGATGGTGGCGCCGGTGACGCCGCCCGCGACGCCGCCCAGCACCAGGCCGAGCCCGACCGCGAGCCGCCAGGGGCGCGGCTGCGCCGGGTCGCCGCGCAGCAACACCAGCAGGCCGAGCAGCGCGGCCAGCGCCACCAGCGCCAGCGCGCCGAGGCCCATCAGCCCGTACATCAGCCCGCCGAGCGCATCCTGCGCGAAGTGGCTCGGCTGGCCGAGCGCGGCGCGCAGCGTGATCCAGCCCTGCTCGAACACCGCCGCGCCGACCGTGCCCCAGAGCACCACCCGCGCGACGACGCCCTCGCGCGCCGCCGGCGCCAGCACGCCCCAGGCCCAGGCGAGGGTCCAGAACCAGGCGACGAAGGAGGCGGCGAATTTCGCCGGCTTGGTCCAGACGGAGACACCGTTCAGGCTGCGCGGATCGAGCGCCATGGCGCCAAGGCAGAGCAGCAGCACGCCGAGCGCGGCCCAGCCGAGGCCGGCAAGCAGAGGCTGGCGGCGGCGAAGCTCGGCCAGGATCGGCCCGATGCCGGGGCGCGCGGGAAGGGTTGTCGCGCTCATGGCGCGGCCCGGCGGCGCAGGGCGGCGCGCAGGCCGAGGAAGAGCAGCAGCCCCGCCGGCCCGGCCAGGAAGGTCGGCGGCAGGCAGAGCCGCGCGACCCAGGGGCTGATGCCCTCTGCCGTGGCGCGGCGGCAGATCCAGGCGCCGACGAAGAGGTCGAAGGCGAGGTAGTGCACCCAGCCGGCGAGCAGGACGCCCTCGGTGCGGAACAGCGCGGCGACGCCGGCGAGGGTGGAGAAGCCGCCCTCCGCCCCCGGCGCGTGCAGCACGAGCAGCCCGACGTAGAGCGCGGCGAGCAGGGCGGGCAGGCCGATCCCGGCGAGCCACCAATTGGCTGGCCGCCAGGCGGGCGCGAGGAGCAGCGCCACCCAGCCGGGCAGGGCCAGGCCGTTGGCGAGGGAGAAGAGCGTCTCGGGGGGCATGGGCGGCGCCTGCAACTGACCGATGGTCAGTTCATCGCAGGCTGAACTGACCGTTGTCAAGTTCCGGCCGCCGCGCCAGCATCCCGCCATGAGCGTCACCCCCAAGCGCCGCGGCCGCCACCATCATGGCGACCTGCGCCGCGCGCTGCTGGACGCGGTGGCGGAGATCGTGCTGGCGGCGGGGCCGGAGGCGGTGAGCTTGCGCGAATGCGCGCGCCGCGCCGGCGTCTCCCACAGCGCCGCGGCGCCGCATTTCGGCGACAAGCGCGGGCTGCTGACCGCCTTCGCCGCCGAGGGCGCCGGGCGCCTGGCCGCGGCGCTGCGGGCGAGCGTGGCGGCGGTGCCCGAGGGCGCGGCGCCGCCGGCGGTGCTGGCCGCGACGGGCCGCGGCTACATGGGCTTCGCTCGCGCCAACCCGGCGCATTTCCGCCTGATGTTCCGCGCCGACATGATCGACCGCGCCGACCCGGACTGGCAGGCCGCGACGGCGGCCGCCTTCGCCCCGCTCGAGCAGGCGATGCAGGCGCTGGCGCCCGGCCTGCCGCCGCGCGCGTTCAGGGCGCGGCTGGCGCTGGCCTGGGCGGCGGTGCACGGGCTCTCGGCGCTGCGGGCCGAGGGGGCGGGCGGCGATCTCTGGAACCCCGACGCGCGCGGGACGGAGGTGGAGGAGGACCTGCTGGCGCTGCTGGTGGCCGCCTGCGCGCCGCCGCGCGAGGGCGTCGCTACGCCTCCTCCTCGCCCTCGCCGA
>CAYNYQ010000620.1:0-2681 GCA_964401305.1 uncultured Acetobacteraceae bacterium | reverse complement strand
GCGGGAGGGCCTGGCGCTGGCCGGCCTGCCGACCCAGGGCGCCGCCCATGGCCGGTGGTACGACAGCGGGGCCTGATGGCCGGGCGGGCCGACGACGGGGCCGCGGCCGTCGGCGCGTCACCCCCCGCACCTGCCGGCGCAGGGCCTCACCCGCGCCCCGGGGCCCGGCCGGCGGGCAGGGGAGCGGATCGACCTCGCGGCCGCGGATGCCGCTACGCCGCGTCCCCTGCCGCGCGGTCGCCGCCGGGTGCGGGCGGGATGCGGAAGACGCCGCTGGCGCGCAGCACCGGCGCCTCCTCCACCGTGAAGACGCCCTGCGCGAAGACCAGGCTGCGCGTCGCCCGCACCAGCTCCGGCCGGCATTCGATCCAGGCGCCGAGCGGCGCGGGGGCGAGGAAATCCGTGTTCAGGCTGATGGTGATGAAGAAGCCGCGCACCCCCGCCTGCTCGAAGCCGCCGAGCCCGAGCACGATGTCCGCCAGCGTCGCCAGCATGCCGCCATGGCACATGTCCTTGGCGTTGCAGTGCCGCGGCTGCACGCGCATGCCGTAGGTGGTCGGGCCGCCCGCCGGTTCGCGCCGCAGCCAGAGCGGCCCGGTGGCCTGCAGGAACCCGCCATTCATCCGCCGCGCCTCGAAGCCGGGCGGCGCGGCGGGGTCGGGTTCGGAAAGGGCGATGTCCATCGGCGCGGCCGGCTCCTGCTGCGGCGCAGCAAGGTGCGGGCAGGGCCGCGGCGGGGCAAGGGGGCGAGGGCGCGTCAGCCGGCCTCGTCCAGCGCCAGCACGGCGAAGCTCGCCAGCCAGTGCTCGCCCATGTAGTCGCCGGCGAGGTGCGGCAGGGCGGCGGCCAGGTGCGCCGCCGCCGCCTCCAGCGCGACGGCGCGGCGCGGATCCGCCTCGGCCAGCGCGCCGGCCAGCGCCCGCCAGCACCAGGCGCGCGAGAGGTTCACCCCGTCAAGATGCACGATCTTGGCGTCGCTGCGATCGGCGACGCGGGCGGGCGTGAACAGCGCCTCGGGCGCGCGCTGCGCCAGCCGCGGCAGGAAGCGGTCGAGCCAGGGCAGGAATTCGTCGCGCGGCAGCAGGCGGCGCATCGCCTCGGCCTCGATCAGCGCCGGCGAGAGGAAGTCGTCGCCCGAGGGTTCCCAGGCCTGGCAATCGACGTCCGAGCCATACCAGGCGCGCGCCGTCTCGCGCAGCAGCGCGCGCAGCGTCGGCTCGGCATGGTCCGCGGCCAGCGCGAGGGCGAAGGCGGTGTTGCCATGCGTGCCGGCGCGCACCGGGTAGTCGGCGCGCGGCAGGAAATCGCGGAAGCGGCCGTCGAAGGCGGCGGCGAGCGGGGCGAGGGCCGCGGCCCAGGCCGCCATGCCGGGCGCGCGCAGCTCGGCCGCCAGCTTCAGCAGCCAGGCCCAGCCATAGGGCCGCTCGAAGCCGCGGGACAGCGGGCGGTCGAGATAGGCGCATTCGACGGCGATGTTGGCCTCGGTCAGGCGGGCGTCGAACAGCGCGCGGATCGCCGGCGCCGCCGCGCCCTCGGGGAAGCGACGCAGCAGCCGCGCGAGCATCCAGAAGGCATGCACGCAGGAATGCCAGTCGAAGCTGCCGAAGAAGGCCGGGTGCAGGTCGCGCGGCGCGCGAAGGTCCTCCGGCCCGCCGAGCACGTGGTCGAGCTTGTTCGGCCATTCGCGGCCGACATGACCGAGCGCGATGACGGCGAGGCGCGCGGCGAACGCAGGGGTGAGCCCAGGGGTGAGCGACGCGTCGGGTCGATCGATCTCCGGCATGCCGACAGGATCGCAGGGCGGCGGGCCGCGATGCAAACCCCGCGGCGCCGCGCCGCCGGCCGAGGGACGCGATGCCGAGCTCGTGCGCGATGCGCCTCGGCGCGGGGCCGGGCAGCAGGCTGGTGTTGCCCTGCGCGCGCGTGCCCGGACCCGGCCCCGGCCAGGTGCGGGTCGCCGTCGCCGCCCGCGCCGTCTGCCGCACGGGCCTGCACGCGGTCGATGGCGAGCCCGGTACCGCGCCCGGCATCGTCCGCGGGCAGGAGACCATCGGCCGCTTCGAGGCGCTCGGGCGCGGCGCGACGGCGCCCGTCCCCGGCACGCGGGCCGACCTGCCGTGGCTCCGCTGGACCTGCGGCATCCGCCGCGTCTGCGCGACGGGCGGGAGACCCGCCGCGAGCAGGCGCGCTTCGCCGGCTGGCGGATCGACCGCAGCCATGCCGGGCGCGTTCTCGCCGATGCGTGCGTCTGCCTGGCCGTCCCCGGATGGCGAAGCCGATCTCGATGCAGCGTCGCTGCTCTGCGACGGGCCGCTCGGGCTCCCCACGCTGCGCGCGCCCGGCGATGCGCGGCGCGGCGGCGCACATCGTGGCGCAGCTGGCGCGGCACGAGGTCCTCGCCTGCACCCGCGCGGCGACACGGCGGCGCGGGATGTGGCGCGGCGGCCTGTCGAGACGGCGGCGCTTGCGCGTGGCACCAGCGGCACGGCGATGCGGCATCAGTGTGCGCCATGCACCTCGGCGCTTGACCGGACCGTGCGAAGCGGTGAAGGAATAAGCACTATTGCAGAAGATTCGGCCGGGACGCACTGCTGCCTGTCCGGACCCGCACGGAGCTTCGCTGGCACCATCGCTTCCGGTCGCAGCGCCAGGACCGACCGAAGCGCAACCATCCTGGACGA
>CAYNYQ010000619.1:1382-2686 GCA_964401305.1 uncultured Acetobacteraceae bacterium | reverse complement strand
TAGCGCGTGATCCGCGAAGGCGGAATCGCCGGAGCGGTGGATCACGCGCTCAACCAAGGCGACAGCGTGATCCATCGACGTGGATCACGCTGTAGGGCGGCGGCGGCAGCGGCGCGAGCCTTCCCCCGCGGCCCGGCTTCGGGCATGCACCCCGGCGATGACGCCCCCCCTCTCCCTCGGCCTCGCCTCCGCCCTGATGCCCCTGATGCGCGGCCTTGATGCCGAGACGGCGCATGGGCTGGCGCTGCGCGCCCTCGGCGCGGGGCTGGCCGGGCGCGACGCGGCGCCGGACGAGCCGGTGCTGGCGACGCGCGCCTTCGGCCTCGATTTCCGCAACCCGATCGGCCTGGCGGCGGGCTTCGACAAGGATGCGGTCGCGGTGCTGCCGCTGATGCGCCTCGGCTTCGGCGCGGTGGAGGTGGGCACCGTCACGCCGCGGCCGCAGGCGGGCAATCCGCGCCCGCGCCTGTTCCGCCTCGCGGAGGACCGCGCGGTGATCAACCGCATGGGCTTCAACAATGCGGGGCTGGAGGCCTACCTGGCGCGGCTGGCCGCCCTGCCCCGGCCGCTGCCGGCGGTGCTCGGCGCCAATATCGGCGTGAACAAGGAGGGCGCGGTGCCGGAGCGCGACTACCCCGCGCTCTATGCTGCCGTCGCGCCGCATGCCGACTACGTGACGGTGAACGTCTCCTCGCCTAACACGCCGGGCCTGAGGGACCTGCAGGGGGAGGAGCGGCTGGCGGCGATCCTCGACGCCATCGCCGCGGCGCGGGCGGGGCTGGCCAAGGCGCCGCCGCTGCTGGTGAAGATCGCGCCCGACCTGGCGGAGGACGCGCTGGGGCCGCTGGTCGCCGCCTGCGCGGCGCGCGGCGTGGCGGGGCTGATCGTCTCCAACACCACCATCGCCCGGCCGGAGACGCTGCGCTCCCCGCGCCGGGGCGAGGCGGGGGGGCTTTCCGGCGCGCCGCTGCTGGCGCGCTCCACCGCGGTGCTGCGGGCCTGCTTCCGCGCCGCGCGCGGCACCGGGCTGGCGCTGGTGGGGGTGGGCGGCGTCGCCTCGGGCGCCGAGGCCTATGCGAAGATCCGCGCCGGCGCCGCGTTCGTGCAGCTCTATACCGGCTTCGCCTATGCCGGGCCGGCACTGGTGCCGCGCCTCAAGCGCGAGCTCGCGGCGCTGCTGGCGCGCGACGGGATCGCCCATGTCGCCGACGCGGTCGGCCTCGACGCGTGAAGGAACCCGCCCCGATGCAGATCCTCGACGGCATCGCCCCGATCGCCGGGCGCTACGATGGCTGGGTGCTCGA
>CAYNYQ010000619.1:0-1282 GCA_964401305.1 uncultured Acetobacteraceae bacterium | reverse complement strand
AGATCCTCGACGGCATCGCCCCGATCGCCGGGCGCTACGATGGCTGGGTGCTCGACCTCTGGGGCGTGGTGCATGACGGGCGCAAGCCGTATCCCGGCGTCGCCGAGGCGCTGGTCGGGCTGAAGGCGCAGGGCGCGCGCGTCGCCTTCCTGACCAATGCGCCGCGGCGGTCCTGGTTCGTCGAGGGCATGCTGGACCGCATGGGGCTCGACCGCGGGCTCTACGACGGCATCATCTCCTCGGGCGAGGTGACCTGGCGGATGCTGCGCGACCGGCACACCCCCCAGGGCCACCCCTGGTTCGCCCGGCTCGGCCGCCGCGCCTTCCACATCGGGCCGGAGCGCGACCTCTCGGTGGTGGAGGAGGGCGTCGCCGAGCTGGTGGACGACCCGGCGCGGGCCGATTTCCTGCTCAACACCGGCCCCGACGCGGATCGCGGCGCCCAGGCGGTCGAGCCCTACCTGCCCGCGCTCGAGGCCTGTGCCCGGCACCGGCTGCCCATGGTCTGCGTCAACCCGGACCGGCACGTGATGGTGGCGGGGGAGAAGGTGATCTGCGCCGGCGCGCTGGCCGACATCTACAAGGCGCTGGAGGGCGAGATCTTCGAGGTCGGCAAGCCCGACCCCGCGGTCTATGGCCCGGTGCTGGAGCTGCTGGGCATCGCCGACCGGGCGCGGGTGGTGGCGGTGGGCGACAGCCCGCACACCGACCTCGCCGGGGCCCGCGCCGCCGGGCTGGACGCGGTCTGGGCGCTGACCGGCCTCGCCGCCGAGGCGCATGGCGAGGATCCCTCGCCGGAGTACCTGGCCGCGGTGGCGGCACGGGAGGGGGTGGACCCGATCGCGGCGCTGCGCGCGCTGCGCTGGTAGGGCGCGGCGGGGAAGCGGGGCGGAAACCGCCGCACCGGGCCGGGCGATGTCCCGGCACCGGGGCCCTGGCGCCGGGCCGGCCCTGGGTCGCGCGGTGGCGGGATCCCCCCGTGCCGCCGGCGCCGCGCCGCCACGGGAGAAGGAGGCGGCATGGCCTGGACCTGGCTGGCGATCGCGGGCGGCTTCGAGGTGATCTGGGCCGTGCTGCTGAAATACACCGAGGGCTTCACCCGGCTCTGGCCGAGCCTCGCCACCGTCGCGGCGATGGCGGTGAGCTTCTACTGCATGTCGCGCGCGCTGCAGGTGCTGCCGATGGGCACGGTCTATGCCGTCTGGGTCGGGATCGGCGCCGCGGGCACGGCGATCTGGGGCATGGCGGTGGAGGGCGACCCGGCGACGGCGCTGCGCATCGC
>CAYNYQ010000618.1:0-2687 GCA_964401305.1 uncultured Acetobacteraceae bacterium | reverse complement strand
CTCGGCGGCGGTGGCATCGGCGGCCTCGCGCAGGCGCCGCTGCTCGGCGGCCGCCGTCTCCGCTGCCTCGCGCAGGCGCTGCTGCTCGGCGGCGGTGGCCTCGGCGGCGGTGCGCAGGCGTTGCTGCTCCGCCGCCTGTCGCTCCATTGCCTGGCGCCGCGTCGCCTCGGCCTCGCCCCGGGCCAGCGCCTCGCGCACCTGGCGTTCGAGCTGGTCGCGCAGCGCCGTCAGCGCGCGCATCTCCTGGGTCAGCCGGGCGAGATCCGAGAGCCGCGCCGCGATCGTCGCGCGGTCGGCCTGCACCTGGCGATCGAGCGCCGCCGCCTCCTGGCGCAGCGCCGCGACCTGCTGCTGCGCCGCGGCCAGCGCCGCCTGCGCCTCGGCCAGGTTCCGCTGCAGCGTGGCGGCCTCGCGCCGCGCCGTCTCGGTGGCGCCGCGGCTCTCACCCAGCGCCCGGTCGAGCTCGGCGATCCGCGCCTCGGCCTGGCGCCGCGCCTGCTGCTCGGCGGCGAGGCCGCGGCCGGTTTCGGTCAGCCGCTGCAGCGCCTGGGCGGTGTCGCCACCGGCGGACTCGGCCCGGCGCAGCGCGGCGGCGAGCTGCTGCTCCAGCGTTGCCAGCCGCTCCGCCCCGCCGCGCGCGGCGAGGTCGAGGTCGGCGATGCGCGCCTGCAGCCGGTCGCGCTCCTCGCGCGTCGTCTCGCGCTCGGCGGCGATGCGGTCCCGCTCTTCCCGCAGGTCGCGCAGCTGCTGCGCCAGCGCGTCGCGCGCCGCCGCCGTGCCCTGCAGCTCCTCGGCGGTGCGGGCGAGGGTGGCACGCAGCGCCTCGGCCTGGCCGCGTTCCAGCGCCAGCATGTCAGCCAGCTCGGCGACCTGCCGGTTCAGCCGATCCAGCGCCCGGTCCCGCGTCGAGAGCGCGACGGAGAGGAAGCCCTGGGCCAGCACGAAGACCAGCAGGACGAAGATCAGCACCATCAGCAGGGTGGAGAGCGCGTCCACGTAGCCCGGCCAGGCGTTCAGCCCGGCCCCGCGCCCCCGGCGCCTGCCCTCGGCGACGGCCATGGCCTAGCGCCCGGCCCGCGCCGTCGTGCGTCCCGCGGGGCGCGTCCCGCTCACCGCGGCTGCTCCTCGGACAGCGCGGCGATGGTGCGGGCGAGGACGCGGATCTCGTTCCTGATCTCGGCCGTCGCCTGGGTGCGCCCCTGCGCCATCTCCTCGAGGATGCGGGAGAGGTAGATCTCGGCATTGCGCAGATGCGTCCGCGTCGCCTCGTCCACCTGGGCCTGGGCGCCGGTCGCCTCGGAGAGCCGCGCCAGCGCCGGGGCAAGCGCCTGCTGCTGCTCGGCGCTGCGCGCGATCATCGCCTGGCTGGCGCGCATCTGCTCGGTGAGCACGGTCAGCCGCTCGGAGAGCTGGATGATCGCCTGGTTGGCGGCCGCCCGCCCCTCCTCGCCGCGTAGCAGGATCTGCTGCAGCCCCTCGAGGTTCTCTGCGGTCTGCTCCAGCAGCGCCTGCACATAGGCCGGCACGCCGCCGCCCTCGAGCCCGTCGCCGCCGAGCGGGCCGTGCGAGGTCAGCCGCGTCAGCCCGGCCAGCCATTCCTCGAGCTCGTTGTAGAAGCGGGTCTGCGCCTGGCCCGCGGTGAGGTCGAGGAAGCCCAGCACCAGCGCGCCCGCGAGGCCGAGCATGGAGGAGGAGAAGGCCACCGACATGCCGCGCAGCGGCTGCGCGAGCCCGGTCTTGAGCTGGTTGAAGAGCTGGTTGATGTCGCCGGAGCCGACCGACATGTCGGCGATCACCTCCGAGACCGCGCCGATGGTCAGCAGCAGCCCCCAGAAAGTGCCGAGCAGGCCGAGGAAGATCAGCAGCCCGGTCAGGTAGCGCGCGATCTCACGGCTCTCGTCGAGGCGGGAGGCGATGCCGTCGAGCACGCTGCGCATGGCGGGGGCTGAGAGCGAGACGCGCTCGCTGCGGCGCTGGGCCAGCATGCTGGCCATGGGCCCGAGCAGGCCCGGCGTCGGCAGCGCCGGCGCACCCATGCGGGGCTGACGGAAGTTCTCGAGCCAGGCGACCTCGGGGCGGAGCTGCCAGACCTGCCGCAGCGTCCAGACGACGCCCACCAGCAGCACGCCGAGGATCAGCGTGTTCAGCACGAGGTTCGAGGCGAAGGCGGCGCCGAGCTCGCCATGCAGCGCCGCCGCGACCAGCGCGACGACGCCGAGGAAGGCAAGCATACGCCAGAGGTAGCGTTCGGGTCGGGTCATGCGGGGCGGTTCATCGTGGGGCGGCGCCCTGGCGGGAAGAGGCTCATCGGGCGGCGGGCGCCTCGGGCGGCAGCACGTCGACCGCGTCCACCGCCTCCTCCGTGCGGCCGGCCGGGCGGATGTCGATCCGGGTCGGCGCCAGGCCGCCGGCGACCAGCGCCTCCTTCACGGCCAGCCCGCGCGCGAGCGAGAGGCGGCGGGCGGCAGAGGCATCCTCGGCCGGGCCCGAGACCTGGGCGACCACCCGGATCCGCCCTTCCGGCGCCGCCGCGAGACGCCGGCCGAGCTCGGAGAGGCCGGTACGCGCCGCCGGGGAGGGGCTGGCGGCCGGTCCCGCGGCAAGGCGCAGGCGCCAGCCGCCCGAGGGCAGGGGCTCGAGCCCGGGCAGCGGGGCGGCGGGCGGGGCGCGCGCGGCATCCGGCGCCG
>CAYNYQ010000617.1:0-2696 GCA_964401305.1 uncultured Acetobacteraceae bacterium | reverse complement strand
GCGCCCCAGCGGACGGTCTTCGGCGTGGCCTCGATGCTGTGCGTGGCGGGCATGGGCGGTTTTTCCTTGTCGAAAGCGTCGGATTGGCTAGCAATCCTCGCGCCATGCGCAAGGCCGGGCCCGCGGCGGCGCGGTCATCGCTGGCGGAGGACACCGATCCATGCCCGCCCCCCTGCGCCGTCGCCCGTTGCTGGCCTTGCCGGCGTTCGCCTTCACGGCACCCGCGCGCGCCGCGGACTGGCGGCCGGAGCGTCCGATCCAGCTCTGGTGCGCCTTCGCTCCCGGCGGGACGGTGGACATCACCGCCCGCAGCCTCGCCCGCCATGCCGAGAAGGCGCGCGGCTGGCCCATCGCCGTCACCAACCGCACCGGCGGCGCCGGGGTGGTGATGGGCAATGCGCTGAAGGCAGCCGCGCCGGACGGGCTGACCATCGGCGCCACCATCAGCTACGCGCTCACGCTGACGCCGCTGACCCTGCGCCCGCCACCCTTCGGGCCGGAGGAATTCACGCATATCGCCCGCTTCGCGCGGGCCGACCTGGCGATCTGCGTCCGTGCCGAGGGCCCCTATCGAAGCATCCAGGACCTCGCCGCGGCGGCGAAGGCCAGGGGCAGCCTCGGCATCACCGCCCAGGGCAAGGAGGTGGAGCTCGGCCTGCGCGCGCTTGCGCGACATTTCGGCGCGCCCCTCGAGCCGATCCCGGTGCGCGGCGGGGCGGAGGGCTACAACCAGCTCCTCGGCGGCCATGTGGAGGCCGCGGTGCTTGCCGGGCTGCAGGCACAATCCGTGCGCGACGGCACGCTGCGCGAGCTGGCCAATCTCGGTCCGGAGCCCTTGCCGCTGACCCCCGCCGCGCCAACGCTCCGCCAGCTCGGCCTCGACCTCGCCATCGAGCCCTATTTCCAGATCATCGGGCCGAAGGGCATGCCGGCGCCGGCGGTGGCCGCGCTGGCCGTGCTGGTGGAGGACTGGTTCCGCCAGCCGGACACCCGTGCCCTGCTCGCCGAACGCATCCTGCTGATTCCCCGCTTCGTCGGCCCGGAGGAGACCACGGCAGCGACCCGCGCGGAGGCGGCGACCATGGGCCGGCTGCTCGCCGAGTTCGGCGGATGAACATCCTGCTCCTGACCTCCGACCAGCAACGCGGCGACTGCTTCGGCTTCGAGGGGCGGCGCGTGCTGACGCCGCACCTCGATGCACTGGCGCGCGACGGCACCCGCTTCGCCGCCGCGATCTGCCCGAGCGTGGTCTGCCAGCCCGCCCGCGCCTCCATCCTGACCGGGCTGCTGCCGCTGACCCATGGCGTGCACGACAACGGCATCGACCTCGACCCCGCGCTGGGGGAGGCGGGCTTCGCCGGCACGCTCGGCCGCGCCGGCTACGCTACCGCCTTCATCGGCAAGGCGCATTTCTCGACCTACCACACCTTCACGCCGACCGGGACGCCCGAATGCGTGGCCTCCTCGGCGGCCTACGGCCCCGACTGGCACGGGCCCTACATGGGCTTCCGGCATGTCGAGCTGATGCTCGTCGGGCACAACTGGTTCCCGCCGGAGGCGCCGCCGCGCGGCCAGCACTACGAACGCTGGTTCCACGCCGATGGCCGCGGGGCGGAGAAGCTCGCGGCCTACCGCGCCAATCTCGGCGAGACGCATGGCGCGGCGCAGACCTGGCATTCCGGCCTGCCGGTCGCCTGGCACAACACGACCTGGACGGCCGACCGCACCATTGCCTGGCTGCGCGACCGCCCGCGCGACCGGCCCTTCTGCCTCTGGGCAAGCTTCCCCGACCCGCACCACCCCTTCGACTGCCCGGTGCCATGGTCGAGGCTGCACGAGCCGGCGGCGGTGGACCTGCCGCCGCACCGCACCCGTGACCTCGACCGCCGCCCCTGGTGGCACCGCGCCGTGCTGGAGAGCGAGCCGGTCGGCCCGCCCGAGGCCGTCGCCACCCGCAAGGCCTACAGCCGCATCGCGCCGCAGACCGACGACCAGCTCCGCGCCATCATCGCCAATACCTACGGCATGGTCTCGCTGATCGACCACAATGTCGGGCGGATCCTGATCGCGCTGCAGGAGCTCGGCCTCGAGCGCGACACGCTGGTGGTGTTCACCAGCGACCATGGCGACTGGCTCGGCGATCACGGCCTGATCCTGAAGGGACCGATGGCCTATGAGGGGCTCCTGCGGGTCGGGCTTATCCTGCGCGGCCCCGGCGTGCCGGCCGGCCGGGTGGTGGCGGATCCGGTGGGCACGCTGGACCTGGCGCCGACCTTCCTCGACTACGCCGGCGTCGCGCCGCCGCGGCCGCTGCACGGCGCCTCGCTGCGGCCGCTGGTCGAGCGCGCGCCCGGGGCGGCGCGCGACCAGGCGCTCTCAGAATGGGAGCTGCTGCCGGCGCGCACCGGGGTGGCGCTCAGCCTGCGCGTGGCGCGCGGGCGGCGCTGGAAGCTGACGCTCGAGCTCGGCAGCGGCGCCGGCGAACTCTATGACCTGGCCGAGGACCCGCACGAGCGGGTCAACCGCTTCGGCGACCCCGCCTGCGCGGCCGAACAGGCGGCGCTGGAGGCGGCGATCCGCGGCCGTCCGGACGATGCGGGGCCGCTGCGCACGCCCGTGGGCACGGCGTGAAGCCCGCCTGTCAGCCGCCGCGCAGGCGCTCCCGCAGCACGGCCTGGTCCTCGGGGCAGACGGTG
>CAYNYQ010000616.1:0-2700 GCA_964401305.1 uncultured Acetobacteraceae bacterium | reverse complement strand
CGCAGGGAGGAGAGACGCGCCATGCCCGATGATGCGCCCGCCAGCCTGATCCCCGAGGGCGCCAGGCCCGGCCTGGTGCGCGAGCGCCTGACCGCGCCCGGCACGCCCTCGCCGCGCTCGGTCTTCGTCGACGCGCCCCGCATGGCCTGGGAGGAGACGAAGTTCGCCGGCATCCGCATGAAGATGCTCTACAACGACCCGGCGAGCGGCATGTGCACCATGCTGCTGAAGATGCAGCCCGGCGCCGTGGTGCCGCTGCATGAGCACACCGCGATCGAGCAGAGCTACGTGCTGGAAGGCCGCTTCGTCGACGAGGAGGGCGAATGCCTGCCCGGCCAGTTCGTCTGGCGGCCGGAGGGCAACACCCATGTCGCCTGGGCCGGGCCCGAGGGCGCGACCGTGCTCGGCATCTTCCTGCGCCCGAACATCTTCGACGACGGGCGGAAATTCTTCTCCGAGGGACGCGGCTGAGCGGCCGGCCCGCGGCTCGCCGCTACAGCAGCGCCAGCTGCCGCTCCTCCGCCGCCGGCACCTGGAACTGGCCGCAGTCGAGCTGCTGGCCGCGGATCCCCGTGCCATCCATGCCGAGCCGCGCCGCGGCCACGCGGAAGCGCTGCGCCAGCATCTCGGCATAGGGCCCGCTGCCGGTCTGGCGCAGGCCGAAGCGGCTGTCGTAGAGCGCGCCGGCCCGGGTCTGGCGCACCAGCGCCAGCACGCGCCTGGCGCGGTCCGGCAGGTGCAGCACCAGCCAGTCCTCGAAGAGCTGCTTGATCTCGAGCGGCAGGCGCAGCAGCACGTAGCCGCCGCGGGTGGCGCCGGCGCTGGCGCTGGATTCGAGGATGCGCTCCAGCTCCATGTCGTTCACGCCCGGGATCATCGGCGCCGCCAGCACGCCCGTCGGCACGCCCGCCGCCGCCAGCGTGCGGATCGCCTCGAGCCGCCGCGCGGGCGTTGCCGCCCGCGGCTCCATGATGCGCGCCAGCGCCGGATCCAGCGTGGTGACCGAGAGGCAGACATGCACCAGGTTGCGCTTCGCCATGCGCTGGAGGATGTCGAGGTCGCGCAGCACACCGGCGGACTTCGTCACGATGGTCACCGGATGGCCGAAGCGCTCCAGCACCTCCAGCACGGCGCGGGTGATGCGCAGCGTGCGCTCGATCGGCTGGTAGGGGTCGGTGTTGGCGCCCAGCGCCACCGGCTTCGGCTGGTAGCCGCGGGCCCGCAGCTCCTTCTCCAGCAGCGCCGGCAGCTCGGGCTTGAAGTGCAGCTTGGTCTCGAAGTCGAGGCCCGGGGAATGGCCGTAATAGGCATGGCTCGGGCGGGCGTAGCAGTAGACGCAGCCATGCTCGCAGCCGCGATAGGGGTTGATGGAACGGTCGAAGCCGATATCGGGGCTCTCGTTGCGCGCCATGGCGGTGCGCGTGGCGTCGCGGATCAGTTCGGTCGGCAGGGGCGGCAGGTCGATCAGCGCCTCGACCGAGCCCCAGCCATCGTCGAAGGCTTCCCGCGCCGTGTGCTCGAAGCGCACGGCGGGGTTGGAGGCGGCGCCGCGCCCCTTGCGGGCGATGGCGGCGGGCAGGCCTTGCGCGTCCGCGCGGGCGGCGGGGCGGCCCTGGCCGGCGCGGGGCCCTGCCTGCCGCGCCGGCTCGAGGCTGGCGGCGGCCCGTCGCGGGCGGCCGGCGGGGCCGCGGGCGATGGCGGGGAAGCCATCCGGCATGCTCGTGTTCCCTGTCCGTTCAGCCCGGACCGTGCCAGTCCGGCCTGGGGGAGTCAAGAACACTCGAGGAACTTTTGGTTAAAGCACCCAGTGAACAAAGCCTGACCATCGTCATCCCGGCGCTCAACGCCGCGGCGCGACTCGGCGCAACCCTCGCCGCCTGCGCCGAGGCCGCGCCGGCCGAGGTGATCCTGGTCGATGGCGGCAGCACCGATGCCACGCGCGCGATCGCCGCCGCCGCCGGCGCGCGCGTGCTCGAGAGCCCGCGCGGCCGCGGCCAGCAGCTCGCCGCCGGGGCGGCCGCGGCGGGCGGCGACTGGCTGCTCTTCCTGCATGCCGATACGCGCCCCGCCCCCGGCTGGGCCGAGGCCGTGCGGCGCCACATGCGCGAGGACGCCCGCGCCGCCTATTTCGCCTTCGCCCTCGACGACCCCGCCCCCGCGGCGCGACGGCTCGAGCGCATGGTCGCCTGGCGCTGCCGCGTCCTCGCCCTGCCCTATGGCGACCAGGGCCTGCTGGTCAGCCGCGCGCTCTACCAGGCGGTCGGCGGCTTCCGCCCGCTGCCGCTGATGGAGGATGTGGATCTGGTGCGGCGCCTCGGCCGCGCCCGTCTCGCGCCGCTCGGCGTGCCGGCGCTGACCTCGGCCGAGCGCTGGCGGCGCGAGGGCTGGACCCGCCGCTCGGCCCGCAACCTTGCCTGCCTCTCGCTCTGGTTCCTCGGCGTGCCGCCCCGCCTCATCCGCCGGCTTTACGGCTGAGCCGGAAGGGGGGATTGCTGGCCGCCATGGGCGCGCGCCGCGACACGCTGATCATCTTCGCCCGCGCGCCCCGCCTCGGCACGGTGAAGCGGCGCCTGGCGCGGGGCGTCGGCCAGCTTGCGGCGCTGCGCTTCCACCGCGGCCAGCTGCACGCCCTGGCGGGGCGGCTCGGGCGCGACCGGCGGTGGCGCACCGTGCTGGCGGTGACGCCGGACGCCACGGCGC
>CAYNYQ010000615.1:0-2707 GCA_964401305.1 uncultured Acetobacteraceae bacterium | reverse complement strand
CGCGGCCTCCGCCGGGCCGGCGCCTATGGCCACAAGCTCCGGCGCGGGCCGCGGCGGCGCCGTGCCCGGCGAGCCGACCGGCGCCGCGGCGCGCAGCAGCATCGCCGGCAGCATCGCCGGCTGCACCACCTCCGCGTCGTGCAGCACCACGATGTTGCGGATCACGTTCTGCAGCTGCCGGACATTGCCGGGCCAGGGGTAGCGAAGCAGCGCCGCCTCGGTCTCCGGCGCGAAGCCGCGGAAGGCCTTGCCCTCCTCGGCGGCGAAGGCGCGCAGGAACTCGCCGGCGATCTGCAGCACGTCGCCGCCGCGGACGCGCAGCGGCGGCAGCTCCACCGGCACGACATAGAGCCGGTAGTAGAGGTCCTCGCGGAAGCGCCCGGCCTCCACCTCGGCCAGCGGGTCGCGGTTGGTGGCGCAGACGAAGCGCACGTCCACCTTCTCGGTGCGCGAGGACCCCACCGGGGCGAAGCTGCCGGTCTGCACGAAGCGCAGCAGCTTCACCTGCATCTCGAGCGGCATCTCGCAGATCTCGTCGAGGAACAGCGTGCCGCCATCGGCCGCGCGCGCCGCCCCCTCGCGGCTGTCGGTGGCGCCGGTGAAGGCGCCCTTCACATGGCCGAAGATCTCGCTCTCGAGCAGGTCGCGCGGGATGGCGGCGCAGTTCAGCGCGACGAAGGGCCGGGCCTTGCGCGGCGAGACGCGGTGCACCGCCTCGGCCGCCAGCTCCTTGCCGGTGCCGCTCTCGCCGGTGATGAAGACGGCGGCGCGGGAGGGGGCGACCGCCTCGATGGTGCGGTAGGCCGCCTGCATCGCGTCCGACTTGCCGACCAGGCCCTGGAAGCGCGCGCGGCGGCCGGCGCCGGCATGCCGCTCGAGCTCCTCGGCGCGTTCCTCGAGCGCGCTGACGCGGGCCTTGGCCGCCTCCAGCGCCGCCTCGTCGGCGCGCGCCTTCAGCGCATTGCCGAGCGTGGTCAGCAGCCGCGCCTTGGCATAGGGCTTGACCAGGAAGTCGCGCGCGCCGCGCTGCATCGCCTCGACCGCGGTGTTCACCGAGCCGTTGGCGGTGACGACGATGATGGCCGGCGCGCGCGGCCTCTCGCGCAGCCGCTGCATCACGTCGAAGCCGCTGGCGTCGGGCAGGCCGAGATCCAGCACCACCGCGTCCGGCTCCCAGGCCAGGGCCTCGGCCACGGCCTCGGCGGCGGTCTCGGCGACGCGGAGCGCGTGGCCCTCGTCGCGCAGATAGGCGCGGGTCAGCTCGACCTGGGTCGGGCTGTCCTCGACGAGGAGGATGCGGACGGCCTCCATGGCGGCCACCTCACCCGGCGCGCGGAGTCGGCGATGCGGCCAGCGCCCCGAGCGCGCCGAGGGCCTCGCGCGCCTGGGCCTGCAGCACCCGCAGGGCGAGCGGAAGGTCCTCGCCGGTGTCGGGTTCGCTCAGCCGCCGCGCCATGCTCTGCAGGGGCCGCGCGCCCACCGCGCCGGCCGCGCCGGCGAGGGTATGGGCGCGGCGGCCGAAGCCGACATGGTCGCCGGCCTTCGCCGCCTGCTCCAGCGCCGCCATCAGGCGTTCGAGGTCGCGGCCGAAGGTCTGCAGGATCAGGCGAAGCTCCTCGGGTTCGAGATCCTCGACGAGCTGGGCGACGAAATCCGGATCGAGGGCGCTCACGGCGTCAGGACATGCCGGCGACCGGGGCTCGGGGTCAACCATGGATTGCAGAGGCGCAGTGCCTGGCGCTCCGGCCCTCGGGCCTCAGACCCGGACCGCGAGCAGGGCGGAGCGCTGCAGCCATGCCCGCAGCGCCCGCCCCAGGCCCGGGGCGAAGCGCGAAAGCCGCCCGGCCTCGCGCTCCATCTCGGCCAGCAGGGAGGGATTGTCGCGGTCATTCAGCACGCTGCCGAGCAGCCGCGCCCCGGCCTGGTCCAGCCGCTCCCGTGCCTCGCGCACCCGCGCCGCGGCGGTGCGCCCGGCGAGCACCAGCAGCACCGTCGCCTCCGCCGCCGCGGCCGCGGAGAGCGCCGGCACCGCGCGCGGGTCGGGCGAGAGCACCGGCGCGGTGTCGAGCACCACATGGTCCCAGTCGCGGCCCCAGCCGGCGAGCTGTGCGCCGAGCCGGGCGGCGTCGCGCCAGTTGGAAACGGTGGCGGCGGAGGGGCGCAGCAGCAGGCCGAGCCCCGGCGGATCGCCCGGCAGGATTGCGTCCTCCGCCAGGCCCGGCTGCGACCCGTCCGGCGCGGCCCGCAGGTTCACGTAGAGCGCCCGCCCCCCGCCGAGGGCGGCACGCTGCGCCAGCGCGCCCGCGAGGCTGCTGACACCCTCGCCCGGCACGGCGGCGGTGACGGCAATGCTGCGCAGGCCGGCGGCGCCGATGGCGCGCCAGACGGCTTCCAGTTCCGGGTCGCGGGGATCGATGGGCGTCATGCCGCGCGCCATGCACGGCCGGTGCCGCGCCCGGGGCGGCCGGCCTCGCATCCTGCAAGTCGGCTCGCCGCCGGGACGCGCCCAGGGCCTTGCAGGCTGCGAGTCCACGGGGCCGGCCGCGCTGGCGCCGCGTGGCGAAGACCGCGGCCGGGCACGCCTCTCCCGCACCCTGGCTTCCGACCGGCGTCACGCCTCGGAGCGATCCCGCCCTTCGGCAGTCTGCCCTACAGCGCACTCAGCACCGCGATGATGCCGAGGATCGAGACCACGTCGCGCAGCCCG
>CAYNYQ010000614.1:0-2708 GCA_964401305.1 uncultured Acetobacteraceae bacterium | reverse complement strand
GATCTGCGCGGCGCCGTGCACGCGCGCGTTGCCGGGATGCGCGCGCAGCTCCGCCGCCGGGCGCAGCAGGATCTTCGCCGCCATCCAGGGGAGCGTCATCGAACCATCCAGGGATCGGGGTGGGTGCGAACCATGCGAACCGCGGCCGCGAGCCGGCGCAGCCATGGTTCGCAGCTAAGCGATTGAGATCAGGGCCGAAGGGTGCGAACTGCGAACCAAATTTTGGGCCAGGCGCTAGCGATGTTGCGCGCTTCCGCCCCCCGCATACGCCGGGCCCAGGAAGGACCCTGCGGCTCGCGAGCCGCAGTGGCCGATCAGCTGGCGAGTGGCTCTGGGGCCGCGGTGCTCGACGCACCTTCTCGACGTATCACCATCATAGCCAACTCGATTTGCGCGCCGCCATGGGGTGTATTGTAACAGCGTAGCCGGCCCTGAGCGGGTCGGACTTCCTCTGACTACGAATCGGTTGGTATAGAACCGTGAGAACGGGCCAAGGGGAGTCGCGTAGAGCCGCCATGCCACAGCGTGCAGAGCTTGTATTCGCGCTTGTGGGAGCGGTTGGCACCGATCTCCGGCTCGTTGGCGACCTGATTACGCAGTCCCTGTCTCGCGTCGGTTACACGAGTGAGCGGGTCCGCCTCAGCGACTTGGTCGTCGGCCGCCCCTTCTATGCGAAGGTCGCTAATCAGAAAAGCGACTGGAAGGAAGAGGAACGCATCAGCGGCCTGATGGACGCAGGAGATGCGTTTCGGCGGAAGGCAAGGCGCGGCGACGCGGTAGCCTTGCTCGGCATCGCGAAGATGAGGGCTTCTCGGCAGGGCGAGACTGGTCAGCTGGATCGGCCCCGCCATAACCACGCATTCATTCTCCACTCGTTGAAGCACCCGATCGAGGTTGAAACCCTTCGGGCAGTCTACGGCGACGCGCTTGTCGTGGTTTCTGTGTACATGCCGCGTGCCGAGCGCGAGCGAGTACTGGCTGATCGGATAGCGCGATCACATAAACTGTATGACGCGTCGATCTTCAACGACACTGCCGCTGCGCTGATCGCCAGAGACGAGCAGGAGAAGGGCGACGCATTAGGTCAGAATGTGCGCGACACCTTCCCCGAAGCTGATGTCTTTCTCGATGGTAGCGCGTCTGGCTCGCTGCGCGAGCAGGTCGATCGGCTCATTGAGATCCTCTTTCACCACCCGCATCGGACACCCACGCTCGACGAGTATCTACTCTTTCACGCAAGGGCTACCGCGCTGCGCAGCGCCGATTTGGCAAGGCAGGTTGGAGCTGTGATCGCCACGTCGGATGGCGAGATCATCGCGGCGGGCTGCAATGAGGTTCCGACCGCTGGTGGCGGTGCGGTGTGGGAGGGGGCTCCAGCGACAGATGGCAAGCCGGATCGGCGCGACTTCACGATCGGATACGACCCGACTGCCCGCATGAAGCTCGAAATGATGACGGAGGTCTTCGAACGCCTGCATAGTGGCGGGTGGATAAGCCAGCAGTTCAGTGCGATGGCGCCGGGTGATATGGCCCGTGAGGTTTTGGTGGCTGGGAAGCCTGGCTCGATGTCAGGCGCGCGCGTTGCGAGCATCATCGAGTTCGGCCGCATCGTGCATGCAGAGATGTCCGCAATTACCGACGCTGCGCGACGGGGCCTGTCGGTAAAGAACGCGAAACTCTTTTGCACCACCTTCCCATGCCATATGTGCGCCCGCCACATCATCGCTTCTGGCATCAGCGAAGTAGTGTACGTTGAGCCGTATCCAAAGAGTAAGGCGCGCGAGCTCTACGAGGGCATGCTTCGGGTCGATCATGAGTCAAGTGCAGACCCTGACGCAGTGCACTTTCGGCCCTTCGTCGGTGTCGCGCCGCGAAGATACCTGTCTTTCTTCGACATGCCGAAGCGAAAGGACTCGCACGGCCACGTGATCGAATGGGATCCAACGGTCGCGTTTCCTCGCGTTAGACAGTTCTCGGCGTACCTAGAGGTCGAGGCTGTGCACGTGAACGAACTCGCGAATAACAGTCGCGAATGGGGCCTTGAGGAAGGAGATGAGCAATGAGTGGCACTGATTGGCTGCGCGAGCAGCTCGCAACAACCAGGAAAGAGGTCGAGAGCTGGAGCCAGGGCAAGCGCGAAGAGATGCAACGGGAGGCCGCCGCCCCGCAGGTGACGGCGGCGCCAAAACTCACTGCGCCCAGGTCGTCAGATAAGTAGCTTGCGAGTAGCTCCATAACTCTGGCCTTCGCGGCCGACGCGCGTGAACGCGCGTCGGCTCACGCTGCCCTTTGACGCAACGTGAGCCCGAAGTGCATCGCCAGCGTCCCGAGTGCCGCAACGAGGATGCCGCCCGCGATCGGCTGCGTCACCGGCCTGCCGCTCCAGCCTCGGCGTGCCGCCCATTCGCGTACCGACATCTCGAGGCCCACGACGAACCAGATGCAGGAGCCGGCTGGGCTGTCGTGCCCACCCAGGGCATCAATCGCCGCAAGCACGCGGCGGCGCGCCTCGAGCTGGCGGTTGGACAGCCGGTCTGCCGTCGAGCCGGGCAGCCGAATCAGCTGCGACGTTGACATGCTGTCGATCGCGGCGCTGCGGAACAGCGTGCGGAAGATGCAGCCCGCCTCGTGCATCTGCGGCGTGATGCTGCCGTGCGCCAGCATCAGCCCGAGCGTGTCCACGGCGCGGCGATGCTGGACTGGGCTGC
>CAYNYQ010000613.1:0-2714 GCA_964401305.1 uncultured Acetobacteraceae bacterium | reverse complement strand
TGGCGTAGAGCGACATGCCGAGCCCATCATGCCAGACGATCTTGACGACATCACCAGACCGAACGTGATTCCGCCTACCGTTTCGTGACGGCACGGGTGCACTACCCGTGGCACCCGCTGCATGGGAGACGGCTGCGGGTTACGCAGCGCCTGACGCGAGACGGGTTCGGCATTCTGTGGTTGGAGGAGCGCACGGGCGTCAGCCGCGTTGTACCGGCCTGGATGTGCGACGAGGCCGCGTGCATCGGGATGACGCAGGTCGGCCCGCCGCTGGTGGCGGTTGATGCGCTGATCCGCCTCTGCGCTCTCCTCGATGCGACGAGGAGCAGTGCCGGGTCTCCTTCAGCATCGGAGGTCCCGACAATCGAGGAGACCTCAGATGCCGAGTCGCACGCCCGCGCGGGCGCAGTTCTCTCTCGCTCTCGCGCCACCGCCACCATCGCCTGTGCCGATCCTGCCGGAGGCGGCGATGACGACCCTCGCGGAACTCCTGCTCGAGGCGGCCGGCCGCGTCGCCGGCCGCGCAGTGGAGGAGGCCAGCGATGAGCAGGATCACCGCTGACCACCTTGCCCGCAGTGCGGTCGTCTACGTCCGCCAGTCCACCATGGCGCAGGTGCTCGGCAACACGGAGAGCCAGCGGCGCCAGTATGCTCTCGCGGATGCGGCGCGCGCCGCGGGGTTCGCGACGGTGGCGGTGATCGACGACGATCTCGGCCGCTCCGGCTCCGGTCTCGCCGAGCGGCCGGGGTTTCAGAGGCTTGTCACAGCCGTATGCACCGGGTCGGTCGGCGCGGTGTATTGCATCGAGGCGTCCCGGCTCGCCCGGAACGGGCGCGATTGGCACCACCTCGTCGATCTCTGCGCTCTCGCCGGAGCGCTGGTGATCGACCCGGACGGCGCCTATGATCCTCGCCTCGTCAACGACCGGCTCCTGCTGGGGCTCAAGGGGACGATGTCCGAGTACGAACTCTCCCTCCTGCGCCAGCGCGGGCTCGAGGCGCGTGACGGCAAGGCCCGGCGCGGGGCGCTGCGGTTCACCCTGCCGCCCGGCTATGTCTGGAGCGAGGATGGGCGAATTGAGATCGATCCTGACGAGCGGGTCTCGGGTGCGATCCGGATGGTGTTCGCGAAGTACCGCGAACTCGGCAGTGCCCGCCAGCTGTTCCTCTGGGCACGCGGCGCAGGGGTGGCCCTCCCTGTCGTGAGGCGCAACGTTGCCGCCTATCGGATCACCTGGCGGGCGCCAGCTTACCACACCGTCGTGCAGGTCCTGCACAACCCGATCTACGCGGGCGCCTACGCGTTCGCACGCCGAGGCAGCCGCGTCCGTGTCGAGGGCGGCCGCGCGCGAAGGACGAGCGGGCACGACCGGCCGATGGCGGAGTGGGGAGCGCTCATCCGGGACAACCACGAGGGCTACATCACCTGGACTGAGTTCGAGGAGAACCAGAGGACCTTCTTGGAGAACGCCCACATGCAGCGGCGTGCCTCGCGCAAGGCCGCGCGCGGCGGACGTGCGCTCCTGACAGGCATCGTCCGATGCGGGCGGTGCGGCCGCATGATGCGGGTGTTCTACGGCATGGCCTCGGGACATGCACACAGATACCAGTGCCGCGGCGATGACGCCCACGTCGGGGCGGGTCTCTGCATCGGCATCGGCGGCGTGCGGGTGGATCGGGCGATCGCCGATGCGCTGCTCGAGGCCGTGTCGGGCCACGCCGTCGAGGCGGCGATGCTCGCGGCTGACCGGGCAATGGAGGCGGATAGCGCGGTCCGCGAGGCGCTCGAGAGAGACCTGGAGGCGGCCCGCTACGACGCCTCCCTCGCGGCCCGACGGCACGATCTGGTCGACCCGGCCAAGCGGCACGTAGCGCGCGAACTCGAGACGCGCTGGTACGCCGCCCTCGAGCGCGTGGCGGCGCTCGAGCGGCGCATCGCCGAGCTGTGCGCCGAAGCGTCGGCGCGCCCGCGGGTGGACCGGGAGGCCCTGCTGCGCCTCGCCCACGACCTGCCGGCCGCATGGAACGCGCCGACCGCCGACGCACGCACCCGGCAGCGGCTCGTCCACAGTCTCGTGCAGGAAGTCGTCGTCGACCTCGACGATGCGGCGAACGAGGCGGTGCTCGTCGTGCACTGGGCTGGCGGGCGCCATAGCGAGATCCGCGTTGCCCGGGTGAGGACGGGCCGTTACCCGGTCGATCGGACGCGCTGCCCCGTCGACGCGGTACGCCGCCTCGCGCCCGAGTGGCCGGATCGGGAGGTCGCGGTCGCGCTCAACCGCATGCACTGCCGCACAGCCGACGGCGAGACCTGGACGGCGGTGCGGGTCCGCGAGCTCCGCTCACGCCTCGGCATACCCGAGCATGCACCCGGCAGCGACGTCGAGCCGACCATCTCCGTCCAGAAGGCAGCGCATCGCCTCGGCATCTGCGTCGGCTCGATGCACCGGCTCATCCGCGAGGGAACGCTGCCCGCGTCGCAGGTGATGCACTCGGCTCCCTGGAAGGTCCCACTCACCGCCCTCGACACCACGGCCGTACGTACCGGAGTGCAGGCGGTGAAGAACCGCCGCCCAACCAATTGCCAACATTGGCAACGGGATGAGGCCATGCGCCTACCCGGCCTCTGACGGAGAAGATGCAGAATGTCTTGCGATCGCCGCGACGGCCACGAAACACGTAGAGATCGCCAGCATGGGGATCGCGCCCAAGCG
>CAYNYQ010000612.1:0-2715 GCA_964401305.1 uncultured Acetobacteraceae bacterium | reverse complement strand
TCGCCAGAACCTTCGTGATCGCCGCCGTCAGCGACGTCTTGCCATGATCAACGTGACCAATCGTCCCGATGTTGCAGTGCGGCTTCGTCCGCTCAAACTTCGCCTTGGCCATGGTCGTCGTCCTTCGATCGGGTCTGTCTTACCAGCGGTAATGGCTGAAGGCCTTGTTGGCCTCGGCCATCCGGTGCGTGTCCTCGCGCTTCTTCACGGCGGTGCCGCGGTTGTTCGCCGCATCCATGAGTTCGCCGGAAAGACGCTCCTCCATCGTGTTCTCGCCCCGCTTGCGCGCGGCCTCGATCAGCCAGCGAATGGCCAGCGCCTGGCGCCGCTCCGGCCGGACCTCGACGGGCACCTGGTAGGTCGCGCCGCCGACCCGGCGGGACCGGACCTCGACCGCCGGCTTCACGTTGTCCATCGCATCGTGGAACAGCCGCAGCGGATCGCCGTTCGGGCCCATCCGCTTCTTCAGCGTGTCCATGGCGGCGTAGACGATACCTTCGGCCGTGCTCTTCTTGCCGTCGTACATCAGCACGTTCATGAAACGGCTGAGCACGAGATCACCGAATTTCGGGTCCGGCAGGACCTCGCGCTTCTCGGCGCGGTGGCGACGCGACATCGCGCTCTCTCCCTTACTTCGGCCGCTTCGCGCCGTACAGCGAACGGCGCTGGCGACGCTTGGCGATGCCCTGGGTGTCGAGCACGCCGCGCAGGATGTGGTAGCGCACGCCCGGCAGGTCCTTCACGCGACCGCCGCGGATCAGCACCACCGAGTGCTCCTGGAGGTTGTGCCCCTCGCCCGGGATATAGCTCACCACCTCGTACCCGTTGGTGAGGCGGACCTTGGCGACCTTGCGAAGCGCCGAGTTCGGCTTCTTCGGCGTCGTCGTGTAGACGCGCGTGCAGACGCCACGCTTCTGCGGGCATCCCTGCAGCGCCGGAACCTTGTTCCGCTTCGGGTTCGGCTCGCGCCCCTGGGCGATGAGCTGGTTGATCGTCGGCATGACGCCCCTTCGTGCACCGTCATCGGCCGCCTCGCCGCGAAAAGGCGTGAAGCCCGCGACAGGCACGCCTCTGCGCACCCTGCGGGCTGCCCGTCCTACCCCCGGCCTCGGCCACCCTGATGGGGCGGCGGTGCCGGCGGCGCAGCTGTGTCGACCAACTTCCCAACGGGCCGGCCTGATGGCTCGCCCGATCAAGGGCCGGCTCTTTATGCGCCGGCACGCCCCGAGTCAAGCAAAGCGAGGACCGGGGCCGATGAAAACCGCCGGCGGGTCGCCCCGCCGGCGGAAACCCTTACTCTGCCGCCTGGCGCCCAGGCCCGGCCGCGGCAGCAGGCTCCGGCAGGGCCGGCTGACCCTGCGGCAACCGGGTCCGGTCGCGCTGCGCCGCGATGGCCCGCAGGCGGTTCATCACGGAGCCCGTGCCCGCCGGGATGAGCCGCCCGACGATCACGTTCTCCTTCAGACCCGCCAGCGTATCCACCTTGCCGGCCGTGGCCGCCTCGGTCAGCACCCGCGTCGTCTCCTGGAAGGAGGCGGCGGAGATGAAGGAGGAGGTCTGCAGCGAGGCCTTGGTGATGCCCTGCAGCACCGGCTCGGCTCGCGCCGGCCGCTCCTTCGCGGCGATCCGCTTGTCGTTCTCGATCTCGAACTCGATGCGGTCCACCTGCTCGCCGACGAGGAAGGTGGTGTCGCCCGGATCGAGGATCTCGACCTTCTGCAGCATCTGCCGGACGATGACCTCGATGTGCTTGTCGTTGATCTTCACGCCCTGCAGCCGGTAGACGTCCTGGATCTCGTTGACGAGGTAGTTCGCCAGCGCCTCCACGCCGAGCACCCGCAGGATGTCGTGCGGCACGCGCGGCCCGTCGACCAGCGGGTCGCCCGCCTTGACGTAGTCGCCCTCCTGCACCGAGACGTGCTTGCCCTTCGGCACCAGGTACTCGCGCGGCGTCGCCGGCTCGTCCCCGATCTGCTCCGGCACCACGAGAATGCGGCGCTTGGCCTTGTAGTCCTTGCCGAACTCCACGCGCCCATCGATCTCGCTGATGATCGCGTGGTCCTTCGGCCGCCGCGCCTCGAACAGCTCCGCCACGCGCGGCAGGCCGCCCGTGATGTCGCGGGTCTTCGAGCTCTCGCGCGGCAGGCGGGCGATGACGTCGCCGGCGGCCACCTGCGCACCCTGCTCGACCGAGAGGATCGAGCCTGGCGTCAGGAAGTAGATCGCCTCCGTGCCGTTCTCGCGCTTGACGACGTTGCCCTTCTCGTCGCGCAGGATCAGGCGCGGGCGGAGATCCGCGCTCTTGCCGGTCGCCTTGTACTCGACGACCTCGCGGAAGGAGAGGCCCGTCACGTCGTCGGCGCGCTCGACCACCGTGATGTTCTCGATGAGGTCGGAGAACTCCACCTTGCCGGTGCGCTCGGTGATGATCGGCAGGGTGAAGGGGTCCCACTCCGCCAGCTTCTGGCCGCGCGTGACCTGCGCGCCTTCGTCGGCGATCAGCCGCGCGCCGTAGGGCACGCGGTAGCGCGCGCGCTCGCGCCCGGCCGCGTCGAAGATGACGATCTCGCAGTTGCGGCTCATCACCACCGGCACATTCTGGCTGTTGGTGACGATCTGCCGGTTCAGCACCTTCACCGTGCCGTCCGTGATCGTCTCCACCGCCGACTGCTCGGCGCCGCGCTGCGCCGCACCGCCGATGTGGAAGGTGCGCAT
>CAYNYQ010000611.1:0-2718 GCA_964401305.1 uncultured Acetobacteraceae bacterium | reverse complement strand
TGGCGCGTGGTCAGCCACCGCAACGGCGACCGCATCGAGCTCGAGCGCAACGACCAGTACTGGGGCGAGCGCCCGGCCTTCGCCCGCGTCACCTATCGCATGATCACCAACGACGCGGCGCGCACCGCGGCGCTGCTGGCCGGCGACGTCGAGTTCATCGACCAGGTGCCGACCAGCGACCTCGCCAAGCTGCGCGGCGACCAGCGCGTGACGCTGAGCGAGACGCCGGGGATGCGCATCATCTTCCTCGGGCTCGACCACATGCGCACGGGGCCCTCGCCCTTCGTCACCGACAATGCCGGCCAGCCCCTGCCGAACAACCCGCTGAAGGACGTGCGGGTGCGGCGCGCGCTCTCGATCGCCATCGACCGCCGCGCCATCGTCGAGCGCATCATGGAAGGCGCGGCGACGCCCTCGGGCCAGTACCTGCCGGAGGGGATCTACAGCTACGTCCCCGACCTGCCGCCGCCGCGCCCGGACCCTGACGCGGCGCGGAAGCTGCTGGCCGAGGCCGGCTACCCGCAGGGCTTCCGCATCCAGCTCAACGGCCCGAACGACCGCTACATCAACGACGCGCGCATCATCCAGGCGATCGGCCAGATGTGGACGCGCATCGGCGTGCGCACCACGATCGAGGCGCAGCCCTGGACCACCTTCATCGGCCGCGCCGGGCGGCAGGAATTCTCCGCCTTCCTGGTCGGCTGGGGCTCCAACCCCGAGGGCTCGCACCCCTTGCGCAACCTCTCGGCCACCTGGAGCCGCGAGCGCGGCTGGGGCGCCTCCAACCGCGGCCGCTACTCGAACCCCGCGCTCGACGCGATGATCGAGAAGGCGCTGGTCGAGCTCGACGACGAGAAGCGCGAGAAGATCCTGCAGGACGCGCAGCGCCTGGCGATGGAGGACGTCGCCATCATCCCGCTGCACCTGCAGACCAACATCTGGGCCATGCGGCGCGGCCTCGCGCACACGCCGCGCAAGGACGAGCTGACCCTCGCGCAGGACGTGCGGCCCGCCCCCGCGGGCCGCTGACCCGCCGCGCGCGCCGGAGGCAGGTGCCATGACCGTCTACCTCCTGCGCCGGCTGATGCAGGCCGCCGGCGTCGTGCTGGCGATGTCGCTGCTGGTCTTCCTCGGCGTCTACGCCATCGGCGACCCGGTCGAGATCCTGATCAGCCCCGAGGCCGACCAGATCGAGAAGGAGCGGGCGATCGAGGCGCTCGGCCTCGACCTGCCGCTCTGGCAGCAATACCTGGTCTTCCTCGGCAAGGCGCTGCAGGGCGACCTCGGCCGCAGCTTCGTCTTCAACGAGCCGGCGCTGAAGCTCATCCTCGAGCGCATGCCGGCGACGCTCGAGCTCGCCGTCGGCGCCACGGTCGCGGCCATCATCATCGGCCTGCCGCTCGGCCTCTATGCCGGGCTGCGCCCCGAGAGCCCGGTGAGCAAGGGCATCATGGCGGGCAGCATCCTCGGCTTCTCGCTGCCGACCTTCTGGGTCGGGCTGATGCTGATCATGGTCTTCGCGGTGCAGCTCGGCTGGCTGCCCTCGACCGGGCGGGGCGAGACGGTGGAGGTGCTCGGCACACGCTGGAGCTTCCTCACCTGGGACGGCCTCCAGCACATGATGATGCCGGCGATCAACCTCAGCCTCTTCAAGATCAGCCTGGTGATCCGCCTCACGCGCGCCGGCGTGCGCGAGGCGATGCTGATGGACTACGTGAAGTTCGCCCGCGCCAAGGGCCTCTCGCCCAACCGCGTCGTCTTCGTCCATGTCTTCAAGAACATCCTCATCCCCGTGGTCACCGTGGTCGGCCTCGAATTCGGCGGCACCATCGCCTTCTCGGTGGTGACCGAGAGCGTCTTCGCCTGGCCGGGGATGGGCAAGCTGATCATCGATTCCATCAACGTGCTCGACCGGCCGGTGATGGTCGCCTACCTGATGATCGTGGTGCTGATGTTCGTCGTCATCAACCTCGTGGTGGACATCACCTACACGGTGCTCGATCCCCGCGTGCGGCTGGAGGGCAAGGGATGAGCAGCACCGTCCTCGGCCAGGGCGGCCAGACGCCGTCCGAGGAGGCGGCGGTCGCTGCCGTCGTGCCGCCGCGCATCGAGACGCCGTTCCGCCGCTTCGTCTCGGAATTCGCGGCCTCCTCCATCGCGGTCGGCGCGCTGGCGGTCTTCACCGTGATCGCGCTGGTGGCGATCCTCGCCCCCTGGATCGCGCCGCAGAACCCCTACGACCTCGCCGTGCTCGACATCATGGACGGGCGGCTGGAGCCGGGGGAGGTCGGCGGCTCGGGCATCACCCACTGGCTCGGCACGGACGACCAGGGGCGCGACATGCTCTCGGGCATCATGTACGGGCTGCGCATCTCGCTGACGGTCGGCGCCGGCTCGGCGCTGATCGCCTGCCTGGTCGGCGCCTCGCTTGGCATGCTGGCCGCCTATGCCGGCGGGCGGACCGACAGCGTGATCATGCGCTTCGTCGACCTGCAGCTCTCCTTCCCCGCCATCCTGGCCGCGCTGATGATCCTCGCCTTCCTCGGCAAGGGCGTGCTGAACGTCGTCATCGCCATCGTCGTGGTGGAATGGGCCTACTACGCGCGCACGGTGCGCGGCACGGCGCTGGTCGAGCGGCGGCGGGAGTACATCGAGGCGGCGCAGTGCCTCGCGCTGCCGACGCACCGGGTGATCTTCCGCCACCTGATGCCGAACTGC
>CAYNYQ010000610.1:0-2723 GCA_964401305.1 uncultured Acetobacteraceae bacterium | reverse complement strand
ACGCCCATGTAGAGCACGTTGTCGGCCATCTTGAAGGCCTCGACGAAGGTGGTGCGCTCGTTGGCCAGCCTGAACAGGTTCTGGTTCGGGATGATGATCAGCGTGTCGACGACCTGCTGCAGCTCCTCGATGCCGTTCTCCGCCAGCACGCGCCGCTTCTTGCCCTCGAAGTCGAAGGGCCTGGTCACCACGCCCACCGTCAGCACGCCCCGCTCGCGCGCCATGCGCGCGATCACCGGCGCGGCACCCGTTCCCGTGCCGCCGCCCATGCCGGCGGTGATGAAGACCATGTGGCTGCCCTCGAGGTGGCGGGCCAGCTCCTCCGTCGCCTCCTCCGCCGCGGCGCGCCCGATCTCGGGCTTGGCGCCGGCGCCGAGCCCCTGTGTCAGGTGCGGGCCGAGCTGCACGCGGCGCTCGGCGCGCGAATGCACCAGCGCCTGCGCATCGGTGTTGGCGACGACGAAATCCACGCCGTCGAGACCCATGGCGATCATGTTGTTGACCGCGTTCGTGCCGCCGCCGCCGACACCGATGACGGTGATGCGCGGGCTGAAATCCGTGTGCTGCGCCACGGGAAGCGTCAGGTTCAATGTCATGGGCGGAAGGGCCTCCTGGCGGAACGGTAGCGACGTGGATCGAGTCGGGTCGCGGGCCGCGGCGCCCCGCACCCCGAGTCGTCCACAGGAAATCCCGGGCGCTCGCGCGCCATCTCAGGCGCGCTCCTTCAGCCAGTTCACGAAGCGGCGGAACAGGCCGGAGGGGCGGTCGAGGCCGGGCTGGATGTCGAGCAGAGGCCGCCCCTCGCCGGCGGCCCAGGCGAGCAGCCCGCAGGGCGCCGCGAAGCCGGGGCCGGAGGCGGTCTCGGGCAGGCCGCGCACCGGATGCGGCCGGCCGAGCCTGACCTGGCGGTCGAGCACCTGCGCGGCGATCTCGCGCACGCCCATCAGCTGGCTCGCGCCACCGGTCAGCACCACGCGCCGCCCGGCCTCGGCGCCGAGGCCGGCGGCCTCGATGCGGTCGCGCACCAGCTCGAAGGTCTCCTCGATGCGCGGGCGGATGATGCCGACCACCATGGCGCGCGGGATGCGGGCGATGTGGTCCTCCTCCTCGCCCACCATCGGCACGGGCAGCCATTCCTTGTCGTCCTCGGGCGCCGCCTGCGTGCCGCCGTGCAGCGTCTTCAGCCGCTCGGCATGCGCGATGGGCGTCGAGAGCCCGCGCGCCAGGTCGTTGGTCACGTTCCAGCCGCCCACCGGCAGCTGCGCGGTGTGCACGAGATGCCCCTCGTGGAAGACGGCGAGGGAGGTGGTGCCGCCGCCCATGTCCACGACGATGGCGCCGAGCTGCTTCTCGTCCTCCACCAAGGTGGCGAGGCCGGCGGCGAAGGGGGCGGAGACCAGCTCCTCCACCTCGAGGTCGCAGCGCATCAGGCAGGCGCCGAGATTGCGCAGCGAGGCCTGCGCCGCATCGACCAGGTGCAGCCGCGCGGTCAGCTGCTCGCAGATCATCCCGCGCGGGTCGTCGGCGCCGGGTGTTGCGTCCACGGTGAAGCCCAGCGGGAAGGCGTGCACCGTCTCCCGCCCGTCCTCGGCGCTGCGGCGGCGGCCCTCGTGCAGGATGGCGCGCAGATCCTGCTCGGTCACCGCGCGGCCGCCGATCGGCCAGGCGATGTGCTGCGCCCGGCTCTCCGGCTGGCCGCAGGAGAGGTTGACCAGCACGGAGGAGAGCTGGGTGTCCGCCATCTCCTCCGCCTGGCCGCAGGCGGCGCGGATGGCGCGCTCGGCCTCGGCGAGGTCGATGATGGAACCGGCCTTCACGCCGCGCGCGCGCTGCCAGCCGAAGCCGAGCACGCGCGGCTCGCCGTCGCTCTCGATGCGCGCGATCAGGCAGACGATCTTGGTCGTGCCGATGTCGAGCACGCCGAAGCTGCCGCTGCGCGCGCCGCGGCGGCGGCGGCCGGGCGAGGGCGGTTCGACGGGCACGGGCAGGCGGCTCATCTGGTTCATCCGCGGCCGCTCCTGCCCCGCTGCGCCGAGGGCTGCTCCGCCGGTGCCTGGCCCGGGGGGAGGCGCAGCACGAGCTTGTCCGGCAGCCGGAGATCGATGGCGACGAGCGGCCGGTCCATCAGGTTCTGCCGCTGGTGCAGCTCGGCGAGGCGCGCGAGTGCCGCGGCCTCCTGCCCCTCGGGCAGCAGCACGTCGGTGCCGTTGCGCAGCCTGAGGTTCCAGCGCCGCTCGGAGACGCGCACCAGCGCATGGGTGCGGTCCATCACCTCCGGCGTCGTGCGCATCAGGTCGATCATCGGGCCGGCGGCGCGCTCGGCCCCGGCGCCGACGACGAGGGGCAGGCGGCCGAACTGGCCGATGTTCTCCGTCGCCACCACCTTGCCCTCGCGGTCGATGACCGAGATGCGGCCCTCTTTCTGCCAGAAGGCGAAGGGCCGGCGTTCCTCGAGCCGGACGCGGATCGTGCCGGAGAGGTGGCGCTCGACATGGGCGCGCTCGACCCAGGCGATCATCTCCAGCCGCTCGCGCGCGCCGTGCGGGTCGAAGCCGAGGATCGGGTCGCCGCGGCGCACCGAGAGCGCCTCGCGCACCAGCGCGAGCGGCGCGTTCTGGTGGCCCTCCAGCAGCACCTCCTGCACGGTCATGCCGGCGCCGGCGCCGAGATCGGCCGCCCCGTCCCAGAGCGCCGCGAGCCGTCCGGCGGGATCGGCCGCCACC
>CAYNYQ010000609.1:0-2730 GCA_964401305.1 uncultured Acetobacteraceae bacterium | reverse complement strand
CGATGGCCGGAGCGCCGCAGGGCGCGGAGGGCTGAATCGGCCCGCCCAGCAGACACGGCCGGCCACCGCCGCCCGGACCGCGGCCCCGCCATGGCGCTGAAGACCGGCCGTGGCGCCGCGGCGCCGCCCTTCCTGGTGATGGACGTCATCGCCGCCGCCAATGCGCGCGCCGCGGCGCTGCCCGCCGGCGCCTTCCCCGACGGCCGCGGCGTGATCCGCATGGAGGTCGGCCAGCCCGGCACCGGCGCGCCGCGCGGCGCCGCCGAGGCCACCATGCGCGCCCTCTCGGCCGGGGCGCCCCTGGGCTACACGGAGGCCTTCGGCCTGCGCTCCCTGCGCGAACGCATCGCCCGCCATTACCAGGATCGCTACGGCCTCGCCGTGCCGGCGGCGCGGGTGGCGGTGACGGTCGGCGCCTCGGGCGGCTTCCCCCTCGCCTTCCTCGCCGCCTTCGACGCCGGCGACCGCGTGGCCATGGCCGCGCCCTTCTACCCGCCCTACGCCAATATCCTCACCGCCCTCGGGATGCGGCCGGTGCTGCTGCCCTGCGACGCAGCGACGCGCTGGCAGCCGACCGTGGCGATGCTCGAGGCGCTGGACCCGGTGCCGGAGGGGCTGATCGTCGCCAGCCCCTGCAACCCCGCCGGCACCATGCTGCCGCCGGAGGACCTCGCCGCCATCGCCGCCTGGTGCGCCGCACGCGGGGTGCGTCTCGTCAGCGACGAGATCTACCACGGGCTGACCTATGGCGCGGTGCCGGAGGCCACTGCCGCGGCCTTCAGCGACAGCGCCGTGGTGGTGAACAGCTTCTCCAAGTACTGGTCGATGACGGGCTGGCGCATCGGCTGGCTGCTGCTGCCCGAGGACCTGGTGCGGCCGGTGGAGTGCCTGGCGCAGAACCTGTTCATCTCGGCCCCGCACGTCGCCCAGGTGGCGGCCGAGGCGGCGATGGACTGCACGGAGGAGCTGGAGGCGAACCGCGCCCGCTACGCCGCGGCGCGGGCCGCGCTGCTGCGGGCCTTGCCGGAGGCGGGGTTCGACCGGCTCTCGCCCGCCGACGGGGCCTTCTACCTCTGGGCCGATATCGGCGCGCTGACCAACGACAGCCCGGAATTCTGCGCCCGCATGCTGGCCGAGGCCGGCATCGCCGCGACGCCCGGGGTGGATTTCGACCGCGAGCGCGGCGGGCGCTTCCTGCGCTTCAGCTATTGCGGCCCGGCCGAGGACATGGCGGCGGCGCCGACGCGCCTGCGGCGCTGGCTGGGCCGATAGCACCCGGCGCCGGGGCGCGGCGTCGCCCGCGGGCGCGTGACCCCGTGCCTGGCCTGGCCTGGCCCGCAGCCCGGGCCGGGCGCGCGTGCTGACCGGCCATCAGGCCCGCCCCACCGCATCCGCGCCCAGCGACGGCCACCGGCGGCCGGGCGCCGCGACGCCAAGGCCGCGGAGCCGGATGGCGGGCCGCGGCCCGTCATGCGCCGGGTATCAGTCGCCGCCCGGTCGCCGGCCGGTCATCGCGTCGACGAGGCGCGCCCCCGCCGCGGTCGTTACGACGAGGACACCCCGACCCTTCGCGCCGCCCTCGAGCCGCCGCACCAGCCCGCTGCGCTCCAGCGCGGCGATACCGCCGCGGATCTGCGCGGGCCCGAGGCCAAGCTCGTCACCGAGGCTCCCCAGGGTGCGGGGCACCGGGCCGGACCCGAGGCCGAGGAGCACCGAAAGCGAGCGCAGCGAGAGATCCGGCCCGGCGGTGCCGGGGACGAAGAATGCCGCCATCAGACCGGTTTGCAGCAGTTCCGGCCCCGCGGGTGCGCCTGCCAGGCCAGATTGCTGCTCCAGGGACTCCATGGTTGCCCCTCATGTTTCGTTACGCGCTAAAGTTGCGCGATCCACGGCCGGACGCAGCCTCAATTCGTCAGCACGAGCGTTAATTCGCTTTGACGATGGCACGCCTGGGGCGCGTTGCAGGGTCACCCCCGGCGCGGCCGCCCGGGGCGGCACCGGCACGGGCGCGGTGACCGGCGGGAATGGGCGGGGCGGAGGAGAAATCGGCCGAGGACGGCGCCGCGCCCGATCGGGCCGCGGCGCTCGGCCGGCGCCCGTCGCGGCTCAGGCCATCGCCGCGCGGAACGAGGTTCCGCTCTCCTCCACCGCCGAGATGGTGTCGAGGATGAGCGCCTCCTGCACGGCGAGGAATTCCGTGAGCACGGTCGTCAGGACATGGGCGTGGATCTCGATCTCCGTCGCACCCGGGCCGATGCCGACCAGCCGCACGCGTGGCGTGCCCGGCTCGACCAGGGGATGCGCCTCGACGCGCCGCCGCAGGTCGGCCAGCAGCGCCTCGATGGCGGGACGCGTCGCCCCCGGGTCGATGCTGATCCGGTGCTGGAACAGGCTCTTGCTGCGCGCCGAGACATTGGTGATGTGCATCTTCGCCAGGTCGGCATTCGGCACCGCCGTCAGGGTGCCGTCGGGCGCGCGGATGCGGGTCGAGCGGGGGCCGATCACCTCCACCGTCCCCGCATTCCCGCCATAGCGGATGCTGTCGCCGACGCGGAACGGCCGGTCGGCGTAGATGGAGACACCGCCGAACAGGTTCTCCACCGTCGATTGCGCCGCCAGCGCCAGGGCGATGCCGCCGACGCTCACGCCGGCCAGCAGGCCGAAGGCGGGCACGCCGATGACCGTGGCGCCCCAGATCAGCAGCACCCCGGCGCTCAGCGGGGCCGCGAC
>CAYNYQ010000608.1:0-2730 GCA_964401305.1 uncultured Acetobacteraceae bacterium | reverse complement strand
CAGACCAACCCTGGTCAGGACACCGCGCATGACCCAGGTCAACCTCTACGAGGCCAAGACCCAGCTCTCCCGCCTGGTGGACCGTGCCGCTGCCGGCGAGGAGATCGTCATCGCCAAGGGCGGCCGGCCGCTCGCCCGCCTGGTGCCGCTCGCCCGCCGCACCGCGCCGCGCCAGCTCGGCCTGCGCGCCGGCGAGGTCTGGATCGGTCCGGATTTCGATGCGCCGCTGCCGGCAGATCTGCAGCGGGCCTTCGATGGCGAAGACCCGTGAGGCTGCTGCTCGATACCCATGTCCTCATCTGGGCGGTCTCGCGCCCCGAGCGCCTCGAGGCGCGGATCCGGGCGGCGCTGGCGGCGCCGGGCACGACAGCCTTCGTCAGCGCCGTGTCTGCCTGGGAGATCGCCATCAAGCGCGCGCTCGGGCGGCTTGGCTTCCCGCTCGAGGACTTCGACCGCGTGCTCGACGAGGCCGGCCTCGAGCACCTGCCGGTGCTCGCCGCCCATGGCATCGAGGCAGGCAGCCTGCCGCGGCACCACGGCGACCCCTTCGACCGCATGCTGATCGCCCAGGCCCGGGTCGAGGACCTCGTCCTGGTCAGCGAGGACGTGGCCCTCGCCGCCTATGACGTGCGGCTGTTCGGGCGCGAGACGATGCGATGAGCGAGGGAAGCGCAGTACCCGTCACCGGCGCCGACCTGCACGCCAACCCCGTCGCCGCCGAGGCGATCGCCGCCGCCCGCGCCTATGCCCGCGCTTCCCTCGCCGCCGAGACCCGGCGCGCCTACGCCGCCGACTGGGCGCATTTCTCCGACTGGTGCCGCGGCGCCGGCTGCGCGCCGCTGCCGGCCGAGCCCGGCGCCGTCGCCGCCTACCTGGCCGCGCAGGCCGGGCTCTACTCCCGCTCGGCCCTGGCGCGGCGGCTGGCGGCGATCGGGCATGCGCATCGCCTCCGCGGCCTCGCCTGGTCGGCCGGCCACCCGGCGATCCGCACCACGCTGCGCGGCATCCACCGCACGCATCCGGACCGCCCGCGCCAGGCGGCGGCGCTGACCTCGGCCGAGCTGCGCCGGCTGGTCGCCGCCTGCCCGGGCGACCTCGCCGGGCTGCGCGACCGCGCCCTGCTGCTGCTCGGCTTCGCGGGCGCGCTGCGGCGGTCGGAGCTGGTGGGGATCGACCGCGAGCACCTGCGCTTCACCGCGGAGGGGCTCCGCCTGCTGCTGCCGAGCTCCAAGACCGACCCGGAAGGCAGGGGGACCGAACTCGGCATCAGCCGCGGCCGGCGGCGCGAGACCTGCCCGGTGCGCGCGCTCGAGGCCTGGCTCGAGGCCTCCGCCTGCCGCTTCGGCCCGGTGTTCCGCAAGGTGGATCGCTGGGGCACGGTCGAGCACCGCCGGCTCGGCGCCGATGCGGTGCGCGCCATCCTGCTCCGGCGTGCCGCGGCCGCAAGGCTCTCCGTGCCCGCCGGCGAGCGGCTCTCGCCGCACGGGCTGCGCGCCGGCTTCGTGACCGAGGCCTACATGGCCGGCGCGCGCGACGAGCAGGTGATGGACCACACCCGCCACCGCGACCTGAAGACCATGCGCGGCTACGTCCGGCGCGCGAAGCTGGTGACGGAGAGCGCGACGAAGCTGCTCGACCTGTGACGGTCGCCGCAGACGTCGTGGACGGGGTGCTCGCGCCCGCCCACACGGACTGGCTCTATCACCATCTCCGGGTGGAGGGGGACGCCGGGCAGGTGGCGGCGTTCCGCGCGGCCGCGGCCGGCCCGGGCCTGATCCCCTGGGCGGAGCCGCTCGACCAGGCGGCGGAGGACTGGTTCCACCTGCTCGCCGCGCCGCCGCCGCCGCAGCGCCGCAGCCTCAGCCTCGAGGGCGCGCGCATCCTGGCGGGCCAGCTGCGCGACGCGGCCGAGGCGCGCCGGCACCGGGTGCTGGAGCGCGCCGCGACCGACCGTTCCTGCCCCTTCGACCTGCACCGGCTGCTGCCCGTGCCGGTGCGGCTGCTGCGCCTCGGACCGGAGCACCCGGAGGCGCAGGCCTGGCTCTGGGCGCATTGGGGCACGGGGCAGGCGCTGCGCGGCGTGGTCGCGCTGCCGGCGGCGGGACGGCGGGGGGAGGCGGCTGGACTCTTCCGGGCCGGGTTCTGGGCGGCGGACTGGACGCCCTGGCGCGCCCTGCTCGCGCTGCGGGCCCGCTGGCCCGGGCTCGGCATCGATCTTCGGCCGCTCTATGCCGGCCCGCCCTGAGCCGGAGGCCGCCGCCGGGGCGGTGCCGGCCCTGCGCCTGGGCGCCTGGGAGGGGCCGCTCGACCGGCTGCTGGAAGGCGCGCGGGCGCATCGCGTCGACCTGGCGCGGCTTCCCGTCGCCGCCCTGGCCGAGCAGGTCGAGGCCAGCCTGGCAGGGGCGATCGCGCGCCGCGCCGTGCCGCTGCCGCGGCTGGCCGAGTGGCTGGTCATGGCCGCCTGGCTGACGGCGCTGCGGGCGCGGCTGCTGGTCCCGGACCCGCCCGGCGAGGAGGCAGAGGCGGCGCCGCCCGATCCGCAGCGGCGCCTGGCCGAGCGCGAGGCGGCACGGCGGCTGGCGGACTGGCTGGAGCGCCGGCCCCAGCTCGGGCGGGAGGTCTTCGCGCGCGGTGCGCCCGACCCGATGCTGGAGGCGGCGCCGGCGGCGGAGCTGACGGAGCTGCTGCGCGCCTGCCTGAAGCTGCTGGTGCTGCCGGTGCGGGGCGAGC
>CAYNYQ010000607.1:0-2750 GCA_964401305.1 uncultured Acetobacteraceae bacterium | reverse complement strand
GCTCGTCCGCCTGATCGGCGCCGAGGCGACGCTCACGCTTGTCGAATTGCATGGCGGCACGAGGCTGCCGGTGCCGAAGAGCGCGAACCAGGGCACGCGCTTGTCGCGCGAAATAGGCCTTGCCGCGGCGCGGGCGCTGTCCGCCGAATATGGCGGGCTGATGCTGCGGGTGCCGCTCGCCAAGCGCTGGCGTGCCTTGGTCTATCGGCGTGCCGGCCAGAGCTACTCCGCGATCGCCCGACGGCTGGGGGCCAGCGAGAACAGCGTCTGGCTCTGGCTGAACCGCGCCGGAGTGACAGGGCAGATGGACCTCTTCGCCTAGCCATGCCCCGAGTTGTCGGGATGCTCACGCCCCCCGCGCGCGCGTAGCGTGCCGCCATGCCGCCCGCCCCCCCGTCTTCCCTCCCGCCCGATTTCGAGCGCTGCTTCGCCTTCACGCTGGGGCGTGAGGGCGGCTTCGTCGATCACCCCAACGACCCGGGCGGCGCCACGAACCACGGCGTCAGCCTGCGCTACGCGCGGAGCCTGGGACGGGTGGTGGATCTCGACCACGACGGCGACGTCGACGCGGACGACATCCGCCTGGTCACGCCGGAGATCGCCCGAGGCCTGTACCGCGTGGAATTCTGGAGCGCGGTGCGCGGGGACGGCCTGCCCGGGCCACTCGGCCTGGTCGCCTTCGACAGCGCCGTTCTCTGTGCCCCGCACCGCGCCGCGCGCTGGCTGCAGGCGGCGGTGGGCGCCAGGGCGGACGGCATTATCGGCCCGCTGACCCTCGCCGCGGTGGCGCGCGCCGATCTCGGCCAGGCGATCGCCGACCTGCTGGTGCAGCGGGACGAGTACCTGCGCGGCCTGCCCACCTTCCCGACCTTCGGCCGCGGCTGGCTGCGCCGGGTGAAGTACTGCGCCATGGCGGCCGGCGCCTGGGCCGCGGAGGGCCGCGCGGAATGACCTGGCAGCCCGTGCTCGACGCCGTGATGCAGCTGCTCGGCATGGCCGTGCTGGCGATCGGCCTCGCGCTGATGAACCGCCTGGCGGACTGGCTCCGCCTCGCCGCCGATGACCGCGTGCGGGGCTACCTGCGCGACGCGATGGAGCGGGCCGTGGCCCAGGGCCTCGCCGTCGCGGCGGCGCAGGGCGGCGACCATGGGGCGGCCGTCACCCATGCGGCCCGCTACGTCGAGACGCGGGTGCCGGACGCGCTGCGCCGACTGCGCATCGGCCCCTCCGGCGTGCGCCAGATGGTCGAGGCCCGCATGGCGGAGCGCGACCAGAGGACGCTCTTCTGATGCCCTGGCTCGCCGCCCTGCTCGCCCCCGGCCGCCGCGGGCCGCTGCTGATCGGCCTCGGCCTGGTCGTCATGCTGGTCAGCCTGGGCGGCATCGTGCTGAACGCCCGCGCCCTGGCCGCACGCGCCGCGCTGGCCGAGCAGCGCCGCGCCGTGGCCGAACAGGCGGCGCAGGAGACCGCGCGGGCACTCGACCTGATGCGGCGCGACCATGAGCGCCAGATGGCGGCGGTCGCCGAACAGGCGGCAGCCGAGCGGCGGCTGGCCGTGCGCCTCGCCGAGGAGCTGGAGGAGCTGCGCCGTGACCCGAGCTACGAGGCCGATGCTGACGGCGTGCTGCGCCGCGCTGTTGAGCGGGTGCGCCGCCTCCGCGACGCCGCCGGCGACGATCCGGGTGGAGCGGATCCAGGTGCCGGAGCCCCTGCTGCACTGCGCCCCGGCGCCACCGCTGCCGGCGACGCCGCGGGTCAGCCAGGGCCAGGTGGCGGAGCTGCTCGTGCGCCTTGACGCCGCCCATGCCGATTGCGCCGGCAAGCTCGCCGCGATCCGGCGCCTGCAGGATGCCGCCGGAGACGATCGCCTGTGACCTTCGAGCTCAAGGACCTGCCGCCCTGGCTGCTGGCCTCGGTCGCCATCGGCTCGGCGATCGGCGCGATCATCTTTGGCTGGCTCCGCGACCGCTTCGGCCGCGACTTCGCGCGGGCGGCCGACATGACCGCCCTCAGCGCGCGGGTTCAGGCGGTGGAGACGCGGATCGCCACCATGCCGAACCATGAGGACATCCGCGCCCTGACCACCCGCGTGGCGGCGGTGGAGGGCGGCGTCGGCGTCGTCGCCGAGAAGGCGCGTGGGATCGAGGCGGCGCTAGGCCGCGTCGAGCATGCGGTGGACCTGCTGGTGCAGCACCAGATCACCAAGGCGAACGGGTCATGACCAAGAGCTTCGCCGAGCTGATGGAGGAGGACCGGCGCCTGGTGGTGCTGCGCGTCCTCCAGGAGGCGCCGGACTACAGCCTGAACGAGAGCCTGCTCCGCAAGGCGCTGGAGGCGGTGCGCCTCGGCATCGTCGGCAAGGACCAGATGCGCAGCCTGCTGACCTGGCTGACCGACAACGGCCTGGTGCGCGTGGAGAAGCTGGATATCGGCGAGACGCCGGAGCTGTGGGTGGCGACGGTGACGGCGCTCGGCGCCGAGGTCGCACGCGGGCGCATCTGGCCCGGCGTCGCCCGCCCCTCGCCGCGCTGAGCGGGCGCCATGGCCCGCCCTTCCAGCATCAGCCGCCTGCCGCCGGAGATCCGCGAGGAGATCGGCCGGCTGCGCGATGGCGGCCGCACGATCGACGAGATCCTGGCGAAGCTGCGCGAGCTGGACGTGGATGTCAGCCGCAGCGCGCTCGGCCGGCATGTCCAGGTGCTGGACAAGCTGGGCGAGCAGCTGCGGAAGTCCCGCGCCCTGGCGGAGGG
>CAYNYQ010000606.1:0-2756 GCA_964401305.1 uncultured Acetobacteraceae bacterium | reverse complement strand
GGCGCCCATGCGCTGGAAATCCAGCATGGCCTGCACCTGGGCCACCATGCTGCGCTTCGCCGCAGCGGCCACCGCCGCCGGGTCGCGGGCGCGCATCTCCTCCCACTGCGCCAGGGTCCAGCCGGCGGGGAGATACCCGTTGGCCGGATCATGCGCGCTGGTCTGGTCGGTGACGATGTCCGGCACGATCCCGCGGCGGACCAGCTCGGGGAAGACCTCGGCGGCATTGCCGAGCAGGCCGACGCTGATCGCCCGCTTCTCGTCGCAGGCGCGGCGGATCATCGCCAGCGCCGCCTCGAGGTCATCGGCGCGGTGGTCGAGGTACTTCGTCTCCAGCCGCTTCTCGATGCGGCTCGGCTGGCATTCGACGCAGAGGATGGAGGCCCCCGCGAAGACCCCGGCCAGCGGCTGCGCGCCGCCCATGCCGCCGAGGCCCCCTGTGAGGATCCAGCGCCCCGCCAGACTGCCGCCGAAATGCTGCCGCCCGGCCTCGGCGAAGGTCTCGTAGGTGCCCTGCACGATCCCCTGGCTGCCGATGTAGATCCAGGAGCCGGCGGTCATCTGGCCGTACATCATCAGCCCGAGCCGGTCGAGCGCGTGGAACCGCTCCCAGGTCGCCCAGGCCGGCACCAGGTTCGAGTTGGCGATCAGCACGCGCGGCGCATCCGCATGCGTCTCGAACACGCCCACCGGCTTGCCGGACTGCACCAGCAGCGTCTGCTCCGGGCCGAGGCGGCGCAGCGTTGCGACGATCGTCTCGTAGCTGCGCCAGTCCCGCGCGGCGCGGCCGATGCCGCCATAGACCACGAGCTCGCCCGGCTTCTCGGCGACCTCGTCGTCGAGGTTGTTCATCAGCATGCGCATCGCCGCCTCGGTGGTCCATTGGCGGCAGGTCAGCTCGAGGCCGCGCGGCGAGCGGATGGCCGGCGCGTTGCGGAAGCGGGTATCGGCGGGGCTCATGGCGCCAGCCTAGCATCGGCGGCGGCGGCGAGGCGTGAAACCCGCGCGCGCGACGGCCGGGCGGCACCGGCGGCGCTGGCGGCGGGGCCCGGGGCCGGGCATCATGCCGCCATGCCGGAATTCCTCGCCGCCGCCGCGCTGCTGCCGCAAGGCTGGGCCGCCGATGTGCGCATCCTGGCCGATGGCACGGGCCGGATCACGGCGGTCGAGCCGGGCACCCGCCGCGCCCCGGCGGCGGACCGGCTGCGCGGCGCCGTCCTGCCCGGCATCCCGAACCTGCACGGCCACGCCCCGCGCCGCGCCCTGGCCGGGGCCGACCCGGGGGCGCGGCTGCCGGAGGCGCTCGGGCCCGAGGCGCTCGAGGCCATCGCCGCCATGCTGCAGGTCGAGCTGCTGGAACAGGGCTTCACCGCCCTCTGCGAGGTGCACGACCTGCACCACCAGCCCGATGGCCGCCCCTATGCCGACCCGGCCGAGATGGCGCTGCGCCACCTGGCGGCCGCGCGCTCGACCGGCATCGGCCTGACGCTGCTGCCGGCGCTGCGCCGCCATGGCGGCATCTTCGGCAAGCCGGCGCGGCCCGAGGCGATGCGCGGGCTGAACGAGCTCGACCGCTTCGCCGCCATCCTCGCGCGCTGCCGCGAGGTTGCCGCGGGCGACCCCCAGGCGATGATCGGCGCCGCGCCCTGCGATCTCGGCGCGGTGACGCCGGCCATGCTGCAGGCCGTGGCTGCCATGGACGGGCCCATCCACATCCACGCCGCGCGCCAGCAGGCCGAGGTCGCCGAGTGCCTCGCCGCCCAGCATGCGCGCCCCGTCGAATGGCTGCTCGACAACGCGCCGGTCGACCAGCGCTGGTGCGTCGTGCACGCCATCCACATCGACCCGCAGGAGGTCGAGGACCTCGCCGCCAGCGGCGCCGTCGCCGGCCTCTGCCCCAGCAGCGAGGCGGCGCGCGGCGACGGGCTCTTCCCGCTGCCGGCCTATCGCGCGCGCGGCGGGCGCTTCGGCATCGGCACGGACATCCACGCCTGCCTCTCGCCGCGCGAGGAGCTGCGCCAGCTCGAGACGGCGCAGCGCCTCGCCCTCCGCCGCGCCGATGCGACCGGCCTCGGCCCGCACCCGGCCCGGCCGCTGCTGGAGGCGGTGCTCGCCGGCGGCGCCCAGGCCAGCGGCCGGCCGCTCGGCGCCATCGCGCCGGGGATGCGCTGCGACCTCGTCGAGCTCGACCCCGAGCACCCGGCGCTGGTCGGGCGTGCCGGCGACGCGCTGCTCGATGCCTGGGTCTTCGGCCCGGCCGCCGGCGCGGTGCGCACCGTGGTCTGCGGCGGGCGGCGCGTGGTGGAGGCGGGGCGGCATCTCGCCCGGCTCGACGTCGCCGAGGCCTTCGGCCAGGCCATGCGGCGGCTGCTGGCCTGAGGCGGGCGGGGGTGCGACGATGCGCGCTCCGGCGATGAGGGGAATGCGATGACGGTCGAGCTCGACGGCAAGGTGGCCTTTGTCACGGGGGGCAGCCGCGGCATCGGCCGCGCCTCGGCGCTCGCCTTCGCCGGCGCCGGCGCCGACGTGGCGATCTGCCACTTCGAGGATGCGGCGATGGCGCAAAGCCTGGTCGCCGAGGTGGAGGCGCTCGGCCGCCGCGGCTTCGCCATGCATGCCGACGTCGCCGACCCGCGCCAGACCCGCGCCTTCGCCGATGCCGCCGAGGCCGCGCTCGGCCCCTGCGACATCCTGCTCAACAACGCCGGCATCAACATCCGCGGCCCCTTCGAGGACATGACCGAGGAGGTCTTCGA
>CAYNYQ010000605.1:0-2760 GCA_964401305.1 uncultured Acetobacteraceae bacterium | reverse complement strand
GGGCGCGACCTCGGCGCGGATCCGCGCCCCTGCCTCCTGCTCAGCGACGTCCAGCTCATAGGCCTTCTGGAGGTTGAGCCAGAAGGCCGGCGTGGTGCCGAAATGCCGGGCCAGGCGCAGCGCCGTCTCCGCCGTGATGGCCCGCCGCCCGGCGAGGATCGCCGTGATGCGGTTGGCCGGCACGCGCAGCGCGAGGGCCAGCGCATGCGCCGAGAGGCCCAGAGGCTCCAGGAACTCGTGCCGCAGCACCTCGCCGGGATGGACGGGGCCAAAGCGCTCGCCGCTGTCCACCTCGGCCAGGTCCACGCGACCGGCATCGAGGTCGCTGCGGGCAATCGGCCCCGTGGTCTTCCCTCGGGGCGTCACGCGCGTCGTCATGGCGAGCCTCCTCAATGGTAGTCCACGATCTCGACCTCGTGCGGGCCGTCGTCGCGCCAGATGAAGACCAGGCGCCACTGCCCGTTGATCCGGATGGAGTGCTGGCCGGCGCGGTCGCCGCGCAGGGCCTCCAGCCGATTGCCGGGCGGCACGCGCAGGTCGTCCAGCCGCTCCGCCGCATCCAGCATCGCCAGCTTGCGGCGCGCGGCCTGAGCCAGGTCCTGCGCCATGCCGCGCGGTAGACCGCCCTGGAACACAAGCGCGGTCGCCTTGTCGCCGAAGCTCTGGATCACGTCTGTACGTATTGCGTAATACGTGAGACATCAAGAGCAGTATGCCATGCGGCGGAGCGGCGGCCGGCGCGGTGGGTATCGGCCAGCCAGGGGTGCCCCCCCAGGGGTGACCGGGGGGGGTCAGCAGGGCCGGCTGGCGGAGGGCAAGGACCTCCGCCCGGCGCCACGTCCACGCCAGGCTGGACAAGGATTCCACATCGAATCAGACTCTTGCGCCTCACCCGCCGGAGGCACCCCGCGTGCAGCCAGCCCCGCTGCGCAGCCACCAGGCCCAGCTCCTCGCCATCCTCCGCGCCATCGCCGCCGGCGAGGCCCCGGAGGTGCGGGACCTCCTCGCCGCCGTCACCCCGGGCGGCGGCAAGTCGCTGCTGCCGGTGCTCGCCGCCCAGGCGCTGATCCCGGCCGGCCTCTGCGACCGCCTCTGCTGGATCGTGCCGCGCGACAGCCTGCGCCTGCAGGCCGAGGAGGCCTTCGCCGACCCGCGCTGGCGCGCCGCGCTCGGCCATGGTCTCGCGGTGCGCGCCGCGGCGAATGCGCCCGATCCCTGCCGCGGGCTTGCCGGCTACGTCACCACCTTCCAGGCCGTCGCCGCCGCGCCGGACCTGCATCTCGCCGAGTTCCGCCGCCACCGCACCCTGCTCGTCGTCGACGAGGTGCACCATCTCCCCGCCCTCGGGCCTGCCCTCGGCGCGCCCGCCCTCGGGCCGCACGACACCGGCGCCGCGCCGGCCGACGACGCCAGCGGCTGGTCCGCCGCGATCGAGCCCCTGCTCGCCCTCGCCCCGCTGCGCCTGCTGCTCTCCGGCACGCTGGAGCGGGCCGATGGCCGGCGCATCCTCTGGCTGCCCTACCGGCGCGGCCGCGGCGGGCAGGAGGAGGTCGACCTCGCCGCCCCGGGCTGGGCCGTGATCGGCTACAGCCGCGCCCGCGCCTTGGCCGAGCGCGCGGTGCTGCCGGTCGCCTTCGGCGCGCTGGACGGCGAGGCACGCTGGCTCGGCCCGGAGGGCGAGGATGGCCGCCGCCAGGCGCTCGGGCCGCACCGGCTGCGGGCGCCGGCGCCGCAGGAGGCGACGCGCCCGGCCCTCTTCACGGCGCTGCGCACCGGCTTCGCCGATGCCCTGCTGCGCCGCGCCTTCGAGGCGACGCGGCAGCTCAGGGCGGCGCGGCGGGCGCGCCTCGGCCTCGCCCCCGGCGAGCCGGCACGGGGGTTGGGCAAGCTGCTGGTCGTCGCCCCCGACCAGGCCCAGGCGCGGCGCTACCTCGAGACGCTGCGCCGCTGGGTGCCGCCCGCCCAGCGCGCCGGCATCGCGCTCGCGGTCTCCGAGGAGCGCGGCGCGCCGGAGGCGCTGGCCGCCTTCCGCCTGGCGCCGGAGCCCTCGGTCCTGGTCACGGTGGCCATGGCCTATGAGGGGCTGGATGCGCCGGAGGTCGCCGTGGTCGCGGCGCTGACGCATATCCGCTCCCGCCCCTGGCTCGAGCAGATGGTGGCGCGGGCAACGCGGGTGGATCCGAATGCCGGCCCCTACGAGGCGCAGCGCGCCCTGGTCTTCCACCCCGACGATCCGCTCTTCGCGCGCTTCCGCTGGCGCATGGAGCGCGAGCAGGGCACGCGCGCCCGCCCTCGCTCGGCGGCCCGGCAGGGCGCCCTGGCGCTGCCGGACTGGCTCGAGGAGGATCTCGCGGCGGCTCGCGCCCGGCAGGGCATCGTGCCGCTGGAGAGCAATGCGCTGGCGCTGCGCCTCTCGACCTTGCGCCCCGGCCCGGACCTGGCGGCCGGCCTGGCCGCGGCCCGCGCGCCGGACCCGCAGGCCGCGCTGCTGGAGCCGCCCATGGCGGCGGAGCGGCGGCTGCGCGCGCAGGTCGTCGACCTGGTGGCGGCGCAGGCGGTGGAGGACATGGCCGATGGGGTGGCCGGCGCCGTGGCGCCGCCGCGCGGCAGCGGGCTCTACCATGCCTACAACGCGGCGCTGAAGCAGGCGCTGGGCGGCAAGGGCCGGGGGCGGATGTCGCTCGCCGAGCTCGAGGCCGCGGTGGAATGGCTGGGGCGGAACCGGCTGCGCGAGCACCTGCACCTGCTGGAGGGCGACCA
>CAYNYQ010000604.1:0-2783 GCA_964401305.1 uncultured Acetobacteraceae bacterium | reverse complement strand
TGAAAAGATTGGCGGACCCGACACGATTCGAACGTGCGACCTTTGCCTTCGGAGGGCAACGCTCTATCCAGCTGAGCTACGGGTCCTCGCCAATACCCTCTTACCGCGTCGGCGGCCTGTGCGGAAGTCCCGTGACGCGCATAAGCCCGGCCGCACCTGCCCGGCAGGAGAGGGCGGGCAGTCCCGCCAGTGGCGGCCCCCAAATCCGTCGTCCCGAGTTCGGCTGTCGGCCAGCGCCGCCTTGACGGGACCGTCGCCCCGTCTTGTGATGACGCTATTGTGCGGAGACAGCGGCATGCAGGGACAGCGCCCCAGCTTTCGCCTGCGGCTTTGCATCGGCGACGATGCTCCCACCGCACCACCTAGGCCAGCCCCGCTTGTGCATCGCAGGCCGAGCGTGTCCGTGGGATGACCACGCCCAGCCAGATCGGCGCGTCTGCGCGCGCGAAGCCCGCCACCATCGGCGACGCGCATCCGCCACGGACCAGCTCCGCGTCCCTGGTCCTGGCGCCCGCGATGACGACCTGCTGCCTGGCGACGCGTTGCCGCCGCGACCATGCGCCGATCGCGCGGCCCGCGCTGGGGGTCTCGATATGATGGTCGCTCTCGTCACAGGCGCCTCCCGCGGCATCGGCCAGGAGACAGCCTGGGCGCTGGCGGAGCGCGGCCTCGCGCTGATCCTCGCTGCCGACGGCACCGAGGCGGAACTCGCCGAGGCCGCTGCCGGATGCCGCGCGCGCGGCGCCCCCCGCGCGGAGTGGCTGCTGGCCGACCTCGCCGCGCCCGGCGAGGCCGAGCGCATGGTGGCGACGGCGCTCGCCCGCACGGAGCGCATCGACGTGCTGGTCAACAATGCGGGCATCCGCTGCCGCAAGCCCTTCGGCAGCTTCACGCGCGACGACTTCGCGCAGGTCGTGCAGGTGAACCTCGCCGCCGCCTTCTTCGCCAGCCAGGCCATACTGCCGGCCATGCGACGCCAGGGTGGCGGCCGCATCATCCACGTCGCCAGCCAGATGGCGAGCGTCGCCTCGGAGGAGAATGCGCTCTACGGCATGACCAAGGCCGCGCTGGTGCACCTGACGAAGAGCATGGCCTTCGAGCTCGCGCGCGAGAACATCCAGGTCAACGCGGTCAGCCCCGGGCCCATCGCCACGCAGTACAACCTGGACAGCTACGGCAGACGGCCCGGCAAGATGGAGCAGATGGCCGCCCGCGTGCCGGCCGGCCGCTTCGGAACGCCGCGCGAGGTGGCCGAATGCATCGCCTTCCTGGCCACGCAGGAGGGAGGCTTCCTGCAGGGCCACAACCTCGTCGTCGACGGCGGCTACATCATCCACTGAAAGGCGCCCGCATGTCCCCGCCGCCGCAGCCCAACCCGCGCATCCCCTTCGCGCTCTCGACCGACCTGCCGGCGCTGCCGCCCTTCCGCGGGCGTCGCCTGATCGTGAACCTGGCCATCAACGTCGAGTACTGGCCCTTCGATCGCCCGATGCCCCGCGCCGTGCTGCCGCCGCCGCATGGCGCCCAGGGCCCCGTGCCGGACGTGCCGAACTTCACCTGGGTGGAGTACGGGCTGCGCGCCGGCATGCCGCGACTGCTCGAGCTCTGCGCGCATTTCGGGGTGAAGGCGTCCTCGCTTTCTAACGCCACGATCTGCACGCACTACCCGCGGCTCGCCGAGGCCATGCTGCAGGCCGGGTGGGAGTTCGTCGGCCACGGCCTCTACCAGCGCTCGCTTGCCACGGTGGAGGACGAGGATGCCTGGGTGGCGGACTCCCTCGCCACCATGCGTGCCTTCTCCGGCCAGGCGGTCGAGGCGTGGCTCGGCCCCGGCATGGGCGAGACCGTCCGCACACCGGAGGTGCTGCGCCGCCACGGCATCCGCTACCTGCACGACTGGATGGTGGAGGACGTGCCGGTCTGGATGCGCACGGCGGAGGGCGCGATGCTCGCCGTGCCCTATACCGTCGAGCTGAACGACGTGCCGGTCTTCAGCATCGCCCACCAGGCCTCGACGGCGCTGCTCGACCGCATCCGCGCCACCCTCGCCTTCTACGCCCGCACGGGCTTCGACCGCACCCGCGTGATGACCATCGCGCTGCACCCGCACATCATCGGCGTGCCGCACCGCATGGAGCCGCTCTGGACCGCGCTCGGCGAGCTCGCGGCGCATCCCGAGGTCGCCTTCGCCACTTCCTCCGAGATCGGCGCCTGGTACGAGGCGCTCCACCCCGCCCCCGACTGGGCGGGAGCGCCGGCCGGCGGCTGAGCGCGGCAGGCCCGGGCGGGGCCGGCTTGCCCCGCCCAGGCTTGCCCATCCGCGCGGCACGGGTCCAAGCTTCCGCCCTGACGTCCAGGGAAGCGCCGCCGGATGAGTGGCACGGCCGCCGTGCAAGGCGGGCTCTTCAGCATCAGCGGCCGCCAGTGGCTCATCCTGCTCATGGTGCAGCTGGCCAACATGCTCTTCGGCATGACCATCACCCTGGCCAACCTGGTGCTGCCGGAGGTGCGGGGCGCGCTCTCGGCCACGCAGGACGAGATCTCCTGGGTCATCACGCTGAACCTGGTCGCCACCGCCGTCGCCACCCCGATGACGGGCTGGCTCGCCAGCCGCGTCGGCTGGCGGAACCTGATGTTCTTCACGGTGCTCGGCTTCACCGTCTCCTCCTTCCTCTGCGGCATCGCCAATTCGCTCGAGTTCCTCATCCTCGCGCGGGTGGCGCAGGGTGCCTTCGGAGCGCCGATCATGCCGCTGGGCCAGGCGATCCTGCTCGGCACCTTCC
>CAYNYQ010000603.1:0-2793 GCA_964401305.1 uncultured Acetobacteraceae bacterium | reverse complement strand
GTCCGGGCGATGATCTCCGTCATCACCTCGCTGCTGCCGCCGTAGATGCGGCCGACGCGGGCATCGGCCCAGGCGCGGCCGATCTCGAAATCGGCCATGTAGCCGTAGCCGCCGTGCAGCTGCAGGAAGTCGTCGTAGAGCTGGTTCTGCATCTCGGCGCCCAGCAGCTTGCCGGCCGCCGCGGCCTCGACGCTGAGCTCGCCCTTGAGGTGCAGCGCCAGCAGGTGGTCGGCAAACACCCGCAGCATCGCCGCCTTGGCCTTGGCCTGCGCCAGCTTGAAGCGGTTGTGCTGGAAGTCGAAGACGGTCTGGCCGAAGATCTGCCGCTCCTTCGTGTAGGCGATGGTCTTCTCCAGCATCGCCTCGACGCCGGCGGCGGCGCGCACGGCGATGACCAGCCGCTCCTGCGGCAGGTTGCGGATCAGGTAGCCGAAGCCCTTGTTCGCCTCGCCAAGCAGGTTCGCCGCCGGCACGCGGACGTCGTCGAAGAAGAGCTCCGACGTGTCCTGCGCGTGCAGGCCGATCTTCTCGAGGTTGCGGCCCTTGGTGAAGCCGGGCGTGCCTTCCGGGACGCAGATCAGCGAGATGCCGCGCGCCCCGGCATGCGGGTCGGTCTTGGCGCAGACGATGACGAGGCCGGCATTCTGGCCGTTGGAGATGAAGGTCTTCTGGCCGCTGATCACATAGTGGTCGCCGTCGCGCCTGGCCGTGGTGCGCATGGCCTTGAGGTCGCTGCCCATGCCGGGCTCGGTCATGGCGATGGCGCCGATGATCTCGCCGCGCGCCATCTTCGGCAGCCATTCGCGCTTGCGCTCCGCGGTGGCGAGGTCCTCGATGTAGGGGACGACGATGTCGGAATGCAGCGGGAAGCCGGGGCCGGTGCAGTTGGTGCGCGCGATCTCCTCGATGACCACGGCGGAATAGCCGAAATCGGCACCCGCGCCGCCGTACTCCTCGGCCAGCATCGGGCAGAGCAGGCCCTGCGCGCCGGCTTCCAGCCAGACGCTGCGGGGCACGATGCCATCGCGCTCCCATTGGCGGTGGAAGGGGATCACGTGCTTGTCGAAGAAGCGGCGCACCGTGTCGCGGAAGGCCTCGTGCCCCTCGTTCAGCACCGTGCGGGGGCCGGTCAGGGAGCGTGACTGCGCCTGGTTCGTGTCCATCGTCCTGTCCTTTCAACGCGGCGCGGCGGCCGGCGGCGCGGCGACGCCCCAGTCGGCCAGCACGGCCTCGGTATGCTCGCCGCGCAGCGGCGGCGGCGCGCCGATCCCGCTGGCGGTGCGCGAGAAGCGGGGCGCGGGGGCGGGCTGGATCGCGCCGTCGCGCTCGACGAAGGTGCCGCGGGCCGCGAGATGCGGGTGCCGCGGTGCCTCGTCCATGCTGAGCACGGCGCAGACGCAGGCATCGGTGCCCTCGAAGACGCCGACCCAGTCGTCGCGCGTGCGGGCGCGGAAGGCGGCGGCGAGCTCAGCCTTCAGCGCGGCCCAGTGCGCCGGGTCGTTGCGCGCCGCGAAGCGTGCGGCATCGAGGCCGAGCAGCTTCAGCATCTCGGCCCAGAATTGCGGCTCGATCGGGCCGACCGCCAGCCAGCGGCCGTCGCTGCACTCATAGGTGTCGTAGTAGGGCGCGGCGCCGTCGAGGCGGTTCCGGCCGCGCTCCGGGCCCCAGCCGCCGCGCGCCTTCATGGCGTAGATCGGCGCCATCAGCAGCGAGGCGCCATCGACCATCGCCGCGTCGACCACCTGGCCCTTGCCGCTGCCCTTCGCCTCCAGCAGCGCCGCGAGGATGCCGACCGCCAGCAGCATGCCGCCGCCGCCATAGTCGCCGACCAGGTTCAGCGGCGGCACTGGCCGCTCGCCCTCCCGGCCGATCGCCCAGAGCGCGCCGGTGAGCGCGATGTAGTTGATGTCGTGGCCCGCCGCCTGGGCCAGCGGCCCCTCCTGCCCCCAGCCCGTCATGCGGCCGAAGACGAGGCGCGGGTTGCGCGCGAGGCAGGCGTCCGGGCCGAGGCCCAAGCGTTCCATCACGCCGGGCCGGAAGCCCTCGATCAGGGCATCGGCCTTCTCGACGAGGCGCAGCGCGGTCTCGATCGCCTCCGGTCGCTTCAGGTCGAGTGCGATGCTGCGCCGTCCGCGGCCGACGAAATCCTGCCGCGTGCCCGGCGCGCCCTCCGTGCGGTCGATGCGCACCACCTCGGCGCCGAGATCGGCCAGCACCATGCCGCAGAAGGGACCGGGACCGATGCCGGCGAATTCCAGGATCCTGTAGCCGCTGAGCGGTCCGGGCATGGCGCGTCCTCCTGTCGGCGCCGAGCCTAGCAGCGGCGGCGGCCTTTGCCAGATCTCATCGGCTGGGCTCGAGGTGCAGGCAGGCGACGATGCCCTCCTGGCCCTCGCGATGCGGGTAGCGGGCCATCACCTCGGGGTCGTGGCCGGGCACGATGTGGCGCGGGCTCGGCGCCAGCGCCTGCAGCGTCTCGAACCCCTCCAGCATCTCGCCGATGTGCCAGGCCGTGGTGAAGGGGCGGCCGCTCTCCATGTTCTCGTAGAAATGCGTCACGTCGCTGGCCAGCACCACGCGGCCGCGCGCGGTCTCGACCGTCATGCACTGCAGCCCCGCGGAATGACCCCGCACCAGGTGCAGCGCGATGCCCGGCGCGAGGTCCACCTGGCCGTTGTACATGCGCACGCGCCGCCCGAAGTTCAGCTTGACGATGCCGGCGATGTCGTCGGGCTCGAAGCTGTGCGCCAGGCGGGGGAAGCGCATGTGCCGCCCGCAGGCGTAGTGCATCTC
>CAYNYQ010000602.1:0-2807 GCA_964401305.1 uncultured Acetobacteraceae bacterium | reverse complement strand
AGCGCATCGCCGACCGCGACGCGGCCACCTTCCAGCACCTCGGCATAGACGCCGAGATCGGCATGGCCGAAGTGCTGGCGCAGCGCCCGCGGCGGGTCGGCGTCGCGCACGGCCGTCTCCGGGTTCACCTCGGTCGCCGGGCAGCGGACGATGCGCTTGAAGACGCGCAGCCGGGCGCCGCCGAGCTGGACCTCCTTGCCCAGCAGCCCGAACTCCGCCCAGGGCAGGCTTCCCGAGACATAGATGTTGGCGCGAAAGCGCAGCGGGTCGAGGTGCTGGCCCGTCGCCGCCTCAAGTGCATGCAGGCTGGAGAGTCCGATGATGGACACCGCCTTGGCGCCGATATCGGTGAAGTTGTGGCCCGGCGCCTCGAGGAAGCGGGGCGTGCCGCGGGCCTCGGCGCCGAGGAAGCGGGTGAGGAAGGTGGCGATCTCGGCGCGCCCGGCCTCGGTGCGGGTGTCGGCGAGCAGGGCGGGGCCCTCCGGCGGGCGGATGGCGAGCTGGCCCGTGCGCGGGTCGAAGGCGCTGTGCAGCAGCGCGAGGCTGGCGTTCCGCGCCAGGCAGCCGAAATGGAATTTCGGCGTCCAGGCCGGGGCCGCCGGGTCGAAGGGAGAATCGCCCTGGGCGAGAGCGAAGCGGCGATCATGCGGCAGGCATTGGCCGGCGGCGAGGGCGACCTCCTCCAGCGCCTCGGCCGTCAGGCCCTTCACGGGGTAGCGGTAGATGTGCTCGACGCGCATGGGCAACATTTCCTGAGTCCGGCCTTGACCGGCCGCAAGGCGGATTACCACATCCTGCGCGAACCTGATGCCCGCGTCGCCTCTTGAAGGGGCGCGGGCGCCAGTCGCCGTCGAGTCTGGCGGGCGGGGCGCCGAGGGCGACCGCTCCGCGGAGGAGGGACAGAGGACCATGGACATCGAGAAGTTCACCGATCGCGCGCGGGGCTTCCTGCAGGCCGCGCAGACCATCGCCATCCGCGAGTACCACCAGCGCATCACCGCCGAGCACCTGCTGAAGGCGCTGCTCGACGACGAGCAGGGCGCGGCCGCCGGGCTGATCCGCGCCGCGGGCGGCGACCCCGCCACGGTGAAGGCGAGCATCGATGCCGAGGTGGCGCGCCAGCCCAAGGTCTCGGGCGGCGGCGCCGGACAGCCGCAATTCACCCCCGACATCGTCCGCATCCTCGATGCCGCGCAGGGCCAGGCGCAGAAGGCCGGCGACGAGTTCGTCGCGCAGGACCGGCTGCTGGTGGCGCTCGCCGCGTCTGACACCAATGCGGGCCGCGCGCTGCGCGCCGGGGGCGCCAACCCGCAGCAGCTGGAGAAGGCGGTGGCGGACCTGCGCCGCGGCCGCACGGTGAACAGCCAGAACGCGGAGCAGAGCTTCGACGCGCTGAAGAAGTACGCGCGCGACATCACGGAAGCCGCGCGGACCGGCAAGCTCGACCCGGTGATCGGCCGCGACGAGGAGATCCGCCGCGCGATCCAGGTGCTGGCGCGGCGCACCAAGAACAACCCGGTGCTGATCGGCGAGCCCGGCGTCGGCAAGACCGCCATCGTCGAGGGCCTGGCGCTGCGCATCGTCAAGGGCGACGTGCCGGAGGCGATCAAGGGCAAGCGCGTGATGGCGCTCGACCTCGGCGCCATGGTCGCCGGTGCCAAGTACCGCGGCGAGTTCGAGGAGCGGCTGAAGGCCGTGCTGTCCGAGGTGACGGAGGCCGAGGGCGAGATCATCCTCTTCATCGACGAGATGCACACGCTGGTGGGCGCGGGCAAGGCGGATGGCGCGATGGACGCGTCGAACCTGCTCAAGCCCGCACTGGCCCGCGGCGAGCTGCACTGCATCGGTGCGACGACGCTCGATGAGTACCGCAAGCATGTCGAGAAGGACGCGGCGCTGGCCCGGCGCTTCCAGCCGGTGTTCGTGGGCGAGCCCAGCGTCGAGGACACGATCAGCATCCTGCGCGGCATCAAGGACAAGTACGAGACGCATCACGGCGTGCGCATCACCGACAGCGCGCTGGTCGCGGCCGCGACGCTCTCCAACCGCTACATCACCGACCGCTTCCTGCCCGACAAGGCGATCGACCTGGTGGACGAGGCGAGCTCGCGCCTGCGCATGCAGGTCGACAGCAAGCCCGAGGAGCTGGATGCGATCGACCGCGACCTCATGCGCCTCAGGATCGAGCGCGAGGCGCTGAAGAAGGAGGAGGACGCGGCCTCCCGCGACCGGCTGGCGAAGCTCGAGAAGGAGCTGGCCGACCTCGAGGAGCGCTCGCGCGAGATGACGCAGCGCTGGGAGGCGGAGAAGTCGAAGGTCGTCGAGACCCAGAAGGCCAAGGAGGCGCTGGAGAAGGCCAAGACCGACCTCGAGCTCGCCGAGCGCGCCGGCGACTACGCCCGCGCGGGCGAGATCAAGTACGGCGTCATCCCGGGCCTCGAGAAGCAGATCGCCTCGGCCGGCGACGGCGATGCGCGGCTGGTGAACGAGGCGGTGACCGAGGAGGGCATCGCCGCCGTGGTCTCCCGCTGGACCGGCGTGCCGGTCGAGAAGATGCTGGAGGGCGAGCGCGCGAAGCTGATCCGAATGGAGGACCAGCTGCGCCGCCGCGTCGTCGGACAGGAGGAGGCGCTGGAGGCGGTCAGCAAGGCCGTCCGCCGCGCGCGTGCGGGCCTGCAGGATCCGAACCGGCCGATCGGCAGCTTCCTCTTCCTCGGCCCCACCGGCGTCGGCAAGACCGAGCTGGTCAAGGCGCTGGCGAGCTTCCTGTTCGACGACGAGCGGGCGATGACGCGCATCGACATGTC
>CAYNYQ010000601.1:0-2816 GCA_964401305.1 uncultured Acetobacteraceae bacterium | reverse complement strand
CCGTGCCCGGCGCCGGGTCGAGCTGGTGCAGGTAGTAGGGCTTCACCCGGGCGGCCAGCATGGCGCGGAACAGGTCCTCCAGCGCCGCCTCGCTGTCGTTCACCCCGGCGAGCAGCACGGATTGCCCGAGCAGCCCGACCCCGGCCCCGGCCAGGCGCCGCAGCGCTGCCCGCGCCGCGGGCGTGAACTCCCGCGCGTGGTTCGCATGCACGCAGAGGAAGAGCGCCGTCTCCGTCTCCAGCGCCGCAGTCAGCGCCGGCGTCACGCGACCGGGATCGGCCACAGGCACACGGCTGTGGATGCGGATGATCTCGACATGCGGCATGGCGGAGAGGGCGGCGACGATGCGCGCCAGGCGCCGCGGCGAGAGCATCAGCGGGTCGCCGCCGGTCAGGATCGCCTCCCGCACCTGCGGGGTCGCCGCGAACCAGGCGAGCGCGGCCTCCAGCTCCGCCTCGGTCAGCAGCCCGCCATCGGGGCCCACCGCCTCGCGCCGGAAGCAGAAGCGGCAATAGACCGGACAGGCCAGCAGCGGCTTCAGCAGGGCGCGGTCCGGGTAGCGGTGCACCACGCCCTTCACCGGCGTGAAGGGCGCATCGGCGGTGGGATCGGCGCTCTCGTGCGGCGCGGTGACGAGTTCGGCGGCGTCGGGCAGGTATTGCCGCGCGATCGGGTCGGCGGGATCGGCGGGGTCGATCAGCGCCGCGACGTCGGGCGTGACGGCGATGCTGTAGCGCGCCCCGACCGCCTCCGCCCCGGCCTGGCGGGCCGCGGGGAGCAGGCCGGCCTCGACCAGCTCCCCGGCCGTGCGGAGGGTGCGGTTCGTGCGAAGGGGCGTGCCATCGGGCATGGTGGGGCCGACTACCCCCGATGGGAGCCCAGCCGCAATCCATGCCGACCCCCGCCTGGCACCCGGAGAGCCTCGCCGCGCGCCTGCCCTTCCTGCGCCGCCGCGCCCGGCTGGTGGACGACACCCGCGCCTTCTTCCGCGCCCGCGGCTACCAGGAGGTCGAGACGCCCTGCCTCGTGCCGGTGCCAGGGATGGAGGTGCACCTGCAGGGCTTCCGCAGCGAATACCTGCCCCACCTGGGGCAGGGGGAGCGGCGGACGCTCTGGTTGCGCACCTCGCCCGAGCTGGCGCTGAAGCGGCTGCTGGTGGCTGGTGCCGGGCCGGTCTTCGAGCTCGCCCGGGTCTGGCGCAACGGCGAGCGCGGGCCGCGCCACGCGCCCGAGTTCACCATGCTGGAATGGTACCGGCCCGGGCTGGGGCTGGCGGGGCTGATGGACGAGACCGAGGCCTTCGTCCGCGCCGTCTGTCCGCCCGTTGTCGCGCATGAGGGCGTCGAGACCGACCTGACGCTGCCCTTCGAGCGCATCACCATGGCGGAGGCCTTCCGGCGCTGGTGCGGCGGCCTCGACATCCTGGCGACCGAGGGCGACGCCGCCCGCCTGCACGACGCCGCCGCGCGCATCGGGGTGCCGCCGCGCCCGGGAGAGTCCTGGGAGGACCTGTTCTTCCGCCTGCTGCTGGAGCGCGTGGAGCCCGCGATCGGCCGCGGCCGCGCGACCTTCCTGACGCATTGGCCCAGCCCCCAGGCCGCGCTGGCCCGGCGCGACCCCGCCGACCCGCGCGCGGCGCTGCGCTTCGAGCTCTTCGTGGGGGGCATCGAGCTGGCCAATGCCTTCGACGAACTGACCGACGCCGCGGAGCAGCGCGCCCGCTTCGTGCACGACGTGGCGGAACGGCGCCGGCTCTACGGGGCGGAAGGCTGGGCGGTGGACGAGGATTTCCTGGCGGCGCTGGAGCACGGCATGCCCTCGGGCAGCGGCATCGCGCTCGGCTTCGACCGGCTGGCGATGCTGGCCAGCGGCGCGCGGCGGATCAGCGACGTGCTCTGGCTCGGCGACTTTCCCGGCTGAGCGTGCCGAGCGCCCGCCCGGCCTCCGGCAGCGCCAGCGCGAGGCTCGCCAGCGAGGCCAGCGTCGCCCCCTGGCACCACCCGCAGAGGGCGCGGTTCTCCGCCCATTCCTCGCGCGCCAGCTTGAGGCAGGTCCAGCTGTCGTAGCCCGTCTTGGCCGCCATCAGCAGCGGCAGCACCGGGTCCTGGCGCGCGCGGTCCTTGCCGCCCGCCGCGGCCAGCGCCGCCGTCACGGCATAGGTGACCAGCATCAGCACCCCGTCCGGCACCGCCATCCGCTTGTAGGCATAGTCCGAGGCATCGACCTTCGTCGCATCGAAGGGCCCGACCGGCGGATCCGGCAGCCGCCGCAGCAGGCCCATCTGGAACAGCAGCACCACCTGGGCCATCAGCGTGCCGAAGAGCGACAGGCCGAGGATCCAGCGCCGGCGCCGCAGGTCGGGCCCGGTGCCGAGGCGCAACTCGCGCGAGAGGATGGCCGGGGGCGGGGCCATCAGCGCGGCTTTCCGTCGGGGAAGGCGGCGGTGGAGGTGCGGCCCGGCGGCCCCGGCTGCTGGCCGGACTGCCCGTGCTCGCGCTGGCCCTTCGGCCCGTGCTTGTGGGCGCGGCTGCCATGCGGGGCGTCGTCGACGGGCCGGCCGAAGGCCGCGGCGGCGTCGGGATCGAGGGCGATGCGCTCCGCGACCGCCCGCTCGTCCAGCATCGCCTCCGCGGCCTGGGCGGCGGGAAGGGAGAGCCGCACCATCCCGCCATCGAGCCCCGCGATGGTGCTGCGCGGCAGCCAGCGATGCCCGCCGCCGGCCGCCGGGTCGTTGCGGGTCAGCTTGAGGTAGTCGCCCTCGACCGCGTCCACGATGCCGACCGGCCGGCCGTCGCTGCCGACGACCGGCATGTGGT
>CAYNYQ010000600.1:0-2831 GCA_964401305.1 uncultured Acetobacteraceae bacterium | reverse complement strand
GCGCGGCCGGTAGCGCGGGTTGCGGCGGAAGATCGCGCGGTCGCCAGGCCGCCAGGCGGCGCGGTCGAAGAGGAAGGGGCCGGAGCCCATCACCTCGGCCACCGGCTTTCCGACATCGGCGTCGGCGGCGATGCGCGCCGGCATCATCACCGGAATGGTGTTGCCCGGCTTGCCGAGCGCCTCGATGACGAAGGCGAAGGGCCGGTTCAGCACGATGGCGAAGCTGCGCTGGTCGATCACCTGGATCTCGCGCGTCGCCTCCATCAGCTGGCGGCCGAGCGGCTCGCGCTTGGCCCAGCGGCGGAGCGAGGCGACGCAGTCCTCCGCCGTCACCGGCGCGCCGTCATGCCATTCCAGCCCCTCGCGCAAGCGGAAGCGCCAGGTCAGGCGGTCCGGGCTGACCTCCCAGCCTTCCAGCATCTGCGGATGGTACTTGCCCTCGGCGTCTATGGCGGTGAGCTGGTCGAAGACCATGTAGGCGAAGACCCGCGTCGCATTGATGGTGACGACGATCGGGTCCAGCACCTGCAGCTCGGTGTTGAGGGAAACGCGCAGCGTGCGTTCCTGTGCCTGCGCGGACGCAGGCGCGATGGCCAGGGTTGCGGCGGCGAGCATCCCCGCCAACGAAGTGCGCAGTCGCATCGTCATTCTCTCCCTCTCCCGCCCGATCGGATCGCCCTGGCCGGTGCGATTACGCAACAATACCCCTGCGCGTCTCGTTCGCCGATCCGGTGCCGGCGAGGGCGCGCCTCGGAATGCGTCCAGCATGGGCGTGACCGAGTGACATGGCGTGGCTATTCGGGCACGGACGCCGCCGCGTGCGCTGACCCCTCTCCCCAATCCGATTGTTTCCGGGCTACTGTGAGGGGTCAAGCAGTGACCGACGCGCCCTCGTGTTTCAACGTTCCTTCACTGGAAGCCGCTCCGGCTTTCGGCTTGGGTGCGAGGCGCTCGCGAGCAGCCTGCCCCCGCGATCGAGACGGAGGGCGGCAGCGCAGGAAGGAATGGGGATGCTGCGACTGGGGAGCCCGGTGAGGATCGGTGACGAACATGAGGCGACGGTGGCCCTCCGCAACTTCCATCCGGCGGAGGATGGATTCGCCTGGTCCGCCGGGCGGTGGTGCGAGGTCGAGTTCGCCTGGGAGCCTGGGGGCGGGCTACGGCCGCTCATGCTGGAACTCGACGTGAATGCGTTCCGCGACGCCCACCTGCTGCCGGCGCCGGATCTGTTCGTCTATCTCAACGGCCTGCGCATCGGGTCGCTGACCCTGCCGATGCGCCAGCTGGCCGCCTTTCCCATCCCCGCGACGCTGCTGCAGCCCGAACGCAACGTGCTGGTGCTCGACGCGCCCGACGCGGCGCGGCCGATCGAGTTCGGGCGGGAGGATGGCCGCCTGCTCGGCGTGCAGCTTTTCTCGCTGGCCGTCGTCGCCGACCAGGCAGGCTGAGACCGCGGCGGCGCCGCGGACCAGGCGGTCTGTGCGGCATTCCGCACCGGGTCTGTGCAGGGCCCAAAGCCGCCTGGGTGACAGGGTGCGGCCGCACGCCTAGGCTTGGGCGTCCAGGACAGGCAGCATCGGACCGTCATCATGGCCGCACCCGCAGAGGTCGTCTCCCAGCTCGCGCCCGGCGGCGTGCTCCGCGCCGGGATCAACATGGGCAATTTCCTGCTCGTCACCGGCCGCACGCCGGAAGGCGACCCGGACGGCGTTTCGCCCGACATGGCGCGCGAGATCGCGCGGCGCCTCGGCGTGCCCTGCAGGCTGGTGCCCTATGCGCGGCCGAGCGACCTTGCCGATGATGCGGGCAAGGACAAGTGGGACATCGGCAACATCGGCGCGGAGCCGCAGCGCGCGGAGAAGATCGCCTTCACCGCGGCCTATTGCGAGATCGAGGCGACCTACCTGGTGCCGCCGGGCTCGTCGATCACGGCGATGGACCAGGTCGATGTCGCGGGCAACCGGATCTACACCGGCGCGGGCGCCGCCTACACGCTCTGGCTCGAGCGGAACATCCGGCACGCGAAGCTCGAGCTGGTGCCAGGCGGCGGCGGCGCGGCCTTCCAGAAGTTCATCGACGACAAGGCGGAGATCTATGCGGGCCTGCGTCCCGGCCTGATCTCGGACGTGGAGAAGCTGCCCGGTGCGCGCATCCTCGACGGCCAGTTCATGGCGGTGCAGCAGGCCATCGGCACGGCACGCGCCAATGCCGCCGCCGCGAGGTGGCTGGCCGAGTTCGTCGAGGAGGCCAAGCGCAGCGGCATGGTCGCCGGCCTGATCGAGAAGCACAAGGTGCGCGGCCTCTCGGTAGCGCCGGCGGCCTGAGCCGATGGTTGCCGGCATCCCGGGGATCGGCGCACCGGTCCGGCGCGTCGAGGACAGCCGCTTCCTGCGCGGCGCCGGCCGCTTCGTGGACGATGTTGCCGCGCCGGGAGCGGCCTGGCTGCACATGCTGCGCTCGCCGCATGCTGCCGCGCGCATCCTGCGCATCGACGCGACGGCAGCGCGCGCGATGCCCGGCGTACTGCTGGTGCTGACGGCCGCGGACGTCCAGGAGCTCGGCGTGCTGCGCTGTGTGACGCCGCGGCACCGGCGCGACGGCAGGCCGCTGGCGCAGACGCCCTGGCGCATGCTGGCCGTGGACCAGGTGCGCTATGTAGGCGATGCGGTCGCCGCCGTGGTGGCCGAGACCCGCGCCCAGGCGCAGGACGCGGCCGAGGCCATCACCGTGGAGTACGCGCCGCTGCCCGCCGTGACCGATGCGGCGGCGGCGGTGATGCCGGGCGCGCCCGCCGTCTGGCCCGACCTCGCGGCGGACAACGAGAGCTTCCT
>CAYNYQ010000599.1:0-2834 GCA_964401305.1 uncultured Acetobacteraceae bacterium | reverse complement strand
AGTGCGCGCAGAGACGCTTAGCGTATATCTGTGCCCGTTCTATGTCCTGACCCCAGGATGCAGGCGCGCGCGAGGGCGCCCGGCGCCGTCAGCCGCACGCGCCCGGCCGCGCGCCCGTCCCATGCCTCGCCAAGCGCGGCCTCCACCGCCTCGGCCTCGCGCAGCAGCGCCCGGGCCGCCTCCAGCAGCCGCTCGCCCTCGGCGGTCGGCGAGAGGGCGTGCGTGGTGCGGTGCAGCAGGCGCACGCCGCGCGCCGCCTCCAGCCGGCTGACCGCCTTCGACATGGCGGAGGTGGTCGTGCCCGCCCGTCGCGCCGCTTCCGCGAAGGAGCCCGCCTCTGCGATGCGCGCGAAGGCGATCAGGTTGGCCAGGTCGCGCATGGTCTGGGCCCCCCCGGCTGATGTGGACCGGATGGAAACACTGTGCTGCCCAAGGAGAGCTACGGGCAACACCAGGCGATGGCGCAGTCTGCAACCCGCGCAGCAGGAGCCGTCGAGATGACGCAAGCGGAGAAGACCGGGGCCGGGCCGGTCGTCGTGCACCGGCATGCCTCGCCGGGCCTCGGCTCGGTCAACAGCTGGATCCTCGAAGGCCCGGCAGGCGTCGTGATCGTGGACGCCCAGCGCCAGCTTAGCCAGGCCACCGAGGTCGCGCGCATGGCCGGTGCCATCGGCAAGCCTGTGGCCGCGGTGCTGCTCACTCACCCGCACCCCGATCACGTCGGCGGGCTTCCGGCGCTACTGGCGGCCTTCCCGGATGCGGTCCTGGCGGCCTCGGCGCGCACGGCCGAGGTGATGCGCACCGACGAGGGCGGCGTGCTGGCGCTCGCCGGCTCCTTCCTCGGCGACGACTTCGCGGCGGGGATGCCGACGCCCACCCTGATCCTGCCGGAGAGCGGCACGCTCGACCTCGCCGGCCTGCGCATCCGCCACGCCGAGCTCGGCCCGGGCGAGACCGTCTGCGCGACGCTGTTCCTCGTGGAGGGCACGGGCCTCGCCGTCATTGGCGACGTCGCGGCGAACGCCTTCACCCCCTGGCTCGCCGAGGGCCACAGCGCGGACTGGCTCGACCAGATCGCGCTGACCCAGTCGCTGCTGCCGCCGGGCGCCATTGCGTATCCGGGGCATGGCGAGGCCGCCGATGCCGCCACGCTGCTCGCGGCACAGCGCGACTACATCTGCCGCTTCCGCGCGCTGGTCGCGGACAGCGCCGCCACGGGTCGCCTCACGCCCGCGGCGCGCAGCGCCGTCGTCGCCGAGACGGAGCGGCGCCATCCGGGCTGGCCGGCGGTCGCCGGCGTACCCGACGTGCCGGGCCTCAACGCCGACGCAGTCGCCCGCGAGCTCGGCCTTGCGGTCAGCTGAGACCGCTGCCCCACGCGCCTCCTTACAGGAGACCCCCGATGAAGATCCTCGCCCTGCTCACCCCCGCCGCCGGTCGGACCCTCGACGCGTTTCGGCCCCACATCGTCGACGAAGAGGTGGCGCTCTGGCCGATGTACCGCGCCGGGCTGGTGCGCGAGATGCACTTCCAGCCCGAGCCGCTGACGGTCGCGCTCACCTTCGAGGCCGCCGGCAAGCCCGAGGTCGAGGCGGCGCTGGCGCGGCTGCCGATGGTCGCGGCCGGCCTGTTCGACATCCGCCTCGTCGCGCTCGGCCCCTGGCTGCCGGTCGAGGCGCTGTTCCGCGAAGGCGTGGTGCCGGCCGCGGGTGCCCCGGCATGAAGGCCTGGGTCATCCCCGCCGGCTCGACCGCGGGCGCCGACGGGCTGCGCCTGGTCGAGCGTCCGTCGCGGCCGCCGGGGCGGGGCGAGGTGCTGGTGCGCATGCGCGCCTGGTCGATCAACTTCCACGACCTCGCCGTCGCCGCGGGACGCTATTTCGGCGGTCCGGTGCCGCGCGACACGGTCGCGCTGTCGGACGGCGCCGGCGAGATCCTGGCGGTGGGCGAGGGCGTGACGGCGCTGCGGCCCGGCGACCGCGTTGCGCCGACCTTCTTCCAGGGCTGGGAGGGCGGGCCCTTCCATGCCGGCGTGGGCGCGACCGCGCTCGGCGGCGCGCTGGACGGCGTGCTGGCCGAGGAGGTGGTGCTGCCGGAGCGTGGCGTGTTGCGCCTGCCCGGCCACCTCTCCTTCGCCGAGGCCGCCACCCTGCCCTGTGCAGGACTGACCGCCTGGTGCGCGCTGTTCGACGCCGGCCGCATCGGGCCGGGCCAGACCGTGCTGGTGCTCGGCACCGGCGGCGTCTCGGTCTTCGCGCTGCAATTCGCCAAGGCAGCCGGGGCGCGCGTTATCGTCACCTCCTCCGCCGAGGAGAAGCTGGCCCGCGCGCGGGAGTTGGGCGCCGATGTGCTGGTGAACTACCGCGCGCAGCCCGACTGGGACCGCGCGGTGCTGGACGCGACGGACGGCCGCGGCGTCGATCTCGTGGTCGAGGTGGGCGGGGCGGGGACGCTGCCGCGCTCGATCGCGGCGGCGGCCTTCGGCGGCACCGTCGCGGTGATCGGGGTGGTGGCGGGTGGCGGCGCGGTCGATCCGCGCCCGCTGATCCCGAAGGCGCTGCGCCTGCAAGGCGTCTATGTCGGGCCCCGCGCCAGCTTCGCGGCGATGAACTCAGCGCTTGCGGCGCAGCCGGCGCTGCGGCCGGTCATCGACCGGCGCTTCCCCTTCGCCGCGGCACCGGAGGCGTGGCGCGCCCAGCCGACCGGACAGCACTTCGGCAAGATTGTCATCGAAGCCTGACCGGCCAGGAGGTGCCAATACCGGTGGCGGATGGGGATGATCGACCCGGAGCGGACGTTCGCGCCGCCGCATTCGCAGCGCACGCACCGCCCACC
>CAYNYQ010000598.1:0-2838 GCA_964401305.1 uncultured Acetobacteraceae bacterium | reverse complement strand
GCTCTAGGCCCCCGACCCGCTGAACCCGCGGTCGATGGTGAAGCCCGGCGTGGTCGCGCGCCGGCCGAAGGCCGCGGAATCCATGGCCGAGAGGTTGCCGAAGCCGCCGCCCGCGATGGGCGGCGTCGGCGCCACGGCCCCGGCGCAGGCGGCCAGCGTGGCCGCGACCAGCAGCACGAGGCAGGTCCGGCCGAGCCGGCGCATGGGCTTGGTCATGGCGCGCGCCTCCGTCCGGTTCCCCGCGTCGGCTCCGGCGGGCAGGGCCAGGTGGCCGCGGCATAGCGCATCAGCCCGTCGACCGCTGCCTCCGCGCCGTGCTGCGGGTTGGCCCGCGCCCAGGCGACGAAGCCGGTGACGGCGGCACCCAGCGTCGGTGGCGGATCGGGCACGCAGAAGATCGGCGCCGGCCCGCGGCCCACGGGATGGGTGGCGCCGTGGTACTGCCCGACCCCGGCGAGGAAGCCGCGGCAGAAGAAGCCGGCCGCCACGTAGTCGGGCGAATCCGGGCCGATGGAACAGACCGCGGCCAGCTCGGCCACGGTGTGCGGTACCCCGCGCGGCCCGGGCGGCGCGGTCTGCGCGGCGGCGCCGCCCGCCACAAGCAGCAGCGCGGCGGCGCCGGCGAGGCTCCAAGGCGGCGGCATCGGACCTCTCCCCTCTGTGCGGGAACGATCTTCCACGGTTCCCGACCGCCTCCGCAAGCATGATCGGCCCTGGTCAGCGCCGCCGCCGGCCCCAAGATGCTCGGCGTCACCCCGCGCGGACCGACCATGGCCCTCGATGCCGACCTGCTGATCGACCGCCGCCGGCTGAAGCGGCGCCTGGCGCTGTGGCGCGCCGCGGCCGTGCTGCTGCTGGTGCTCGGCGCCGCCTGGCTCGGCCGCGGCCTGGGCGAGGGCGGGCTCGGCGCCTTCGCCCCCGGCGCCGGCCAGCATGTCGCGCGCCTGCCGGTGCAGGGCTTCATCGCCGAGGACCGCAAGCTGATCGAGGCGCTGGACAAGGCGCGCCGCGACGATGCGGTGCGCGCCGTGCTGGTCTCGATCGACAGCCCCGGCGGCAGCGTCGCGGGCGGGGAGGCGCTGCACGCCGCGCTGCTGCGCCTCGCGGACGCGAAGCCTGTGGTCGCGGTGATGCGCGGCACGGCGGCCTCGGCCGGCTACATGGTGGCGCTGCCGGCGGGGCGGATCTGGGCGCGCGAGGCGACCGTCACCGGATCGATCGGCGTCGTGCTGCAGAGCCCCGATGCCTCCGAGCTGCTGGCGCGGCTCGGCGTGAACGTCGAGACCATCGCCTCCGGCGCGCTGAAGGACCAGCCGAGCCCTTTCCGCCCGCTCTCGCCCGAGGGCCGCGCGGCGCTCGAGCGCGTGGTCCGCGACCTGCACGACCAGTTCGTGGGCATGGTGGTGCGTGGGCGGGGGATGGAGGAGGCGGCGGTCCGCGCCATCGCCGATGGCCGGGTGCTGACCGGGCGGCAGGCGCTGGCGGCCGGCCTCGTCGATGCGATCGGCGGCGAGCGCGAGGCCCGCGCCTGGCTGGCCGCCGAGCGCGGCGTGGCCGAGACCCTGCCCGTGCGCGAGATCGAGATCCGCAGCACCGCCGAGCGCCTGTTCGAGGCGGCCTGGAGCGGCCTTGCAAAAACCCTGATTTCAGAATGGCTTGGCGTTGACGGCGTGCGCGCCCTCTGGCAGCCTGGGCGGTGATGGCGCGGCCCCCGCCGCGCCGGCCCGGGCGCCCTGCCCGCGCCCGTACCGGAGATCCTGCCGCGCCCATGACCAAGAGCGAGCTGATCGCGCTGCTGGCCGCCGAGAATCCGCATCTCCGCCAGCCCGACATCGAGCTGATCGTGGCCACCATCTTCGACGAGATCACCGCCGCCCTCGCGCGCGGGGACCGGGTGGAGCTGCGCGGCTTCGGCGCCTTCACCGCCAAGCGCCGGGAGGCCCGCACGGGCCGCAACCCGCGCACCGGCGCCGCCGTGCCGGTGGCCGGCAAGGCCGTGCCCTACTTCAAGCCGGGCAAGGAACTGCGCGAGCGCGTGAATGGCGGTCCCCCCGCGCCGGCCGCCGCGCCGGCACCGATGGCGGCGGGATCCGCCCGCGTCACTTCGAAGGTCGCATGATGCTCTGGCTGCTCCTCGCCCCCATCCTCGTCCTGCTGATCCTGTTCGGCCTGTCGAACCGGGCGGAGGTGGCGCTGCATCTCTGGCCCTTCGACGTGGCCTGGGTGGCGCCGCTCTCGGTGGCCATCCTGATCGTCGCGGCGCTGGCCTTCCTGTTCGGCGCGCTGATCGCCTGGGCCGCCGCCCTGCCCTATCGCCGCCGCGCCCGCCGGCTCGAGGAAGCGGCGCGGGTGCTGGAGGCGGAGCTGGCCGAGATGCGGGCCCGCGCGGCGCGCGAGGTCGGGCCCGTGCCGCCGGCGGCCGCCCCCGGGCGGGGCATCGTCCCGCTGCGGCGCAACGCCGCCTGACCCAGCTTCCGGGCGTCCGGCCGAAGGATCCCCCGCAGCGTGCTGGCCCTTGAGCGCCCGCGCGGCGGTGCGGCCCGCATCGTCGCCGCCATCGACACCGCCGACCCGGCGCGGGCGGCGGCGCTGGCCGAGGCGCTGGCGCCGCCCCGCTGCGGCGTGCTGAAGCTCGGCCTCGAGCTCTTCGCCGCGCAGGGGCCGGAGGCGCTGCGGCGCCTGGCCGCGCGCGCCCCGGTCTTCCTCGACCTCAAGCTGCACGACATCCCGAACACGGTGGCCGGCGCCGTGCGCGCCCTGGCACCGCTGCGGCCGGCGATGCTGACGCTGCACGCGGCGGGCGGGGCGGCCATGCTCGCCGCGGCGCGCGAGGCGGCC
>CAYNYQ010000597.1:1649-2844 GCA_964401305.1 uncultured Acetobacteraceae bacterium | reverse complement strand
CCGGGCAGCGCGGCCCAGGCGGCGGGGTTGATCTGCGCGGCGCAGCCGGTGACCAGGATGCGCGCGCCCGGGTTGTCGCGCGCCGCCTTGCGGATGGCCTGGCGCGCCTGGCGCTCGGCCTCCGCCGTCACCGCGCAGGTGTTCACCACGATGGTGCCCGCGCCGTGCCCGGCCTTCTCCGCCAGGTCGCGCATCGCCGCCGATTCATAGGTGTTGAGGCGGCAGCCGAAGGTGAGGACCTCGGGCGCGTTGCGCGGCCGATCCACGCCCGGCTCCTCCGTCGCTCCGGATTCGGACACGACGCTCATGGCGCGAACGCGTCGAGGTCCAGTTCGCCCGTGAAGGCGGTGGCGACCGGGCCGGTCATCAGCACGTGCCCGTCCGCTTCCCGCCACGCGATCTCGAGGTCGCCGCCGGCGAGGGTGACGCGCACGCGCCGTCCCGTCAGGCCGCGCCGCGCCGCGTTCACCACGGCCGCGCAGGCGCCGGAGCCGCAGGCCAGCGTGATGCCCGCGCCGCGTTCCCACATCGCCTGGCGAATGTGCTCCGGGTTCAGGACCTGCACGAAGCCGATATTGGCGCGCTCAGGGAAGAGAGGGTCGTGCTCCAGCCCCGGGCCAAGCTCGGCGACCGGCACGGCGTCGAGGTCGGGGACGAAGAAGGTGGCGTGCGGATTGCCCATGGAGCACGCCGCCGGATCGGCCAGCCCGTCGCGCGCGAGCGGCAGGTGCAGCGTGTCCATCGCCCGGGCCAGCGGCACGTCCTGCCAGCCAAGGCGCGCGGGGCCCATGTCGGCGCGATAGAGGCCGCCCGGCAGGACCTCCACCGGCAGGTCGCCGGCGATGGTGCGGACCACGATCCGGTCCCTGCCGGTCTCGGCGGCCACCAGGCTGGCGATGCAGCGCGTGGCGTTGCCGCAGGCCCCGGCCTCCGAGCCATCGGGGTTGCGGATGCGCATGAAGACGTCCGCGCCGTCGCCAGGCGGTTCCATGACGATGAACTGGTCGCAGCCTACGCCGAAGCGCCGGTCCGAGATGGCGGCAGCCCGGCCGGGGGTGATGGACAGGTCCTGGGCACGCGCGTCCAGCACGACGAAGTCGTTGCCCAGCCCATGCATCTTGCGGAAAGGGAGGGGTGCCATGGCGGGGCGCATATGCGCCCGAACCGCCCCCAGGCCAAGGCCGCCCACCCCCAT
>CAYNYQ010000597.1:0-1549 GCA_964401305.1 uncultured Acetobacteraceae bacterium | reverse complement strand
TAGCGGCAGCACGGTCGGCGGAAGGCTGGCGCATGGATGGCGGCGCGCATCCCGGCTGCGGCGGCGGCTGGCTCTCGGCAGCGGAGGTGGCGGCGGCGCGGCCGGACCCGCCCCCGCCCCCCGGCGCCGACCCCATCGCCCGCGCCCGCGCCCGCATGGCCGAGGCCGGCGCCTGGCACCCGCGCCAGCCGATCGGCCGGCGCTTCGCCATCGGCTGCGTCGCGCTGGAGATCACCCAGCGCTGCAACCTGGACTGCACGCTCTGCTACCTCTCGGAGCATTCCGAGGCGGTGCACGACATCCCGCTGGAGGAGGTGTTCCGCCGCATCGCCATGATCCGCGAGCACTACGGCCCGGACACCGAGGTGCAGGTCACCGGCGGCGACCCCACCCTGCGCCGGCGCGAGGAGCTGGTCGCGATCGTCCGCCGCGTGACGGAGGCGGGGATGCGCGCCTCGCTCTTCACCAACGGCATCCGCGCGACCCGCGACCTGCTGGCGGAGCTGGCCGATGCCGGCCTCGTGGACGTCGCCTTCCACGTCGACATGACGCAGGAACGCAAGGGCTATGCCGACGAGGTCGCGCTGAACGCGCTCCGCGCCGAGTACATCGAACGCGCCCGCGGCCTGCCCATCGCCGTGGTGTTCAACACCACCGTCTTCGACGGCAACCTGCACGAGATCCCGGCGGTCGCGCGCTTCTTCCTGCGCCATGCCGAGGCGGTGAATCTCGCCAGCTTCCAGCTGCAGGCGGAGACCGGGCGCGGCACCCTCGGCGCCCGCGGCGCGCCGGTGACGAAGGCCAGCGTCGCCGCGGCCATCCAGGACGGCATCGGCGCACCACTCACCTTCGACACGATGGCGGTGGGGCACCAGGGCTGCAACCGCTACGCCCTGGCGCTGGTGGCGAACGGCCGGGCGCACGACATGCTGGACGACCCCGCGGTCGCCGCGACGCTGCTGCAGGCCATGGTCGGCGCCCGCTTCGACCGGCGCGACCCTCGCCGCCGGGCGCTGGCCTTCCTCGGCGGCCTGGCGCGGCACCCGCGCGCCGCGCTCCGCGTGCTGCCCTGGGCGGCGCGCAAGGCCTGGGCGATGCGGCAAGACCTGCGCGCATCCCGCGGCGCGGTCGGCAAGCTCACCTTCTTCATCCACGACTTCATGGATGCGCGGCGGCTGGAACGCGACCGCATCGCCGGCTGCAGCTTCATGGTGGCGACGGCGGACGGCCCGATCTCCATGTGCCTGCACAATGCCAGGCGCGACGACTTCCTGCTGCGCCCCCTGGCGCTGCCGGACGGACGCTGGTGGGACCCGGCCACGGGCGGCCACCTCGCCGCACCGCCGGCGCCACGCGCCCCGGCGATCACGCCGAAGACCGCCAAGGGCCGCCGGCGCATCGAGATCCGCCATGGCACCCGCTGACCCGCCGTGGTGGGCCATCGCCGCGCGCTGGCTGCTGGCGGCGATCTTCCTGGCGACCGGCCTCGGCAAGGCGCTGGACCTGCCGGGCTTCGCCGCCGTGCTCGGCCCCTACCGGCTGCTGCCGG
>CAYNYQ010000596.1:0-2860 GCA_964401305.1 uncultured Acetobacteraceae bacterium | reverse complement strand
CGACCTCGGGCCCGCCGAGCTCCATGGCGAAGACGCCGTCGCGCTTGAAGCAGACGTCGCCGATCTGCACCGCCTCGCCGGCCGCCTTCTTGCGGCTCGAGGTCTCGATGATGGTCGGGCAGGACTTGCCGCCGAAGAGCAGGCTGGTGGTGTCGCTCTTCGGGTCGCAGCCGATGAGCAGCACGCGCTTGCCCTGCTGCGCCATCATGTAGCTGAGGTTGGCGAGGGTAAAGGACTTGCCGATCCCGCCCTTGCCGTAGATGGCGATGATCTGGGTCTTCGGCGCAGGCTGCGTCGCCTGCGGCGCGGCGGGCTCCGGCTTCCCGACGGGCGCGTTCATGCGTGGTTTCTCCAGTCGAGGACCATCTTCAGGCAGGCGGGATCGGTGAAGGCGGTGCGGTAGGCGCGGGGCGCCTCGCCGGCCGGCTCGCGGTGCGTGATCAGCCCGTCGAGCGAGAGCCGGCCCGCGGCGATCAGTGCGCTCACCGCGGCCAAGTCCGGCTCGCGCCACTCCGCGGCGACGCGGATCCGCGCCTCGCGCATGAAGGCCGGCGCGAAGGCGAAGCGCAGCGGCTCGGCATAGAAGCCGGCCAGCACCACCTCGCCGCCCGGCGCGAGCCGCGCGATCAGCTGGTCGAGCAGCCCGGGGTCGCCGCTCGCGTCGTAGACCGAGGCGTAGTCGCAGCGCGTGTCGAGCGCGGGGTCGAGGACCTGGTAGCCCTCGGCACCGCCCTGGCGCGTCGCGTCGCGCTCCCACACTACGGGCGCCGGGGCGCCGGCCGCGATCGCCAGCCGCGCCAGCAGCCGGCCCAGCACGCCATGGCCGACGATGAGGTCGGGCTGACGCGCGCCGGGCGCCGCGGCGGCGTGGAAGGCGGTGGCGGCCAGCGCCAGCAGCACGCCGCGGTCGCCGAGCGAATCGGGAATGGGCGTCGCACGCACGCCCGGCACCACGAGGCGCTTCGCCGCGCCGCCGAACAGCCCGCGCACCGCGCCGAAGCAGCGCGCGCCGGGGACGAAGACGCGCTCGCCGATGCTGCGCCCGGCCTCGGGCCCGGCCTCGGCCACGCGGCCGACGGATTCGTAGCCCGGCACCAGCGGATATCCCATGCCCGGGAAGTGCGGCATGCGGCCCGACCAGAGCAGACGTTCCGTGCCGGTGCTGATGCCGCTCCACTCGACGTCGACCACCACATCTGCCGCCCCAGGGGCGACGAGGTCGAGCCGGCTGAGCTCCATCTGCTCCGGTTGCTTCAGCAGGACGGCGACAGTGTTCACGCCCTTCCCTCCGCCCCGTTCATGAATGTCAGTCTAAGATGACAGACATGACTGTCAAGCCAAACTGACAATCGCAACGGCACTTGCGACAGAGCGTCCCGGCGCATGGCGGGCGCGCGGCTCACCGGGCAGTGCCGGCGAGCAGCACCCGCACCAGCAGCGGCGTGCGGGTCGCGCGTTCGCGCACGGCCTCGAAGCCGGCCTCGGCGAGCATCGCGCGCAGCTCGGCCGCGGTGCGCGGCCGGCCGCTGCCCATGGCCAGCAGGTAGAAGCCGAAATAGGCGCCGCCCGCGGGCTCCCCGCCCGGCGTTCCCGCCATCGGTTCGGCGAGGAGCAGCATCCCGCCCGGCGGCAGCGCGGCACGGGCCGCTCGCAGGATCGTCATCGCCGCCGCGTCGTCGTGGTCGTGCACGACGCGCACCAGCGAGACGATGTCCGCCTCGCCGCGCGGCAGCGTGGCGGAGTCGAGGAAGCTGCCGCCCACCGCGCGCGCGCGCCCCGCCAGCCCCGCCGCGGCGAAGCGCCGCTCCGCCCGGGCGGCGACCGGCGGCAGGTCGAGAAGCAGCAGGTGCAGCGCCGGATGCCGTGCCGCCGCGGCACGCAGGAAGCTGCCGTCGCCGCCGCCGAGATCCATCAGGCAGCGGCACCGCGCGAGCTCGGGCACGGCGTCCAGCACCTCGGCGGCGATGAAGGATTGCGACGCCGCCATCAGCGCCGTGTAGTCGCCGACATCGCCCGCGCCGAGCGCATCGGGCCGCTCGGCGCGGGCATAGGCCCAGTAGCGCGCCAGTGCCGTCTCCCCGCTCGGGCCGCGGCGCAGCAGCGCGACGGGGTCGGCAAGGTCGGCGTAGAGCATGGCGTGGTGCTCGACCATCGCCGTCAGCCCGTCATTGCCGATCATGGCGGCGCCGAGCGTGCCGAGCCCCCAGGTGGCGCCGCGCCGCTCCACCAGGCCGAGCGACTCGGCGGCGCGCAGCAGGGTCAGCGTGCCCTCGCGGTCGAGGCCGAGGCGCGGCGCCAGCGCCTCCGCCGGCAGCGGCCCCGCCTCGTGCAGCACATCGAACAGGCGCAGCCGCACGCAGGCCGCCAGCACCTGCGCGTAGACGAAGCCCGCCGCCATGTCGAAGAGCGCGCGCGCGCGCCGCCGCGCCAGGCCACGGGTCAGCGGGAAGCGGGCCGCCCAGTCGCGGAACCGCGGATCGGCCACCAGCCGGTCGCGCCAGCCGAGCAGCCGGTCACGCAGCCCGGGCATCGCCGCCCCACCGGTTGGCAGGCGCGGCGCAGCCGCCTCGCTCATTCCGCGGGCCCTGGTTCAGGCGGCGCGCGCGGCGAGCTCGCGCGGCAGCAGCCGCCGCGCCTCGAGCAGGATCAGCGCCTTGAGGTCGGCGGCGCGCGGACAGGGCGGAATGGCCGAGACGGCGAGCCCGGCCAGCCCCTCGAGGCGTCGCACCGCCCCGTCGATGCCGAAGGCGGCGACCGCGTTGGGCCGGCCATGCGCGGCATCCTGGCCGACGGGCTTGCCGATCTCCTCGGGGTCGGAGACGGCGTCGCGCAGGTCGTCGGCGACCTGGTAGGCCTCGCC
>CAYNYQ010000595.1:0-2861 GCA_964401305.1 uncultured Acetobacteraceae bacterium | reverse complement strand
GCGCCCGCCTGGCGCCACGCGCACGCCCCGCAGCGGCACCAAGCAGGAGGCGGTCCTCGCCCTGCTGCGCCGCCCCGAGGGCGCCAGCGGCCCCGACATGATCGCCGCCACCGGCTGGGCGCCACACACGGTTCGCGGCTTCCTCGCCGGCCTGAAGAAGCGCGGCATCGCGGTGCTGGTCCACGAGCGTGTCCGCCAGGTCGGACCCGGCAAGGAGGGCGCGAAGGGCAGCTACACCATCTACCGCATCGCCGCCGAGGCCTCGGCCTGATGCGCCGCCACGAGCAGCAGCGGCTGGCGGTTGGGTACCTCAGGGTCTCCACCGCCGAGCAGGGCCAGAGCGGCCTCGGGCTCGAGGCGCAGCGCGCCTCCGTCCAGGGCTTCGTCGCCAGCCAGGGCTGGACCCTGGTGGCGGAGTACGAGGATGTCGCCTCCGGCAAGGACGACCGGCGGCTAGGCTTCCGGGCAGCGCTGGCCCGCTGCCGGCTGCTCGGCGGCGTGCTGGTCGCGGCGCGGGTGGATCGCATCACCCGGCGCGCGCATAGTAGCCATCCGGTGATGGCCGCGGCCGCTGGTATTGACGGGTTCAGCGCTTTTCTTCGGCGATGAGTTCGCGGAGGCGCTCAACCTCGTCACGGGTAAAGGCGAGCGTGGCGTCCTCTCCGGTGCCGTAGACCCAGAGGCGCCCGTCTTCGGGCTCCATGTAGAGGGCGAGGTCGTGCAGGCGCTCCTCGTCCTCACCGAGCATCTCGGCGACGCGGGCGATGGAGTAGACAAAGCTGATCGCCGCCATCGTCAGGCTGCCTTGGCGGTGACGGCCGCTGCCGCCTTCCACTTCCACGGCAGGAGCTCGTCCAGGCACGAGACGGGGTGATCGGCGATCCGCGCCAGCACATCGGCGAGCCAGGCGCGCGGGTCGACGTCGTTCAGCTTCGCCGTGACGATCAGCGCGTACATCATGGCCGCCCGCTCGCCGCCGCGGTCCGACCCGGCGAACAGCCAGGAGCGGCGGCCGAGGGCGACACCACGCAGCGCCCGCTCTGCAGCGTTGTTCGTGAGGCAGATCCGTCCGTCGTTCAGGAACCGAGTGAACGCCGCCCAGCGCCTGAGCGCGTAGTCCAGCGCGCCTGCGAGCTCGTTGTGCCGGGACAGCACTCCCCGGGTCTCGAGCATCCAAGCGTGGAGGTCGGCCACGAGCGGGGCGACGACCGCCTGGCGGTGCGCGAAACGGTCGGCGGCGTCCTGGCAGGTCACCTAGCGCTCGGCGTCGAACACGAGGTCGATGCGCCGCACCGCCTCGGCGGCCAGCGGCGCGCGGGCGAGGTCGGCCAAGTCGAACGCCTTGCGCCGGAAGTGCGCCCAGCAGGCCGCCTCGGTGATCGGCCCGGGCACCCGGTCGGCCGCGTAGAGCTCACCGAACCCGGCATAGGCGTCGGCCTGCAGGATCCCCTGCCAGCCCGCCAAATGCCGCTTCGGGTGCTCGCCCGTCCGGTCGCGCGAGAAGTGGAACAGGGCGGCGGGCGGGGCGGGTCCGGCAAAGGGCCGGTCGTCGCGCAGTTAGGTCCAGAGCCGGGCCGTGACCGCCTTGCCGCGGGCGAGCAGCGGGACGGTGCTGTCGTCGCCATGGAGCCGCCCCCGCCCGGACATGGGCCTCGATCAGGGCGTGCAGGGGCGTCAGCGCCGCCGCCGAGGTGCCGACCCAATCGGCGAGGGTCGAGACGCTCAACTCCACCCCCTCCCGGCCGTAGGTCTCGCTTTGGCGGTTCAGCGGCAGGTGCTGGCCGAACTTCGCCTCGAGGACCGTCGCCAGCAGCTGGGGACCGGCGCGGCTGCGGGCGATCGGGTGGAAGGGTGCGGGCGGCCGGGTGACGGTCTCGCAGGAGCGGCAGGAGAACCGCTCGCGCACGGTCTGGATCACCTTCCACTGCCGGGGCACCACCTCCAAGGTTTCGGTGACGTCCTCGCCCAGCTTGGACAGCCTGCCCCCGCAGCAGGGACAGGCGGAGGGCGCGGGGAGCTCCACCCGCTCGCGCGGCAGGTGGGCGGGCAAGGGCCCGCGGAACGGCTTGCGGCGCGGCGGCGCCTCGGGCCGGGGCGCCGTCCCACCCTCCGCCACCTCGGCCTCGGCCGCGTCCTCCGTCGCCGCGGCAACGAGTTCGCCCAGCTCGAGCTCGAGCTGGTCGAGCAGCTTGCGGCCGCGCTCGGAGGAGGCGCCGAACTTGTCGCGGCGGAGCTTGGCGATGACGAGCTTCAGGTGGGCGATCGTCGCCTCGGCGCCGGTCACCCGCGCCTCCGCCTCGGTGGCGCGGGCCTCGGCCGCGACGCGCGCCTCGCGCTCCGCGGCCAGCGCGGCGCGGAGTGCGTCGATGTCGCCTGTCTGGTCCGGCGCCGCTGTCACGGGAGAAGTGAATCAAAGGCAACGCCGTGCCGCCAGCGCAAATCGCGCCCGCCACTTTATCCCGCCGCCTGCGGCCTGAAGGTGTAGCGGGGGTTCCGCCAGTCGATGCCGTCGAGCATGTAGGCGAGCTGCGCGGCGGAGATGCCGACCACATCGCCCGACGCGCTTGGCCACACGAACTTCCCGTGCTCCAGGCGCTTCGTGTAGAGCGACATCCCGACCCCGTCGTGCCAGACGACCTTGATCAGGTCGCCTCGCCTGCCGCGGAAAACGTACAGGTCACCGGCATGCGGATCGCGCCCGAGCGCCTCTTGCACCTGCAGCGCGAGGCCGTTCATGCGGCGGCGCATGTCCGTGTGTCCGACGGCCAGCCAGACGCGGACACCCGAGGGGGGCACCGGGATCATGCGGACACCTCGAAAAACCCCTGGCCGCGACGCGGTCTGGTCTGATTCGCTTCCCG